>JBHHXL010000041.1:0-19941 GCA_046757065.1 Anaerolineae bacterium
ATAAGGATAGATTATAGTCGATTCTCAGTGGCATGTCCAACAGGCCAGTAAAATCCAATGCGCCCAAAGGGGTCTGTCCCGAATTTTAGGTGCGACGCACTTCCAACAAATCATTTGCCTGAAAAGCACGCTGAGAACCACAAACACCTGCACTGCCGTAGGTAACGGTACGACCGTTGTCCTCTCTGTCATCGGTCGATTGTACGCAGCCAAGACTTCGCGTACTGTTGCTTCGCGCGCAGGCGCACGTGAAATTTGGGACACACCCGCGCCCAGAGTTGTGGCTTGACGTAACATCAAAAGTAGCGTACAATATGTCTACACGACATAAGGTTGTGACATAACCAGTGCGCTGTGCTGAGTCGTGGATCGTCTGGCTTGATCGGCATATCCGGTAAACTGAATCCCGAAGGGAGGGTATGATGCAAACGACATCCCCTATTTCGTGGAAGCGACCGCTGTGGGTCGTCCTGGTGATCGCGCTGGCGGCGGGCCTGGCGGCCTCGCTCGTCGTCCCCGGCGCTCCCGCCTTATCCCAAGATACGAATCTTATCACCAATGGCAGCTTTGAAGAGGGCTTCACCGGCGAAGCGGGCGTCATCGAGGGGCTTGCTGATGGTTGGGGCCGGTTCGACAACGGCAGCGCCTTCGTCGGCTGGTACGATGATACCTGGCCGCTGGTGGTCGCCGACGGCGAGCACGCCCAACTGATCGAGGTTAAGAACTCTACCGACCAGAGCCGCTTCGCCGGTATCTTTCAGACCGTGTCCGTAAGCCCCGGCAAGGCGTACCAACTGAGCCTGAAAGGGCTGGTCCGCTCCGATGAGGGCAACTCCGAAGACTCCAGTTTTGGCTACATTATGGAGCTTGGCCTCGACCATAGCGGCGGCACCGACTGGCAGGCGGTCGAGACCTGGATCGAGTTGCCTTTCGAAGAGCAACCCCGCCTTGGCCCGGCCAACGGCGTGGCCTTTGAGCTGGGCAGCTTCGAGACGACGATCACCCCCAGCGGTGATAAGCTGACCCTGTTCATCCGTGGCGTCAAGAAGTGGCCGGGCGAGCGAGAGGGCAATTTCGATGTTGACGCCGTCAGCCTGGTCGCGGTTGACGGCACGCCCCCCCCAACCACCGCGCCGGATGCGCCCCTGCCCGAAACCGGCAACACTGGCAATTTGACAGATAATCTAATCCGGTTGGTGGCCAGCGGGATACTGGTGTTGGTGCTGGCCGGCGGCGCGATCTTGAGCCTGAATCGCCGGCGGGCGTGAGCGTTCAGGCGCGGCTTGAGAGAGGAGTAGGTCTTATGATCTATGCATCAACGAATTGGCGCAAACGGGTCTCGATAATGCTATCCCTGGTCTTACTTCTCAGTTTGCTGGCCGGCCCCGGAGTTGTTGCGGCCAAACCCGAGACGTCGCCCCCGGCGCAATCCTCCGGCTGGTGGGCTGAGTACTTCGACAACACCGGTCTGCAAGGCGATCCGGTCGTCAGCCGCTTCGAGCCGGCGATTGATAATGATTGGGGCAGCGGCGCGCCGGTCGAGGGCGTGCCCGCGAACAACTTCTCGGTGCGCTGGACGAAGGCTATGCACTTCGATCCCGCCACCTATCGCTTTACCTTGACCGTCGATGACGGGGCGCGTCTGTGGATCGACGGGGAGCTGTTGATCGACGGCTGGCAGGCCAGCACAGACCCCACCTTCACCATCACCCGCACCCTGACCGCCGGCTCGCACACGATCCAGATCGCCTATTTCAAGGAGACCGGCCCCGGCGTGGCCAGGTTCAGCTTTGAAAAACTCGACGGCGATTTTCAGTTCTTCGCCGATTGGAAGGGCCTGTACTGGAACAACACGGACCTGAGCGGCGATCCCGCCTGGTGGCGCTCCGACGACAAGATCGCCTTCGATTGGGGCAACGGCTCGCCGCACGCGGCGATTCGGGCGGACCATTTCTCGGCCCAGTGGACGCGAGCCGTGTCCTTCGAAACCGGCACCTACCGCTTTTTCGCCTTCCACGACGATGGGGCGCGGGTCTGGGTCGGCGACCGGCAGGTGATCAACGAATGGCACGAGCAATTGGTCAACACCAGCAGCGGCACCCTGGCTCTGACCGAGGGCACGTACTTCGTGCGGGTGGAATACTTTGAAGCCACAGGGCTGGCGCAAATGGGCTTCTGGTGGGAGAAGATCAGCGATACGCCGCCGGCGCCGGCAACCCCCACCCCGACCCCCAAACCGGACGGGGACCGGACCAGTCTCGTCGTTGACAACAAGGATAAAGGCTTCATCTGGGGCGGCCCCGACCATCGCTTTAAGGCCCAGGGCGGGCACGGCGGGGATTTCTTCTGGACCTACAACACCCGCACCCAGCCGGTCAACTACGGCAAATGGCTACCTGCTCTAACCGCACCCGGCCAGTACGAGGTCTTCGCCTTCATCCCGGCCACGCACGCCACCAGCGGCAACGTGCGCTACCGGGTGCTGCACGACGGCCAGCGCCACGACAGGATCGTCAACCAGGCCCGCCATTTTAATGCCTGGGTCAGCCTGGGCACGTACAGCTTCAACGCCGCCAACGACGGCAGAGAGTTCGTTCTGGTCTACGACAACACCCGCGAACCGGGCGGGGCCAGCATGATCGCCTTCGACGCCGTCAAGTGGGTGCCAAGGTAGTGGGTGTGTCCGACATTTTAGGAGGACCGGGGGGTGTGCGACCGAAGGGAGTGTGTCCCCCCAATTCCCCCCTGTGCTTTCCAAAAAATTTGGACGCACCCAAGGTAGTCGGCTTAATGGCTCGACTCAAACTATTTTCATAGATTTCTCAAACCGGATTCAAACCTGCGCCTGTTATAGTGCAGATAGTTCAACGCGAGGAGCAACCACATCATCTTATTTATCCGGAAGGGCTAATTTATTTATTCGCTGGGAAGACCTGTTATTTATTGAAGCGATTCCTCCTCGCAACATCTCCTTCTACGCCAAACTGGGCGGCCTGTGACAGCCGCCCAGTTTGGATTCTGCGCGCCGGGGCTACAACAGCGCCGCCTGAGCCACGCCTTCTCCCAATTCAACCCCATTTTCTTTTACCGCTTCGGCCTCGCCTAAAATCTCTGCGGCCGAACGCCGCGTGCTCTCGGAGGGGGTGCCCAGCATCTGCGCCAGTTCTTCAACGCGCTCCTCCTGGCGCAGTTCACGAATGTGGGTCTGGGTGCGGTCGCCCACAACCTGCTTGCTGACGTGATAGTGCACATCACCGTAGCCGGCGATTTGGGGCAGATGCGTTACGCACAAAACCTGGTGGTCCGCTTGATGGGCCAGCGCCCACAACTTGCGGCCCACCACGCCGCCGATACGGCCGCCGATGCCCTGGTCGATTTCATCGAAGATCAGGGTTGGGGTTTCATCGGCCAGCGCCAGGACCGTCTTCAGGGCCAGCATGACCCGGCTGGTTTCGCCACCGGAGGCGACCTTGACCAGCGGCTTGAAAGGTTCGCCCGGGTTGGGCGCGATCAAAAACTCGACGCGATCCAGCCCGCGCTCGTCGCAGGCAAAGGTTTCCTGGCCGACGTAGACGCCGTTCGGGTCGGGCGTGCGCTGCAAATCGATCTTAAAGCGGGCCTGGTCCATCCCCAGGTCGGCCACCTGCCGTTCGATGGCCCCGGTCAACGCCTGGGCGGCGGCCTGCCTGGCCTCGGATAGGGCCTGGGCCAGAGCCCCGACGCGGTGGCGGAGGGCCTCTTCCTCCTGGCGCAATTCGGCGATGCGCTCCTCGCTGTGGCTGATGGTTTCCAGCTCCTGCCGCGCTCCCTGGCCAAAGGCCAAAATCTCTTCGATGGTCTGCCCGTACTTGCGCTTGAGATTATAAATCAGACCCAGGCGCTCCTCAACTTCCTGCAAGCGAGCCGGATTGAATTCGATGGCGTCGGCGTAGTCGCGCAGGGTGGCGGCCAGTTCCTGCGCCTGGTAGGCCAGATCGTTGGCGGCCTGAACCTGGCCTTCCAGGCTGCCGTCGAGCCGGGCCAGATTGGTCAGGGTTTTGGTCACCTGCCCGATCAGATCGGCGGCGGAGAGGTAGTCCTCCTCGCCCTCGAACAGGGTCCGGTAGGCTTCGGCGCTGAGCTGGCCCAGTTGCTCGGCGTTGGCCAGGCGCGTGCGTTCCTGGCCCAGCGTCTCTTCTTCGCCGGGCTGCAAATTGGCCGCCTCAATCTCCTCGACCTGGTAGGCCAGTTGGTCCATACGGCGGGCCAGGTGGGCCTCGTTTTGAACCAGCTCGGCCAGCTCTTTCTGCACGGCCCGCAGGCGGCGCACCTGCTGAGCCATCTCAGCCCGCTGCGCATCGAGTTCGCCGTAGCGATCCAGGAAGCGCTGGTGTTCTCGCACCCGCATCAGGCTCAGATGCTCGTTCTGGCCGTGAATATCTACCAACGGTTCGGCTATCTGCCGCAAAATGGAGAGGTTGACGGTGCGCCCGTTGACGCGGCAGAAGCTGCGCCCGGTGTTACGCACCTCGCGCCCCAGCACCAGCAGGCCCGGATCGTCATCCTCCAGCCCTTCGCGCTCTAAGATGGGCCCGATCCTGGCCCGTAGCTCGTCCGCCAGTTGAAAAACGCCCTCGATGCGGGCCGAGCCGGTTCCGGACCGGATCAGGTTGGTGTCGGCCCGGCCCCCCAGCAGCAAGATCATAGCATCGATGATGATCGATTTGCCCGCGCCCGTCTCGCCGGTGAGGACGTTCAGGCCGCCGTCGAATTTGAGCGCGAGCCGGTCGATGATCGCAAAATTGGCAATGGTCAGTTCGGTCAGCACAGCGATCCCTCTAGCGGTCTTCTGACCTGCCGATTTTACCCCAATAGAACATTTGTGTCAACGCAGGCGGGCCATAATGGTTCCGGTCCCCAGGAAAAGCAAGAGGCCCGGCGCAATCAGGCCGAACAGATTTCCACCGAGCAGGAGCAGGAGGATAAAGGGCAGGGTGGCCAGGATCAAACTGCCGGCCACGACGTGGGGCAGGTAGCGCGAGCGGCGTTTGCCGACAGCCCGGCGCACCGCTTCGGCGATGATCCCGCTAACGAAGGGGGCGGCAATGAAGCCGATGAACAGGGCGAAAAAGCCAATGCCGCCGATGAAGAAGGTGAAAACGGCCGCCGCAACCAGCGATAGGGGCAAGGCGATGACCGCCGCGATGACGTAATCCAGGTTGGTGCCGGTGTAGAATTTATTTTGCTGCTCGCGGATGCAATCGGGGCAGCGGAAGCCGACCGGGGTGCGATTGGCGCATTTGACGCAAATCGGTTTGCCGCAGCGATTGCAGCGCAGGCCCGTTTCCGTCTCCGGATGCCGGTAGCAAACCAGGAGGGTATCCTCGCCGATGGCGACCTCAGCCGAATGGCCGTCGTGTTCGGCCAGCTTTTTGTCAACCAGGTCGAGGCCGGCCTGCGCCTCGGCGTTGTCCGGCTCGAAATGGAGCGCCCGCCGGAAGCAATCGCGCTTCTCTTCCAGGCTGTCGACCACGCCGGCCAGGGCCAGCCAGGCGGCCACGTTGTCGGGCTCCCGCCGGGTTGCCTGCTGCAGCAAGCGCCGCGCGTCCTCGACGTCGCCCACGCGCGCCGCCGCCAGTCCTTGCTTCACCAACTCCTCGGTGGCGATATTGGCCATATTCTTTCCTCTCAACCAATCCCCAATTAACCAGTATCTATTATAGTGTAGCCTGTCAAGCTTCTGAAATCAAGACCCTTGTGGCCGGGCGGCATCCGGCTCCCGGCGCGGGGCGTGGGGCCAGCCCAGCCGCTGCATTAAGGTGCGGTAGAAATAGGTGCGGTCGGTCAGGCGGACGAAGCGGGCCGTTTTGTCGCTGGCCTCAATTTCGATGTCGTCCCCATCGCGCAGCTCGACCTCGAATTGGCCGTCGACGGTCAGGGTGGTTTCGTGGTCGGTCTGGACCCGGACCCGGACCACGTCTCCCCGGCTCAAAACCACAGCCCGTTCCAGGCTGAGGTGCGGGGCCACGGGGATAATCAGAAAATTCTTAAGTTCAGGCGGCAAGATGGGGCCGCCGGCGGCCAGGGCGTAGGCCGTAGAGCCGGTCGGCGTGGCGATGATCAGACCGTCGGCGGTGTAGGTTGTCAGGTAGCTCTGGTTGACAAAGGTGGGCAGGCGCACCACGCGGGCTAAATTGCCCCGGCTGAGGACGACGTCGTTCAGGGCCTCATATTCGCCGAGGGCCCGGTCGTGACGCAGGCAACGGGCCCGCAGCATCAACCGCTCCTCGATCCAGAAATCGCCCCGGAAGATGCGTCCCATGCGTTCCGGCCACTCCGACGGTTGAATTTCGGCCAGAAAGCCCAATCGCCCGAAGTTGACCCCGATAATGGGCACGCCGTGGTCGGCGGCCATGCGCGCCGCGCGCAGCAATGATCCATCCCCGCCGAGCGTCACCAGCAAGTCCAGCTGGCCGATCTTCAGCGAGTTGTTGGTTTCGTCCCAACTGGAATTGACCCAGGCCTGCGCGCCGATCTCTTCGATGGACTCCAGCATCTCGGCGGCCATCACCCTGGATTCGGGCAGCTTGGGGTGATAAAGTATGCCGACGCAGGTGAAGGTGGTGGCCGGTGGCTCTGTACTTGATTGCCTTGAAGGTGCTACCTGGTGTGTCATCAGGTGTTGATCCCGTTGGGGGTGGAGATTAGGAAATTGGGAGATTGGGAGATTCCGCTTCGTTGCCTTCGTCGAGCCGGCGATTATGCTTCTGGCGGACGACCTCGCGCAGCCGGTCGATGACCGTTCGCTGCCCGGTGTGCGGGTCGATGTAATACCAATGTTCCCAGCCGTTGCACGGCGCCTGCCGCAGCTTCCGGCCAACCTGGTGGATCGAGCCGGTCAGGCCATCGTGCCTGATCGTTCCATTGGCCAGAACGACGGCGAACACGTCACCGCTTGGCCCCAGGTAGAGCTTCTGGCCGGGTCTGAGCAGTTTGTGCTCCAGGAGCGCCCCGAAGGGGATGCGCGGGCGGTCGCGTTTGCTGGGAAAGGAATAGACCGTTTCGTCGAAGGGCGCAGGCTCAACCGCCGCCAGCCGTTCCCGGGCGATCTGGACGTAACTTTCGTTCCGTTCGATCCCGATCCAGCGGCGGTGCAGCTTCCCGGCCACAGCGCCCGTCGTGCCGGTGCCAAAGAAGGGGTCGAGGACAACATCGCCCGGCCTGGAGCTGGCCAGAATGACCCGGTACAACAGCGCCTCCGGCTTCTGGGTGGTGTGGGCCTTTGCGCCGTTGACTTTAATCCGCTCTTTGCCGGTGCACAAGGGAATCTCCCAATCGCTGCGCATCTGCCGGCCATCGTTGAGCGATTTCATCGCCTGGTAATTGAAGGTGTAGCGCGCGCCCTTCTTTTTCTGGGCCCAGATAAGCGTTTCGTGGGCGTTGGTGAAGCGCACGCCCCGGAAATTGGGCATTGGGTTGGTCTTGACCCAGGCGACGTCGTTGAGTATCCAGAAACCCAGGTCCATCAATACGGTGCCGACGCGATGGATGTTGTGATAGGAGCCGATCACCCAGATCGTGCCGGTGTCTTTCAACACCCGCCGGCAGGCCGCCAGCCAGGCCCGGCTAAACCGGTCGTACTCGGCGAAGCTGGCGAAGCGGTCCCACTCATCATCGACGGCGTCGACTTTGGTCAAATTGGGCCGCCACAGCTCCTGCTGCAACTGGAGGTTGTAGGGCGGATCGGCAAAGATCAGGTCCACCGAAGCCGCCGGCAGGTCCTGCAGGACCTCGATGCAATCGCCCTGGATGATCTGGTTGAGGGGCAGGTTCGGGTTGCTCATCGTCGTCACGGGTCTGCTGTGAAAATAATCGGGTCAAAGGCGCGCTTTCAACCACGCTTCCAGTTGCGGTAGAGTCACCGGCGTCTGGTCGCTGGAGGCCATATCGCGCACGGCCGCCTGCCCGCGGCGCAATTCCTCCTCGCCAAGGATGACCGTGAAGGCCACGCCGGCCCGGTTGGCGCTCTTCAGTTGCGCCTTGAGGCTGCGATCACCGAAGGCCAGCAAGGCCCCAATCTCCGCCCGGCGCAGTTGCTCGACCAGGCCGATGGCCGCCCGCTTGGCGCTCTCGCCCAGGTAGGCGACCAGCACGCGCGGCCCCAGAACCGGCGGCGGGGTGATGCCCAGGTGTTGCAACGACAGCACGATCCGCTCGATGCCGGCCCCGAAGCCGATGCCCGGCGTCGGTCGCCCGCCCAACTGCTCGATCAGGCCATCGTAGCGACCGCCGCCGCAGATGGTGTCCTGGCTGCCCAGGCCGCCGGCCTTGATCTCAAAGACGGTTTTGGTGTAATAATCCAGCCCCCGCACCAGCCGGTAGTCAACCTGGTAGGGCCGGTCCAGGGCATCGAGATAGGCCCGCAAGCGCCGGAAGTGGCCGGCACATTCCTGGCAAAGATGGTCTGCAATTTTGGGCGCCCCGCCCAGCAGGGCCTGCGTCTCCTCCTCTTTGCTGTCCAGGATGCGCAGCGGGTTCTTCTCCAGGCGCATCCGGTCGACTTCCGGCAGTTCATCCCGCTGAGACGCAAAGTAGGCTCGCAACCGCTCAACGTAATCCGGCTTGCAGCGGGGGCAGCCGGTGGAGTTGACCAACAGGCGCAGGCCGGAGAAGCCCAGGTCGGAGAAGAGATGCCAGGCCACGCTGATGACCTCGACATCGACCGCCGGGTCCTGCTCGCCGATGACCTCGATGTCGAACTGCGAATGCTGGCGGTAGCGACCCGCCGCCGGTTTTTCGTGCCGGAAGAGCGGCCCCACCGTCCAGACCTTCAGCGGCGTCGGCAGGGTGTGCAGGCCGTTCTCGACGTAGGCCCGCATAATGCCGGCGGTAAACTCCGGGCGCAGGCTGATCGAAGCCCCGTCGAGATCGGTCCAGGTGTACATCTCCTTTTCAACGATGTCGGTGCCCTCCCCGACGCCGCGCACAAACAGGCCGGTCGATTCAATCAGGGGGGTGTCGAGGCGCTGGTAACCGAAGAGGTCGGCGGTGTGTTGCACGCGCTCCAGGACATAGCGCCAGGAGCGCTGCTCGTCGAAAAGGACGTCTTTCATACCGGTTACGCGCTGGTAGCGGGTCACGCCGAACTCCTTGCCGCCGGGGCCAGGCAGATGGATTACGTGAAGTTGATTATAACCGATTTCACCGGGACTGTCTAGGCAAGGGGGCGGCGCGGCCTTTACTCCCGCGAGATGAGCGGCAGGTAGGCCCGCGCCCCACCGACCAGCAGCCTGACCTCGGCGGGACGGTTGAAACCGCCGCCATCTCCGGTCAGCGGGATGGTGTACCACAGGCCGAGGGCCGGCAGCGGTTCGGCGTGACCGTCCGTGACGGTCAGGGTGACGACCTGGCCGGGGGCGAGGAGGGAGGAACTCAGGCTCAGGGCCAGGTCGGGCGAGGGGCTGGCGGCGCTGAGATTGACGGTGTGGGGCAGATCGACGGGGTGCAGGCTGAGGGCGTAACGGGCCACGCCGCCCGGCTCGACGGCCTGGGCCGCCGGAGAAGCCAGCAGGGTGAAGCCGCCCTCGTAGCGCCCGATGTCAAAGGCGCTCCCCCATTGCGGATCATCGACGTCGAAGGCGGCCAGCAAGGCCGTCAGCGAAGCAGGCAGGCTCGTTGCGCCCCGGTCGATGGCGCTGGCGCTGGCCGAGGTCAGGTGGAAATCGGGCCAGGAGCCATCGGTGGGGTTGTGATCGGCCAGGGTGTAGGTCCAGAAGGCTGGGTCTCCGGCCTGGCCGTTGTCCTCCCAGGCGGTGTTGGCCTGGACCTCGGCCAGGGTCTGGTAATAGTCGTTCAGGGCCGAGGTTCGGAAGCTGGCCATTGCCCCCGGCAGCCACAGGCCGCTGCCCCAGCCGTTGCCAAAATAGAGGTTGTGGTCGATAGTGATGTCGCTGTAAAGATCGACGGCGTCAAACAGGGCCAGGCCGTACTCTTCGTTGTTGATGATGATGTTGTTGACCAGCTCGGTGGTGGCCTGCCCCTGCGTGTTAGCGCCGATCCCGCCCAGGCTGAACCCCCGCAGGGAGTTGGCGGCCAGGTTATTGTAGTAGTAAACGTCGCCGTCGCGCCAGGCCCCGTACAGGTTAAAGCCGTTGTAGGCGTTGTTGTAGGCAATGTTGCGATAGACGTGTACCCCGCTGGCCATATTCAGGTAGAGGCCGAACCCGCCCATCCCCCGCACGCTGCCGGAGGTCCAACGGCCCCGTTTGTCCGAAACATACGTCCAGCCGAAGGTATTGCGGAAGACATTGCCGGTGATGAGCGTATCCCGGAAAACGTGGTTGTCCGGCGGGTCGCCCCAGACCTTCAGCCCGCCGCAGTCGGCGTTGAGCTGGCAGGCCTGCTCAAAGATGTTGTCCTTGATCAAAATCTCGCCGGTTTTGATTTCGGCGGGGGTAAAACCGCTGGTCTTGGAGGACTGAATGACCGACAGCGACAGCATCACCCCGTTTTGGGCGACGTGGTGGACATGATTGTCCTCGAAGCGGAGTTTATCGGCGAAGTGGAACACCGCGCCCAGGGCGTTGTCGCCATCGGCCCGAAAGCCGAGATGGTGCAGCTCGTTGCCGCGAATGACGGTGTTGACCACGCCCGAACGCGGAAACGAGTCGGCGGCGGCGTTGTTCTCCCACCAACTGCTCAGGCGAACCGCCTGCGTGTCCATATAGGCGATCTCGGAGTCCTCCAGGGTGAAGCCGGCGGTGATATTGGCCGCCGGCGAACCGCCTGCCACCGCCTGGAGCAACCACACGCCCCAGTTGGCGTAGCGCAAGAGCGCGTTGCGGACCGTGTTGCCGGTCGATTTCTCGTCGTCGTTGTTGCCGTGGTAGACGGCGCTGTCGTTGAAAAGCTCAACGGTCAGACCGTCGAGGGTGATGTACGAGCGATTCTGAAGGTTGAAACCGTTGTCCCGTCGCGAAATCTCGATGTTCTGCGCCGCCGGGTTGCCCGCCGCCGTGGGCCAGAGATAGAGACGACGGCTGCCGGGATCGTACCACCACTCGCCGGGCGTATCGAGCAAATACGGCCGGCCCTCAACGTAGTACTTGGAGCCCCAGCCCAGGCCGGGCGTCGAACCGTCGTACTCGGCGGCCTGATCCAGGGTGACGCGCCCGGCAGCCACGTCGTGGGCGACGATGGTGCGGCGGTATGTGTAATGGCCCTGCACGGTGTCCAGGGCCACCAGCGTGGCCCCGGTCAGATCGCCCAGCGTGGTCAGATTGCCCGGCTCGATCCCCGCCGGGTCGCTGTCGTTGCTGCGGTCGGTCAGTTGGGTCGTCGAGCGCCAGGCCAGGTCGCAGTCCAGCGGGTCGGGGTCGGTGGGGGGATTGCAGCCGGCGGCATCCCAGCCCCCGTCGGCGGCCCACCAAAATTCGTGATATTTCCACTCGGTCGCCACCGGCCAGTCCGGCTCGCGGGCCAGCGGCAGGCGGGCGGCCACCTCGCCGCCGTTGTCCAGCTCAACCACGAAGCGGGGCGGGCCATCGAGCCCCCAGGCGGACAGATCGGCGTAGTAGATGCTGCCGGGGTCGACGCCGGGCGGCAGGCCGATGGTGTTGGCCGCCAGTTGGGTCCAGGCCAGAGACGAGGCCGGTTCGGAGCCGCGCAGGACCGCTGTGCCCGGCCCGGCCTCAGCCAGGTAGAGGGCCGGGCCGGCGCTGTCGCCGCTGAGGGCGGGCCGGACCGCCTCGCGGTAGACGCCGGGCTGGATGTGGACCGTCGTGCCTGGCCCGGCCAGCTCGGCCGCCTTTTGAATGGTGCGGAAGGGGCTGGCCGCAGTCAGGCCGTCGTTGGTATCGCTGCCCCCACCGGCGTCCACCCACAGATCATCCACGCCAGGCACTTGAAAGGCGACATCGTCATAGCGCAGCGCGCCGGAGGGGTTCATAGCCGGGGTGGTGTTGGTCTTGCCGATTTCGATGATCTCGCCCAGGCTTTCCTGGTGGGAGACGCCGCTGACCTGGCGCATCTGGACGTCGTTCAGCCAGACGGCCACAAAATCATCGACCCGGTAGCCGATGGTGATCTTCTGCCAGCCGTTGGCCAGGTCGAACTGGCCGCTGGCAAAGTCATACTGGCTGCCGTTTTCCGCGCGCCACTCCAGGTAGGCCCGGTAACCCTGGCCGCCGGCTCGATAGACCTGCAAGGCGACCAGAACGTGCCAGTTGACCCCCCCTTTGATGGTAGCCACCCGGATAGAACGGTCGGGCAGCCAGGAGGCGCCGCCGTCGGGCAGGCTGACGTTATTGGGATTGAACCAGAAGGTCAGGTAACCCTCCCCGGCGCGGGCCACGTTCGCCTGGTAGATGTAGCTTTCCCCCTGGCCGGCGACGACCGACAGGCCGCCGGAGCCGTTTCGACCGCCGCCGGAAACCAGGCTCAAATCGCCGGGCGAAACGGTCTGCCAGGGGTCCAGCCCGCCGCTTTCAAAGTTCTCGGAGACGATGTCCCAGACGGGGGGGACGGTGGCATCGGCCCGGGCCGGGGACGACGGCAGGGCGACAACCCCGGCCAAAACCAGGCACAACAGCAGGCATTGGATGGTTCGATCCAATCGTATCATTCAAACTTCCTTACCCCCCCAAACCCAGACCGCTATAAATCCGGCCAATTTTTCGTGAGTAGAAGGGGCACGCTTCGCGCTATGCCGCTTCTACGCCACCGCAAACGCATCCCTATGCGTTTGCCACAAAATTTCCACCTGTGTAATTAGCAAGGTGACAGTCACTTTTTGGTTTAAATTCAGGCCATTTTCCCAAAACAAGCAGGCTTTTAGTCATTTCAAGTGACTGTCACCTATCAATTGGCAATCTAACTGCACAGGTCGTAAAATTTCAACTCAGATGAAACACACCTTTATCAAATTCTCGTGGATGTGGTAGCCAGCAACGCCTGAGGGCAATCTTAGCACACCTTTGTTTGAATTATGTGTGAATCTTCATTACAGATTTATAAGAGTTCGGGGTGCGGGGTACGTCCCAAATTTTAGGAAACATGTCACTCTGAGCGACCAACGGGAGCGAAGAGTCTCCACGCAGATGGCTTGGAGGCAATGTTTCTGGGGATTCTTCACTCCGCTACGCTGCGTTCAGAATGACATGTGAAACTCGCCTAATTTTTGGGACGCACCCCGGCGTGCGCGTTTCCTTGCTAAAAGGCCCAGGGCGTGCTACAATCTATTGCGTATGAACGAGCGGTCTTACCAACCCTGTTTGACATTCAATATGAATTACCCCCTGCTCCATCTACGACGACGCATCTCAATCGTTTGCCTATCGTGAACCCTCACATATTCCGAGGATTTAGCATCCGTGGCCGGGCGGAGGAAGACCTGCCCGACTCTGTTGTCGAGGCGATTGGCCGGGCCATCGGCACCTACTTTGCCCGGCAAGGGCGCGCTTCGCTGGTGGTCGGCTACGACGTCCGCCCCAGCTCGCCCCGCTTGAGCCGCGTCTTGAGCCGGGCCCTGGCCGGCAGCGGCCTGACGGTTACCGGCGTTGGCCTGGTCCCCACGCCGGCCCTGAATTTTGCCGTGGATCACCTGCAAGCCGGCGGCGGCGTGATGGTCACTGCCAGCCACAACCCCAGTCAGGACAACGGCTGCAAGGTCCGGGCGGCGGAGACGTTGTACGGCGCGGCGCTCCAGGACATCTACCGCCTGGCGGCAGCGCGAGATTTTGTCAACGGCCAGGGCCGGTTCGACGAGGTGGACATCCTGCCCGCCTACCAGGCCGTGCTGGCTGCCAGAGCCAGCCTCAAGCGCCCCCTGACCGTCGTTATCGATGGCGGAAACGGCGCAAACGGCCAGGTGATGGCGGCCCTGCTGCGCGACCTGGGCTGCGCGGTCCACGAGCTTTTTTGCGAGCCCGACGGCCGCTTTCCCAACCGCACCCCCGATCCGACCAGGCCCGGCGCGCTGGACGCCCTGGCCAGAACGGTGTTACAGCAGCGGGCCGATGTGGGCCTGGCCTACGACGGCGACGGCGACCGCGTTGTGGCCGTTGACGACCGGGGGCGAGTTCATTTGGGGGACCGCTTGTTGATCTTGCTGGCGCGAGACCTGCTCCAAAACGGCCCGGCGACGGTTGTCCACGATGTGTCTTGCAGCCAGGCGTTGGTTGACGAGGTGCAGGCCCTCGGCGGGCGGGCCGTGGCCGCCCCGGTCGGCTATGCCTTTGTGCATCGCCGCATGCGGGAGGTCGGTGCGGCCCTGGCCGGAGAGACGGCCGGCCATCTCTTTTTCGATGACCCCGACATCCGCTTCGACGACGCCCTGCTGGCCAGCGTCAGGCTGCTGTCCATTCTGTCGCAAAGCGAGGCGTCTTTCTCAAGCCTGATCGACAGGCTGCCCGTCTATTATCCCGCGCCGCCGCTGCGTATAGCCTGCCCCGACGCGCTGAAGGGCCAGGTGGTAGAAAACGTCAGGGCAACCTTCGCCGGAGATTACCCCATCGATGCCCTGGATGGAGCGCGCGTCGATTTTGGCGATGGCTGGGCCTTGATCCGCCAATCAAACACCCAACCGGCCATCACGGTTCATCTGGAGGCCACCTCTGCCCGGCGTCTCAACGAGCTGCGCCCGCGCGTCCTCGCGGCGGTCGCGCGCGGCCTGGAGGCCGCCGGACATACCCCGCCTCCGGAACTTTATTCCACTCTGCGAGCGTGAGCGTTATGACCAACTCCCTAGCCGTCGTGATTCTGGCTGCGGGTCAAGGCACCCGTATGAAATCTGCATTGCCCAAAGTGCTGCACCCTCTCAACGGCCGGCCGATGATCCGGTACGTGCTGGAGGTGGCGACCCGCCTGGAACCGGTTGAAACGGTGATGGTCGTCGGTCACCAGGCCGGGCAGGTGCGAGAGGCGCTGGCCGGCCTGGTGGTTTTCGTCGAGCAGGAGCCGCAGTTGGGCACGGGCCACGCCGTGCAGCAGGCCCATTCCGCCCTAGCCGGCCAGGCCGAGGCCGTCCTGGTCTTGTATGGCGATATGCCGCTGTTGCGGGCAGAGACCGTGAGCAACCTTTTCGACCTTTATCAACGCACCGGCGGTCCCCTGGCCATGCTGACCGTCGTTGAGGACGATCCGCGCGGCTTCGGGCGGGTCGTGCGCGACGGGCAGGGGCGGGTCACGACGGTCGTCGAAGAGGTGGATTGCACGCCTGAGCAATTAGCCATCAAGGAGTTGAACGTGGGGGTCTACATCTTCCAGGCCGATTGGCTGTGGGCGAACCTGCCGCGCGTGCCGCTCAGCGCCAAGGGCGAGTATTACCTGACCGATATGGTCGGCCTGGCCGTGGGCCAGGATCACCGGGTGGCAGCCCTGACCATCTCCGACAACGACGAGGCGATGGGCATCAACACCCGCGTTCATCTGGCCGAGGCCGAAGCGGTGCTGCGCCGCCGCCTCAACCGGGCCTGGATGGAGGCCGGGGTGACGATGCCCGACCCGGCTACGGTTTACATCGGGCCGGAGGTTGAGATCGACCCGGATACCGTCATCCTGCCCAACACCCACCTGGAGGGCCAGACCAGAGTCGGCCGGGAGTGCGTCCTGGGGCCCAACAGCATCATCCGCGACTCGAAGATCGGCGATCGTTGCCGGATCGAAGCCTCCGTGGTCGAGTCGGCGACGATGGAAGACGAAGCCAACATCGGGCCGTTTGGACACCTGCGCAAGGGGGCGCACCTGGGCCGGGGCGCGCACCTGGGCAATTTCGGCGAGGTGAAGAACGCCTACCTGGCCCCCGGCGTCAAGATGGGCCATTTTAGCTATGTGGGCGACGCCCGCATCGACGAAAACGTTAATATCGGGGCGGGGACCATCACCTGCAACTACGCCGCCGACCGCAAAAAATACCGGACCGAGATCGGTTCTGAGACCTTCATCGGCAGCGGCTCGCTGCTGGTGGCCCCGCTCAAGATCGGGCGTGGGGCCATCACCGGGGCGGGCGCTGTGGTGACCAAGGATGTGGCCGACGACACGGTCGTCTACGGCGTTCCGGCGCGGGTGCATCCCAAATCCCAGGCGCGCAAATCGCCGCCTGAGGAGAAATAACTTGTTTTGACGTGACGAAGGAGAAATTTCGTTGGACCCTGACAGTTCATCTATAATCGCCTTAGTGGTTTTGGCGATGCTCCACGCCTTTTTTGCCTCAGCGGAGACGGCCGTCGTCTCTTTGCCAAAATCCCGCCTGAAAAACCTGATCGATCAGGGACATCCCACCGCCCGCCTGCTGAGCCGGCTGACCGAGGACTCGACCGCGCTCCTGGCCTCTTCGCAATTTGGCCTCAAGCTGGCCGGGTTTGTGGCGGCGGCCATCACGGCCATCACCTTTGCCACCCCGCTGGCGGCGGTCCTCGACCGCTTTGGCCCCATCTGGCCCGCTGTGACCGGCCAGATGGTCGCCACCTTCCTGGTTACCCTGGTTCTGGTGCTACTGATGCTGGTCTTCGGCCAATTGATCCCGAAGCGCCTGGCCAGCCGGCATCCAGACACGCTGGCCCTGTGGGTGGCCTACCCGCTGCGCGGCTGGCAGATCATCGCCACCCCCTTTCTGTGGGTCGTGGTCAAAGTGACGGCCCTGTTCACCGGCGGCCTGGGCGGCGACGCCAGCCGGGTGGGTATGCCTTTCGTCACCGAGGAGGAGATAAAAACCATCGTCGATGCCGGGAAAGAGGGCGGGGTGCTGGAAGAAGAAGAGAAGAAGATGATTTACTCCATCTTTGAATTCGGCGACACGCTGGCCCGCGAGATTATGGTGCCCCGGGTCGATATAGTCGCGGTCAACGTCGAGGCTTCGATGATGGAGGCGCTCGACGTCATCCTGGAGGCCGGCCACTCGCGCGTGCCGGTCTACGAGGGCGACATCGACCACATCATCGGCCTGCTGTACGCCAAGGACCTGCTGCGCCGGTTGCGCGACGGCGAGGACGATGTGCCCCTGCGCGAAATGCTGCGCGATGTTTACTTCTTCCCCGAAACCAAGGCGGTCGATGATCTGTTCCAGGAGCTGCAACAGCGCAAGGTCCACATGGCCATTGTCGTTGACGAGTACGGCGGAACGGCCGGCCTGGTCACCGTTGAGGACATTTTGGAGGAGATCGTCGGCGAGATTCAGGACGAGTACGACGCCGAGGAGGAGATCATGGAATGGATCTCCGAGGATGAGATCATCTTCAACGCCCGCATCGATCTGGACGATTTGAACCGCGCGCTGGACCTGGACCTGCCGACCGACGAGAACGATACGCTGGGCGGGCTGATCTACAGCCGCCTGGGGCACGTGCCCCAGGTGGGCGACCAGGTGGCCTTTGAGGCGGTGACCGCAACGGTGCTATCGGTCGATGGCCGCCGCATCGACAAGGTCAAGATCGCGCGCATCCCCCCGCCGGGCGACAGGGGCAAAAAGCAGGGCCAGGCGAACGCCGCCCCCAACTCCATCGACGTCAGCAATATGCAAAGCGTCTCCTCCGATGCGCAGTGAGGCGGGCCGATGAGCGTTGATGCCGAAACCCGCGACCGCTTGATCCAGGAGGCAACCGCCGCCCGAGAGGCTTCCTACTCCCCCTACTCGAAGTACAAGGTCGGCGCGGCCGTTCTGACAAAATCGGGCCGGGTTTACCGGGGCTGCAACATTGAGAACGCGGCCTACACCCCTTCGGTTTGCGCCGAGCGCACGGCCATCTTCAAGGCCATCTCGGAGGGCGAACGCGACTTCCTGGCCCTGGCCGTGGTCACCGAAAACGGCGGCGCGCCGTGCGGCGTCTGCCGCCAGGTCATGCGCGAGTTTGCCCCGCAACTGACCATCATCAACGCCGATCTGGACGGCCAGGTCGAGGTTTACAGCCTGCCGGAGGTCTTGCCCCACAGCTTCGGCCCGGAAGATTTGGCGTAAATTCCACGAGGAGGATGCGATGAAGATCGAAGGAACCAGCGCCGTAGTCACCGGCGGCGCTTCAGGATTGGGCAAAGCCTGCGTCCAAACCCTGGTTGCAGCGGGCGGCAGCGCCGTCATTTTGGACGTGAACGAGGCGGCGGGGGAGGCCCTGGCCGGCGAACTGGGGGCGAGGGCTCGCTTCGTCCAGACCGACGTCACCAGCGGCGAGTCGGTTGAAGCCGCCCTGGAAGCAGGCCGGGCGGCCTTCGGCGGGCCGCACATCACCATCAACTGCGCCGGGATCGGCCTGGCGGCCAAAGTGCTGGGCAAAGAAGGCCCGGCGGACCTGGGCTTCTTCAGCAAGATCATCCAGGTCAACCTGATCGGCACCTTCAACGTCATCCGCCTGGCGGCGGCGTTGATGGCCGGCAACGCGCCGGACGAGAACGGCGAGCGGGGGGTGATCGTCAACACCGCCTCGGTGGCCGCCTTCGAGGGGCAGATCGGGCAGGCGGCCTACTCGGCCTCGAAGGGGGGCGTGGTCGGCATGACCCTGCCCATCGCCCGCGAGCTGGCCGCGCTGGGCATCCGGGTCAACACCATCGCCCCCGGCATCTTCGACACGCCCATGCTGGCCGCGCTGCCGGAAAAGGTGCGCCGCTCGCTGGGTAAGCAGGTCCCCTTTCCCAGCCGGTTGGGCCGGCCCGCCGAGTACGCCGCCCTGGCCCGGCACATCATCGAAAACCCGATGCTGAACGGGGAGACGATCCGGCTGGACGGGGCCATTCGTATGGGGCCCAGGTGAAGCCCGGAAGCCCTGGCCCCGGTCCGCCAGGGGAAGCACAGAATTCTGTTTTGCCGAAGCTACTCAGGCTGGCCCAGGTGCGGCACCCTGACGAAGGACGGACGACGAAGGACGAAGGGTTTTTGGCCGGCAATTCGTCCTTCGTCCTCCGTCTTTCGTCGAGCGACTGAAATCCAACTTTGATCGTGACCCTACCCCCTGATAGGGGTAGGTTTTTTGAGTATCAAACCTTGGAAATCAAGCCTCGCCCGGCGATAAATCGCCGCCCGAACCTGCTAAACGCAGGCAACCACAGAATCCGCTAGAACCAGTAAAAACCCTACCCTTGTCAGCTCCCTACTCCCCCATCTTCCCCCGCACCCGGGCGATGTTCCGCTCCGTATCGGCCACGTATTGGGGCGGAGCATACTGCTTGAACAAAGCCAGCGCCTGCCGGTACTTCTCCAGGGCGGCGGCGTTATGCCCCTGGCGCTCGTGGACGCTGCCCAGAAACTCTAGATCAATGCCTACCTGAGCCGGTCTTCCCAGACGTTGGTCAATCTCCAGCGCCTCGTTAAAGGCGGCGATGGCCTGCCCCATCTGCCCCGCCTCCATCAGCAGCTTGCCCAGCGCGCCTAGGCTGTCGGCCGCCCCGGCCTCGTTCCCGATCGATTTGCTCGTCGGTCACGGTCGCTCCGGGCTTGACCATTTGCCGGGCCATCTCGACGAAGGGCCGGCCCTGCAGGGCGGCGGCCCAGGCGTGCAGCTCGCGCCGCGCGCCCGGCTCGATCCGGCCCAGCAGGTACTCCCGCACCACGGGGTGGATCGTGTACCAGGTGCGTGGCACTTCCGAAGTGCCACGCACCTCTTGCGCCTGTTCCTGCTGCAACAGCGACAGGTCCAGCCAGCGGGCGGACAGCAGGCCGTCCAGCAGCCCGGCCAGGTCGGGGTCGGCGATTTCAAAGGAAGATTCGCTTGAACCCCCTCCCCCGGCCCCTCCCCCTTCAAGGGGGAGGGGAGTCCGCGCAGCGGACGGGGTGGGGGCTGGATCATCGCAAGGCCAGGAAGCCGGTCCCGTCGTGCAGGTACTCCCAGGGCAACCGCCACAGGGCGGCGGCCTCCGGGTGCATCTGCAGCGTCAGGCGGGCCTGGCGGCGGTACTCGTCGTTGAACTCCAGAAAATCGTTCAGGCGCTGCCCGTCGCCGAAGAGGAAGCCGTACAGCCGTCCCCCGTAGCCGGCCAGCT
>JBHHXL010000042.1:0-19722 GCA_046757065.1 Anaerolineae bacterium
CCCCGCTGTCCGTATGCTTTTACATTATGCAAAGGACGTGGTATACTTTTTGAGAGGCGATACGTAACCTCTTCCCAGGCGGGCGTAGAACATCTCAACAATGCTCTGACCACTTTTTTGTATGTCTTTCTCCATTCTTTTACCCTTGGAGTCGCAAAATTGAAACACTTTTTGAACATCGCGGATCTTTCCTCGGAACAACTTTGGCAAATATTGAATAAAGCCAGGGAACTAAAGACTGAATGGCAACAAGGCGGAAACCAGCCTATCCTGCAAGGGAAGGTGCTGGCTATGGTTTTCCAAAAGGCATCGCTGCGCACGCGCGTGTCGTTCGACGTGGGTATGCTGCAGCTTGGCGGCCAGGCGCTTTATCTTTCTCCCAACGAAATTGGCCTGGGCAAGCGAGAGTCCGTAGCCGATGTGGCCCGGGTGCTATCGGGCTATGTCGATGCCATTATGGCCCGAACCTTCGCCTATGGCCATGTTTTGGAGTTGGCCGCGTATGCAACCGTGCCGGTCATCAACGGCTTAAGCGATTACAACCATCCCTGCCAGGCGATGGGCGATCTTTTGACGATCCTGGAGCACAAAGGCGCTCTGGAGGGGTTGACGTTGGCCTACGTGGGCGACGGCAACAACGTGGCTACATCCCTGCTGTTTGCAGCGGCCAAGCTGGGGCTGAATTTCGCCATTGCCGCCCCGTCCGGCTACGAGCTGCCGGATGAAGTTTTGAACCGGGGACGCGCCTTCGCCGAGGAGACGGAAATCCATATCACCGTCACCAACGATCCGGTCCAGGCGGTGGCCGGCGCTGACATCGTTTACACCGATGTATGGACCAGTATGGGACAGGAGTCGGAGCGTCAGGAGCGTTTGAGGGTGCTTCAGCCGTACCAGGTTAATCAAGCCCTGGTTCAGCAGGCTGCCCCGGAGGCCATCGTGATGCACTGTCTTCCGGCCCATCGCGGTGAAGAGATTACCGATGAAGTGGCTGATGGCTCGCAATCGGTTATCTTCCCCCAGGCAGAAAATCGATTGCACGCCCAAAAAGGCATTTTAGCGATTCTAATGGAGAGGTAGCAAGGTGGCTGGCAAGCGCAAAGTTTACGAGGAAGCCATGCGCCTGGCCGCAGACTTCACCGGCAATGGCGATTGGGCCTCCGCCAGCAAAGCCTATCACGCTGCACTTGAGGAATTTCCGGGCGATGCGGAAGCCCTATTGGGCCTGGGCAAAGCCTATCTGGAGGCCGGGCAGGTAGACCCGGCCATTCAAACCTTACAACAACTCGCCGAACTCAACCCGGACCATTACGACGTCTACCTGTTGCTGGCCGATGCCCAGGAACGCATCGGCCAGTTCGATGCTGCCGCAGAGGCTTTTGTTCTGGCCGGTAATGCGCTGGCTCAGGAAAGGCGAATAACCGAGGCGCTCCATGTCTGGGAACGGGCCGTGAGCCTGGCCCCTGACCATCTGGAATGCCACAACAGGTTGGCCCAGGGCTTTGCCCGCCTGGGACAAATGCAGCAGACGGTGCATCATCTGATTCAGATGGCCGCCATCTATCAGCGCCGGGGCGATGAACGCAAGGCGAGGCAGCAATTGATGGGCGCACTGCACCTGGCCCCGGGCGATTCCAACGCCCAGGCCGCGCTGGCGGCGTTGAACCAGGGCGCCCCCGTGGCCGATGTGGTCTCGCCCTCCCCCTCTCCGGCGGCGGAAGCGGCAACTGCTTCAGCCGGGGCGGAGGAGGACGATTTCTTCCTGGCCGGCCTGGACGAGGAAGAGGAAGAAGAAGGTGATCCGGCGGAACAGGCGCAACAACAGGCTCTGGCAGACCTGGCCGGCATCTTATTTGAAGACAACCTGGCCGGCGTTGGCATAAGCAAGCCGGAACTGGATGCGCTCATTAGCCGGGCGATCGATTTGCAAACGCGGGGCCGAAACGCTGAAACCATTGAAATCTATCGCCAGGTAATCGAGGCCGGGTTGAAACGCCCGTCCATTTATTTCGTCCAGGGGATGCTGTACCAGGCCGAAAAACGCTACGACGAAGCCCTGCAAGCGCTGCAAATGGTTCAGGACCACGAGCAATACAGGTTGGGCGCGCATTTTGCTATGGCGAAGATCTACCGCGTCCAGGGCAAAACCAGCGAGGCAGTTGCCCAATTTCTTGAAGCCACCAAGATCGTTGACCTGAGATCGGTGCAACCCCCGTACGCTAATGACCTGCGCCAGGTGTACTCCAATGTAGCCAACTCGTTCTTGTCGGCGGGGACCTCTGACAAAGCTGACCTGTTTATCAAATCTGTCCTCGATTTCTTCTCCAGCAAGGGCTGGCAGCGGCGATCCTTAGAGGCGCGCCGCCAAATGGACAGCCTCTCCGACGACGGTTCCCTGATGAGCCTGGCGGAATATCTGGAGACGCCAGAAACTGCCGTGGCGCTGACGGCAATGGCCCTGACCAACGAATATATGCAGCGCAACATGCTGATGACCGCCGCGGAAGAATGTTACATCGCCATCCAGAAAGCGCCAACTTACCTCCCGATTCACCTGCGCCTGGCGGAAATCTTGCTGAAGCAGGAACACACGGAAGAAGCC
This sequence comes from Anaerolineae bacterium, assembly GCA_046757065.1. GTDB lineage: Bacteria > Chloroflexota > Anaerolineae > 4572-78 > JBHHXL01 > JBHHXL01. Next base: position 2,603 of record JBHHXL010000042.1, read on the forward strand.
ATCAACAAGTATCTGGCCGTGGCCGATGTTTACCAGGTGCGCCAGCAGGTGCAGCAAGCCATCAATGTCTACCAGAAGGTGCTGCGCCTGGCCCCGATGGACGTTACCGTGCGCGCCAGGCTCATCGGGTTGCTGACCGCGCAGGGCAAAATCGACGAGGCAATGGAGGAGTATCTGGCCCTGGCCGATGCCTATTACCAGTTGGCCCAGGTGAGTCGATCCCTGGAAAAGTACAACGAGGCCCTGCGCCTGGCCCCTCGCGCTTCCACGCCGAATGTCTGGACGGTGCAAATCTTGCACCGTATGGGGGACATCTACAACCAACGGGTCGATTGGGCCCGGGCTGCTGCCGCCTATGAGGAGCTGGTTAAGGTTGCCCCGGAGGACGAACGGGCGCGCCAGGCCCTGGTCGATCTGTACTTTAAGCAGGGCAAAACCGACGACGCCATCCGGGTTCTGGATGAACTCCTGAAGTATTACCAGGCCCGGGGAGACCGGGAGAAGATGCTGGCCCTTGTGCAAGATGCGGTTCAGACCAGACCCGACGAGATGGCTTTGCGCCAGCGGCTGGGCTCCGTTTACGCCCTACTCGACCTGAAACGCGAAGCGATTACCGAATATGACGCGCTGGGGGAAATGCAGCTTGAAAATGGTTTAAGGGAGGAAGCGGCGCAAACCATCCAAAAGATCATTGAGCTAGGTCCCGACGACATCGATGGCTACCGGCAGTTGTTGGCCCAGATTCGTGGTGGAGTGTAGTAGGCCCTGTAAGATGTTAACAGAGGCAAGATGCTTCCTAACACTCTCAATTTGTTAGAACGTCTTGAATGGACCAGCGCCGTAGATATTTTGCTGGTTGCCTTGATCTTCTACTGGCTACTGACACTCATCCAGGGCACGCAGGCCGTCAACTTAATGCGAGGAATGCTCATTCTGGGGGTCCTGGCGGTGGTCGTCACCAGCTTTGTGCAGTTGACCGCGCTCAGTTGGCTGGTAGAAAAATCGCTGCCGGCCTTGCTGCTGACCATTCCCGTCATCTTCCAGCCCGAAGTGCGGCGCGCCCTGGAGCGCCTGGGGCGCACCACCGGACTCTTTGCCCGGCCCGTTCAGTCGCAGAACATCAATCAAAATATCAGAGTGGTGGCCACGACCGCCCAACAGTTGAGCCAGCTTCGTCACGGCGCGCTGATCGTGCTGGAACGCGATACCGGCTTGAACGATTACATTGAAACCGGCGTGCCCCTCGATTCCGCCGTCAGTTGCGAATTGCTGCGGACCATCTTCTACCCCAACACCGCCCTGCACGATGGCGCGGTCATTATCCAGCAAGATCGCGTTGCGGCCGCCGGTTGTTTGCTCCCGCTCAGCCGGGCGACTCACCACGACCATCAGTTGGGAACGCGCCACCGGGCCGCCTTAGGCATCTCCGAGGCTACCGACGCCATCACCGTCATCATCTCGGAAGAAACCGGCCTGATCTCCGTGGCCTACAATGGGCGGCTTATCCGGCGGCTGGACGAACAACGGTTGGTCAAAGTGCTGCGCACCTTCTACCGCAACCAGCTTGAGGAAGTTGTGCCTCGCTGGCGAGGCTGGTTTCACCGGTTGCGTTGGGGACCGAAAACGCTCCCCGCTCAAACTTCTCCCACTGAAACGCGGCTAGATCGATAGCTGCCCCTGACGGTGTACTATTTTGTTGGCCCGGTTTTCTCGAAATTTGGGAACCATCCTGCTATCGTTGTTCCTGGCCGTCCTGGTCTGGACGGCGGCCGAGAGCGAGCGGGACCCATTACAGCGGGGTAGATTCGGCCCGGTTACGGTAGACGTTGTTGGCCTGCCCGACAACCTCATCCCCGTTAACAATATCTCCAACCCCCAGGTGCGTTTGAACCTGCAAGCGCCGCAGAGTAGCTGGAACGACATCACCCCCCAGAAGTTCCGGGTCTGGATCGATCTCTCTCAGCTACCGGAAGGGTTGCACGATGTGCCGGTTCAGGTGGAAATTGCAGACCGCGCCGTCCGGGTGTTGAACACCGAACCGGCGGCCATTACCGTCCAGTTGGAAGCGGTGGCCTCTACGTTCCTGCCGGTGGAAGTGGAATTGACCAGCGACCTGCCCCTCGGTTATCAACTGGAAAGCCTGCCGGCAACGGAACCGCTATCCGTAACGATCAGAGGGCCTGCTTCGACAGTCGAGCGGGTCGAGCAGGTTGTGGCCAGGGTCCCGGTGGGCAATGAAAAAGAAACCATTGAGCGACTGTTTGACGTATTCCCCTTAGATGCCAACGGCGATAGCGTCGCTAATTTGACCCTTGACCCGGAGCGGGTGCTGGTGACCGTCCCCATTCGCCAGCGGTTTGGCTACCAGGAGATCTCGATTCGCCCGGTTACCACCGGGACGGTGGCCTCAGGCTATTGGATTAGCGATATTTCGACGGAGCCGAACACGGTCACTGCTGTGGGGGGACCCCGCGTCTTACGAGACCTGGCCGGTTTTGTTGAAACCGTCCCGGTCGATGTTTCAGGCGCAACAGAGAGCATTTCCGTGCGCGTCTCTCTGAACTTGCCTCCCGGAATTTCGGTGGTCCTCCCCCGCGAGCAGGAGCAAACCAGTAGCGCCGGCGTGCTGGTTACGATCAAAGTCTCGGCCCTTGAAGGCGGGCAAATTGTAGGGCGTGAAATCACCGTACAGGGAGTCGATCCCAGATACGATTGGACAATCTCGCCGGAGCAGGTGGACGTCATCATTTCCGGCCCCTTGCCCAAGCTGCAGGCCCTGGAGCCGGACGACCTGGTTGTGGTCCTGGACCTGGTTGGCCTGGAAGTAGGTGTACACCGCCTGGAGCCCTCGGTCGTCGTGCCGGAGGGCTTGCGAGTGGAGAGCGTTTTGCCCGACCACGTAGAAGTAAACCTTAGCCTGCGCCCGACCGAAACGCCGACGGTCACGCCCACGCCAACCGGAACTTCCACGGCAACGGCCACCGCCGACGCTACCATCAGCGCCACGGCCAGGTTGACCACAACCCCGGTGGTGACCATGACTCCGGTCGTTCCCCGGACCGGCACGCCCACACCCACGCCCGGCAGGTGAAATCGGGCGCTCTGCGGAATTGTGGGGTCAACCGCACAAGCTAACAGTTTGTGTTACAGAACCACACCAGACCTCAAAGACCCGTAAATTGGAGAATTCTTGCTATGCGGAAACCGATCGTCGCTTTGGTAGGGCGGCCAAACGTTGGAAAATCAACCCTGTTCAACCGTCTGATCGGGCAGCGGCGGGCCATTGTCGAAGACCTGCCCGGCACCACGCGGGATCGCCTCTACGGCGAATCTGACTGGGCCGGGCACGATTTCATCGTGGTGGACACCGGCGGTATGGAGGTGGGTTTGAGCGGCCGGCCGGGGCAGCCGGGCGATACCGGGCATCAGGTCGGCAGCGCCAGCGGCCTTTTTTTGGACGAGGTGCGGGGCCAGGCCGCCGTGGCAATGGCCGAAGCGGATGTCATCGTTATGATGGTCGATTGCGAAGCCGGCCTGACCGGTGGCGATCAGGAGTTGGCCGAACTGCTGCGCCGAAGCGAGAAGCCGGTCATCCTGGCCGCAAATAAGGCCGACAACAAACGCCGGCGCGAGGAGGCGGTTGAATTCTACGCCCTGGGGTTGGGCCAACCCTACCCCATCTCTTCCCTGCACGGCAGCGGCACCGGCGATCTGCTGGATGCCGTGGTCGAGTCCTTTCCCTTCGGCGATGAGGCGGAGATGGAAGATGACCGCCTCAAGATAGCCATTGTAGGGCGACCCAATGTCGGCAAGTCGTCGCTGCTCAACAAGCTGTTGGGTTACGAACGGACGATTGTCTCCGACGTACCCGGCACCACCCGGGACGCCATCGACACCGAAATCACCTATGACGGCCGGCCGATGGTTCTGATTGACACGGCGGGCATCCGGCGCCGGGGCAAAATTGGGCCGGGGGTGGAAAAATATAGCGTCCTGCGCTCGCTCAAGGCCATCGGGCGGGCCGACGTTTGCCTGCTGCTCATCGACGCTCACCATCCGCGCCTGGTCACGGCCCAGGACGCCCACATCGCCGGTTACATCCTGGACGCGCACAAAAGTGTCATCGTTATCGCCAACAAGTGGGATGCCGTTGAGAAAGACACCTACACGATGGATGCCTACACCCGGCGCATCCGGGCCGAGCTGAAGTTTCTGGATTACGTGCCGGTGCTATTCATTTCGGCCCAAACCGGGCAGCGCGTTCGCTCGGTGCTGCCGCTGGCGTTGCAGGTACACGCAGAGCGTTTACGGCGCATCCCTACCGGCGAACTCAACCGGCTGGTGCAAGATGCCGTCGCTGCCCACCCCCCCAAGGGAGGGCAACGCCACCGGCTTAAGTTTTTCTACGCCACGCAAGCCGGTGTAGCTCCGCCCACCATCGTTTTTTTCGTGAACGAGCCGGAGCTAGTCCACTTCACCTATCAGCGCTACCTGGAAAATCAGTTGCGGGCTCAGTACGGTTTTACTGGCACCCCCTTGAGGCTGGTCTTCAGGAGCCGCAAAGAGAAATAAGGCTCTTTGAGCTTTTATGGGGTTTTGTAGCACAAGCTGTTAGCTTGTGCGGGACAAACTAACACGCTTCGCGTGTCCTACATTGCCACACAATTCCTCACAGAGCCAGAAATAATTGCGGCGGGTAAGAGCCACCCCCCCCGTTACTTGGCAACCGGAGACCTTCTCCGTCTCGCCCGGCGCCCACGACGCTGGCCAGGCTCCACCGCTTGCGCCCCATCCGATTCCCCCGGTCCGTCTACAACAGCAGGTTTGACCACGGTTCGACCGGCCAGAGCCTGCGATACCGCTTCGATGTGCGTCGGCGTGCTGCCGCAGCACCCCCCAAAGATTTTCACCCCGGCGTCGGCAAACTTCTGGGCGTACTCAACCATCACCTCCGGGGTCACGTCGTAAACGGCCTCCAGATTCTCCAGGCGAGGCAGACCGGCGTTCGGTTTAGCCATCAGGATGGCCTCGGGCACGGCCCGGCGCATCGCCTGGACGGCAGCCAGCGTTTCGCTCAACGTCCGCCCGCAGTTCGCGCCGACGGCGGCCACGCCCAGCCCCCATATCTCTTTGACAGCCTCCTCCGGTTTGACGCCCATCATCGTCCGCCCGTGGGTGTCGAAGCTCATCGTAGCCAGGATGGGCAAATCCGTAACCGCCCTGGCCCCCTCGATGGCCGCCTTGACCTCGTTGAGATCGCTCATCGTCTCGATCAGCAGGGCGTCGACGCCGCCTTCGGCCAGGGCCGCGGCCTGCTCGGCGAAATAGGCTTTACACGTTTCATAGGTCAGCGGCCCCATCGGCTCCATCAATTGGCCGGTCGGCCCCATCGAACCCAGGACCACCACCTGGTCGCCCGCCACCTCGCGGGCCAGCTCGGCGGCCAGCCGGTTCAGCTCGTGCACGCGGTCGCCCGCGCCTTCCAGGTCCAGCCGCGCCCGCGTCCCGCCGAAAGAATTGGTCAGGATTAGGTTGCTACCGGCCTCAATGTAATCTCGATATTGTTTGCGCACGGCGTCTGGGTTTTCGGCATTCCACAGTTCCGGGGCCCTGCCGGGCGGCAAGCCTAATCGTTGCATCCCGGTTCCCGTCGCGCCGTCGGCAATTAAGATATGATCGTTTTTTAATAATTCCAGCAAATCGGGCATGGGTAGACCCCCTTGAAAATACCCCTCCCGTAGCCCCTCCCCGCTGGCGGGGAGGGGTTGGGGTGGGGTAGCCGCCCGGCATCGCGCCAAGCGTGCCTGGGCTATCAAATTTTCACGCTGTGAAATTAGACTGGTTCTGGAGTCCGGAATTCATTCCGGACTCCTATTTTCATTGTCGTTGTCGTCCCGCAGGGGCTGTCCGGTTCCTCTCTACCCAATTATAGGCGAGATTGGAGAGCAGGGAAAATCAGGCCGGCCATCTGGCCGCTCCGAATGACGTTGCCCGCTCACCCATTCCCGACTATAATAGTCCTATGGTAAACGGTCAACAAACCGGCAACGGCATCACGGTTCTGTGTACGCTGCGCTTCAGCGAGGCCCAACTGGACAAACTACGGGCCGTGTCCCCCCGCCTCGAGGTGGTGCAACACACCGTGCGACGCGGCCAGGCCCCGCCCGCCGGCTTGGTGGCCGCTGCCGAGATCGTTTACCTGCTCTCGCCCTGGCTGGACCCGGCCCGGGCCCCTCGGCTGAAGTGGGTGCAGCTTCACAGCGCCGGGATCAACCATCTCCTGGATTCCCCCCTCTGGCGCAGTGAGGTGCCCCTGACCACGGCCAACGGCATCCACGCTATCGCTATCGGCGAATACGTACTGGCTATGGCCCTGGCCCTGACCCGGAAGGTGCCCAAAATGCTCCACTACCAGCGAGCGCGAGAGTGGCCGCCGGGCCGGTGGGACAAATTTGTCTCGACCGAATTGCACGGGGCTACGATGGGCATCGTCGGTTACGGGGGCATCGGGCGGGCCGTGGCCCGCCTGGCCGCCGCCTTCGGCATGCGCGTTCTGGCCCTGAACCGCGATGGCCGGCGCAGCTCGACGGTTGATGTGCGCTGGAGCATACCCGGCGCGGGCGATCCGGAGGCCAGCCTGCCGGAGCGGATATTTTCGCCGGATGGCCTGCCCGACCTGCTGGCCCAGAGCGACATCGTGGTGCTGGCCGCGCCCTTGATCCCGGCCACGCGCCATCTCATCGACGAAGCCGCTTTGCGGCGGATGAAGCCTAACGCCCTGCTGATCAACGTGGCCCGGGGCGGCCTGGTCGATGAGGCGGCCCTGGTTCGCGCCCTGGAGGAAGACTGGATCGCCGGGGCCGCGCTGGACGTTTTTGAGGAGGAGCCGCTGCCCGCCGGTAGCCCCCTCTGGCGGCTGGCCGAAGCTACGGATCGCCTGCTCATCTCCCCCCACGTCTCCAGCTTTACCCCGGCCTACGACGACCGGGTGACCGATCTTTTCGCCGAGAACTTGCGACGCTATCTGGCCGGACGGCCGCTCCTCAATCGGGTCCGGCGGGAGCGAGGCTATTGATCAAAGGCATCATTTTCGACCTGGGCTATACCCTGATGGGCTTTGAAGGCGACCGGTCCGCGGTAGAACGGGCCGGCGCGGAGGCTATGGCTGCCTGGCTGACCAGCAAGAAACGGATTAAGCTGGACCCGGCGGCGCTCGTTGAGACGTTCCTGGCCGAACGCGAACGGGGCGCCCGCCAGGCGGTTGAAACCGGGCGAGAGGTAACCGCCGCCGAATCGCTGGCCCGGAGCCTGGAGCGGCTCGAAGCCCCGGCGGCGGCGCGGGCGCATCTACCGGAGGCCCTGCGGCGCTTTTTCGCCCCGGAGGAGGCGGCCAGCCGGGTTTACCCCGACGCAATCGAGACGTTGAAGGTTTTGCACGGCAAAAAGCTGCGGCTTGGCCTCCTGTCAAACGCCACCGATGACCCCCTGGTGCAGCGATTGGTCAACCAGCTCTACCTGCGACCCTGGCTATCCCCCACCTTTAGCTCAGCCGGCCTGACCTGGCGCAAGCCCTGCCCCGAACCGTTCCTGCTGATCGCCGGGCGGTGGGGCCTGCCGCCATCGCAAATCGCCGTCGTGGGCGATATGTTGGACCGGGACGTGTTGGGCGCGCAAAATGCCGGGATGCGGGGCATCTGGGTCAGGCGCGAGGAGTATCCCCGCAATGCTCTCAACCGCCACATCCGCCCGGAGGCAACGGTTGAGCGGCTGGCCGACCTGTCGCACGTGCTGGAGGGTTGGTAGGATGGCAGAGCGCCCGCTTAAAATCCTCCTGCTGGCGGCGGAAGTGGTGCCGTTCGCCAAAACCGGCGGCATGGCTGACGTGACCGGCTCCCTGCCCAAGGCCCTGCGCGCTCTGGGGCACGATGTGCGCGTGGCGATGCCGCGTTACGGCCGCGTCCGGCCCGAACGCTTTCACCTGGAGCGGCTCTTAACCGAGTTCCCCGTCCCCATCCACGAGGGCGCGCGGCCCGCCAGCCTGTGGCAAACGACCCTCGAGGGCGGGACGCCGGTCTATTTCGTCGAAAACGCGCCCTACTTCGAGCGGGAAGGCATCTATATGTACCCCGACGACGCCGAGCGCTTCATCTTCTTCTGCCGGGCGGCTCTGGAGGCCACACGCCATCTTAACTGGCAGCCGGACATCGTTCACTGCCACGACTGGCACACGGCCCTGGTCCCAAATTGGCTGGAAACCCTCTACGCCGACGACCCCCACTTCGCCGGAACCGCCGGGGTGTACACCATTCACAACCTGGCCTATCGCGGCATCTTCGGCCACCGCGTGCTGGAGATCGCCGGCATCGATGAGTACGGCTTTCTGGCCCACCCCGATAAGCCGGAGGAACGCGAGATCGTCGATTTTATGGCCCGGGGCATTTACTTCAGCGATGTTATCAGCACCGTCAGCCCAACCTACGCCCGCGAAATCCTGACCCCGGAACAGGGCGAGGGCCTGGAAAAGTTGTTGTACGACCGGCGCGACCATCTCTACGGCATCGTCAACGGCATCGACGTCGACCACTACAACCCGGCCACCGACGCCCAGATCGAGGCCACGTTTGATGTGGACCACCGCCAGGCCAGGCAGGCCAACAAGCTGGCCCTCCAGCACGAGGCCGGCCTCACCCCCGATCCCGAAAAGCCGCTGTTGGGCATCATCTCCCGCCTGACCGAGCAAAAGGGCATTGGCCTCCTGACGGCGATGGCCGAGCCGATCCTGCACCACCTGGATGCCCAACTGGTCATTATGGGCACCGGCGAGCAACACTACCACGATTTCTTCGGCAACCTGCTGGCCCGCTTCCCCGGCCAGGCCGGCGTGTTCTTGACCTTCAACGACCGGCTGGCCCGCATGATCTTCGCCGGCAGCGATATGTACCTGATGCCCTCTCGCTTCGAGCCATGCGGCCTGAACCAGATGATCGCCATGCGCTACGGCAGCGTGCCGGTGGTGCGGGCCGCCGGCGGCCTGGCCGACACGGTGGCTTCGTTCGACCCGCGCAGCGGGGTTGGCACCGGCTTCGTCTTCGAGGCTTACGACGCTTTGGCCTTCTACACCGCTGTCGTGCGCGCCGTGGAGACGTATCGCAACCCCTATCAATGGCAGATTTTGCAGGGCCGTTGTATGACAACCGACGTGTCCTGGAGCGCACCGGCCCGCGAGTACGAAAAGCTCTACCGGCAGGCGCTGCTTGCCAGCCGGGAAGCTCGCGTTTTGCCGGAATATGAGTACTACCGGCGATGACCGTTCGTTACCGGGTGCGGCGCATTAGCGCCCTTTCGTTAACCAGGTTCGGCTGTCTGCTGGGGGCGGCGGTCCTGCTTTTGCCGGCAGCCCTGTGCAGCGCGGGCCTGGTCTGGCTGGTGGGCCGGGCCCGGCTCTGGCTCGACGGCTTGCAGGAGGGGACGGTAGAACTGCTGGGAACGCAGGTCGATCTGAACCTGGTCGAGGTGTTGGGTTTGGGGCCGCTGGTTTCGTCCCTGGCGGCGATGGAAGAACAGGGCCCGGCGCTGGTTCTGGCGCTGGCGCTGCTGGGGGCCATTTTCGGCGGCCTGCTGCTGGCCCTGAGCGCCTTGCTGGTGGCCTGGGGTTACAACCTGCTGGCCTGGCTAAGCGGCGGCCTGGAGGTCGATCTGGCGCCGGAAACGCCGGGGGGAGATGACACAGGTTTTTAATGATTTGGGTGTATCTATAAAATGCGTTGCAAGACCAATATCACTCAAATAAGCGGCGCAGAGAGGATTTTCAGCGGATGGCCTTCGGCCTAGCGGATTAGCGGATCCCCTCTTGCGCGGAGACTATCCGTTAATCCGCTCGGCGGAGCCGTCCGCTGATATTCTCCCCTGGCCTGAAAGGCAACCTTCTTTGATTAGAGATTGGGAGGGCCGGCCGATGCGTGACGAAATTAAAACCCCGGTGAAACCGGCGCGCGAGCTGGCAGCCTTGCGCCTGCAGGTTGTGCAATTGGAAGAAATCCTGGAACAGCGCAACCGGGAACTGAAGTTTCTCAATCAGGTTGGCGAGGTTTTCGTCTCCACCCTCGATCTGGATCAGGTTCTGACCACGGTCCTGGAGGAAGTGCGCCACCTGTTGGGGGTGACCGCCTGCTCGGCCTGGCTGATCGATCCGGAGACGAACGAACTGGTTTGCCGCCAGTTGACCGATCCCCAGAGCCAGATTGTGCGCGGCTGGCGGCTGGCCCCGGACCAGGGCCTGGCCGGCTGGGTGGCCCGCACCGGGCAGAGCCTGATCGTGGCCGACGCCCAGAGCGACGAACGCCATTTCGCGGCCATCGACGAGCAAACCGGTTTGGACCTGCATTCCATCCTCAGCGTCCCTCTGCGAGTCAAAGAGAAGGTGATCGGGGTCATCCAGGTGGTCGATAAGGCCGCCAATCGCTTTGGCCAGGCAGATTTGACCCTGCTGGAGTCGCTGGCGGCCACGGTGGCCATCTCGATTGAGAATGCGCGTCTGTACGAACAGGCCCGCCGGGACGCCAAAACCAAGTCGATGCTCCTGCACGAGATCAACCATCGCGTCAAGAACAACCTGTCGGCCATCATCGGCCTGCTTTACGCCGAGCGACGGCACGCCGGGATGCAGGACCGGCCCGGATACCGGGCCATTATGACCGACCTGATCAACCGGGTGCGGGGGCTGGCCACCGCGCACAACCTCCTGTCTGATGCCGAGTGGCGTCCATTGCGGCTGAGCGACCTGAGCGAGCAGATCATCCAGGCCGCCTTGCAAGCCCTGCCGCCCGACAAGCCCGTGTCCGTCGAAGTGTCCCCTTCCCCGGTGCGGGTCACGCCCAAGCAGGCCAACGGCCTGGCCCTGATCGTCAACGAGCTGGCTACGAACAGCGTCAAATATGCTTTTCAGGAACGGCCCCGGGGCCGGATCGCCGTTTCGATCTCCCCAGGCGACAAGGCCGTTGGGTTCGAGTTTCGGGACGACGGGCCGGGCTACCCCGAGGCGGTGCTGCGGGGGCAACGTCACAACGTTGGTTTATATCTGGTGCAAAGCGTGGTATCCGGGGAATTGGACGGAGAGGTAACGCTTGCCAACGACCGTGGAGCGGTCACCAGGATTCGCTTCCAGGTTGCGGAGTAACAGGCAAAGAGGTCAGTGTGAGTAAAGACACCCGGGTTTTAGTGGTTGAAGACGAATCGTTGGTGAGCGAGATGATCGAAGGCTTCCTGGAAGATATTGGCTACACCGTCATTGGCCGGGCCACCAATGGCCTGCAAGCGGTCCATATGACCCAGGCCTTGCAACCCGACGTCGTCCTGATGGACATTGAAATGCCCGATATGCACGGCCTGGAAGCCAGCCGCCGCATTCAGAAAACCTGTCCGACGCCGGTAGTCGTCCTGACCGCCTACGAATCATCGGCCCTGGTCGAGTGGGCCAGTGTGGTCGGCGTGGGGGCCTACCTGGTCAAACCGCCCCAGCGGCGGGAAATGGAGCGGGCCATCACCATTGCCATAGCTCGTTTCGGCGATGCCAAAGACCTGCGCCGCCTCAATGCGGAGCTGCGACAAGCCCTGGAAAACGTCAATTTGCTGAGCGGGCTGTTGCCCATTTGCGCCTCCTGCAAACGCATTCGAGATGGTCAGGGCAACTGGCAGGAGATTGAGGCTTACATCCACGACCATTCGGAGGCTGAATTCAGCCACGGCATTTGCCCCGACTGCGCCAGGAAGCTCTACCCCGACCTGGCCGACGATCTTTTTTGACGCCTCAGCATGACATAAAGGTGCAGTCTTATTTCCGTAGAGGTAACTATGGCCTTCCCCCGATCCAGCGGCATCTTGCTGCATCCCACTTCCCTGCCCGGCCGCTTTGGCTGCGGCGATTTGGGGCCCGAAGCCTATCGCTTCATCGAGTTTCTGGTTCAGAGCCGGCAGCAATTGTGGCAGGTGCTGCCCCTCGGCCCGACCGGCTACGGCGACTCTCCCTACCAATGTTTTTCGACCTTCGCCGGCAATCCGCTGCTGATCAGCCCGGAGGCGCTGGTCGAGGAGGGACTCCTTTCCGCGGCCGACCTGGCCGAAACACCCCGCTTCCCCGACGATCAGGTTGACTACGGACCGGTCATCCAGTTCCGCGCCCGGCTGTTGGCCAGGTCTTTTCAGGTCTTCAGCCGCAGCGCCCCCGCCGGGTTGCGGGCCGAGTTCGAGGCTTTTTGCGCCGAGAACGGCTCGTGGCTGGAAGATTTCGCCCTGTTTATGGCCCTGAAGGAGACTCACGGCGGCGCTGCCTGGACTACCTGGGAACCGGAATTGGTGAGCCGCCAGCCGGAAGCCTTGCAGCGTGCGACCCAGGCCCTGGCCGAACCCATCGAGCGCCACCGCTATTTTCAGTTTCAGGTTTTCCGGCAATGGTCGGCTTTGAAGCGGTTCGCCAACGAGCGGGGGGTCCGCATCATCGGCGACATCCCCATCTTCGCCGCGCATGACAGCGCCGACGTTTGGGCCAACCCCGACCTGTTTTACCTCGACCAGGCAGGCCGCCCGACCGTCGTGGCCGGCGTACCTCCCGATTATTTCAGCGAGACCGGCCAACTGTGGGGCAACCCGCTCTATCGCTGGCAGGCGATGAAAGACCGGGGTTACGCCTGGTGGATCGCCCGCGTCCGGGCCACCCTGGCCCTGGTGGACATCATTCGCCTGGATCATTTTCGGGGCTTTGAGGCCTATTGGGAGATTCCGGCCGGGGAAAAGACGGCCATCAAGGGCCGCTGGGTCAAGGGGCCGGGCGCGGACCTGTTCCACGCCCTGCGCTTCGCCTTCAACGTGCACCAACTGCCCCTGATCGCCGAGGACCTGGGGGTGATCACGCCCGAGGTGGTGGCCCTGCGCGAGGAATTCGAGCTGCCGGGGATGAAGATTCTGCAATTCGCCTTCAGCGGCGGGGTGGCTAAAATGGATGCGCCCTACCAGTATCCCCGGGATTGCGTGGTCTACACCGGCACCCACGATAACGATACGGCCCTGGGCTGGTTCAAAAACTCCAGCGCCCCCGAGGAGCGGGCGGCGGCCCTGAAATATATGGGCTCGGATGGCTGCGAATTTAACTGGGACTTTATCCGGCTGGCCTTTAGCTCCGTGGCCGATATGGCCGTCGTTCCCTTGCAGGACGTATTAGGGCTGGGATCGGAGGCGCGCATGAATTACCCCAGCCAGCCCGGTGGCAACTGGCGCTGGCGCTACCTGCCCGGCGCGTTGGCGGACGATCTGGCCGGACGCCTGGCGGAACTGACGGAGCTTTACGGTCGGGCTAAAGAAACACCGGAAAAGGAACAAGAGGGATAGATGCAGAAAATGCGGCTGACCGGCTAGCGCAATTCGAGATCGTTTCGGCGGAGCAAAATGGCAAACCTTCTCTCATCACCAACCGAATTGTACCCCTTCACCCCAACCGCCGATGTTTTATGGGAACCGGTCTGGAACCTGCGGGTATCGCTCACGCCTTGCGAGCAGGAGTTGCTCAACAGCCGGCCGTTGCAGCGGCTGGGGTTCGTGCATACCTTTGGGGCGGGTGGCCTGACGATGCCAACATCCCACTCGCGCCTGTCTCACGTGCGGGGGGTCTTCGCCCTGACCGCCTACTTCCGGCCCGACGACGAGGCGCTGCGCCTGGCCGCCTTGCTGCACGACGTGGGCCACGGCCCTTTTTCCCATTCGAGCGAGGTTTTGCCCGGCTTCGATCATCACCAGGCCGGACGCGAGATTATTTCGGGGGAAACCGTGGGCGAAATCTTGCGGCGGCACGGGTTCGAGCCCGACCAGATTGTGGCCCTGGCGAACGGCCAGCCTCCCAACCCCGTCCGCACCGAAAACGGCCTCTTGCACCTGGATCACCTGGACTTTTTTGTACGCGATCCCCTGGCCTGCGGCTGGCACACGCCCACCCCCGCCGAAATTCTGGATCGCCTGCGCCTGGATGGCCCTAACGTGGCCGCCGATCTGGCCACCGCCGAACATCTGGTTGAACGCATCCTGTTTGAACACCGGCTCTTCACCGCCCCGGTCAAGGTTGCCGCCGAAGCGGTGCTGGGTCAGCTCTTAAGGATGGCTGGCGAGAAGGGTTATCTCAGCGCCGGCGGCCTAAGCATCGCCACCCTGACGGATGCCGATCTGCTGGCCCAGTTGCGGCAGACCGGGGACCTCGACATCAAGGCTCTGTTGGAGCGGTTGTTGTATGGACTTCAGGAGTGCGTGGTTCGTCGCCTGGAACCAGGGGAGACGCCGCCGCCCGGCGCGCTGGTGGCGCATTTCGATAAGCCCTACCTGGGCCAGCCGCTGGTCGAGGGCCGTCCCGTAAGCGATGTCTCCAGGCGCGCGGCCTCGATGCTGGCCGAGGCGCGGGCGCTGATGGGCACGTTTGTGGTGCAAGCCTAGCCCCCCGCCTGCTGGAGCAACTTGGCCACCAACCCCGTCCAGCCGGTCTGGTGGCTGGCGCCCAGGCCCGCCCCGTTGTCGCCGTGAAAGTACTCGTGGAACAGGATCAGGTCGCGCCAGTGGGGGTCCTCCTGGAAGGTGCGCAGCCAGCCGTAGGCCGGGCGGCGGCCCGCCTCGTTCCGCAGGAAAAGGCGGATCAGTCGCCGGGATAGCTCCGTGGCTACCTGATCCAGGTTCATCATCCGGCCCGATCCGGTCGGGCACTCGACCGTGAGATCGTCCCCGTAGTAGTGGTGGATCCGCTGCAAGGCTTCGATGATCAGGAAATTGATGGGAAACCAGACCGGCCCCCGCCAGTTGGAGTTGCCGCCGAACAGGCCGCTTTGCGATTCCGCCGGCTGGTAGCTGACCGTGTAGACCTGGCCGTTGGCGTGAAAACTGTAGGGATGGGCCTGGTGGTATTTCGAGACGGAGCGGATGCCGTAGTCGGACAAAAATTCCGCCTCGTCGAGCATGCGGCGCAGGACTCTGACCAGTTCGTCGCGGGTTAAGACCGACAGCAGCCGCCGCTGGCCGACCCCCGGCACCTCGATGCAATCCATGTTGACGCTGCGGTGGGGGCGGTGGCGAACGAACCATTGCAGCCGCCGGGTGAAATCGGGCATCGTGTCCAGGATGTCCGGTTCGAGGGTGTCGGTGGCGAAAAGGGGCAGCAAGCCGACCAGCGAGCGCACCTTGAGCGGAACGATCCGGCCGTCGGGCAGATGGAGGGCGTCGTAGAAAAAGCCGTCCTCCTCATCCCACAGGCTGTGGCCGCGCCCGCCGCAGTCGTTCATAGCGTGGGCGATGCTCAGGAAATGCTCGAAGAATTTGGTGGCCGTGTCCTGGTAAACGGGGTTCTCGCGGGCCAGCTCGAGGGCGATCTTCAGCATCGTCAGGCAGTAGCCGGCCATCCAGGCCGTCCCGTCCGACTGGTCGATGTGCCCGCCGGTGGGCAGGGCCGCGCTGCGGTCAAAGACGCTGATGTTGTCCAGGCCCAGAAATCCGCCCTGGAAAACGTTGTTGCCGTCCTCGTCTTTGCGATTGACCCACCAGGTAAAATTGAGCAGCAGCTTGTGGAACAGGCCCTCCAGGAAGGGCCGGTCTGCCCGCCCTTGCTGTTTGGCGTCGATCTTGTAAACCCGCCACGCAGCCCAGGCGTGGACCGGCGGGTTGACATCGGCGAAAGCCCATTCGTAGGCCGGGAACTGGCCGTTGGGGTGCATGTACCACTCGCGGGCGATCAACTCCAACTGCCGCTTGGCGAATTCGGCGTCGACCAGAGCCAGGGGGATGCAATGGAAGGCCAGGTCCCAGGTGGCGTACCAGGGGTACTCCCATTTGTCGGGCATTGAGATCAGGTCGAAGTTGTTGAGATGCTCCCAATCGTGGTTGCGCCCCCACCGGCGGGAGTCCGGCGGCGGCGGGGGGCCGGGGTCGCCGTTGAGCCATTGCTCGATGTCGTAGTAGTACATCTGTTTCGACCAGAGCATGCCGGCCAGGGCCTGGCGCTGCACCCGCCGCCCGTCCTGGCTCAGGTTTGGATTCTGCACGGCGGCGTAGAAGGCATCGGCTTCGGCCTGGCGTTGGGCCAGGCTTGGCCCGAAGTCTTGAAAGGGCGCTGCCTGGGCCGCCTTCGACAGCCGCAGGCGGACGGTCTGCGACTGGCCGGGGGGGATGGTGATCGGGTACAGCGCCGCCACTTTCGTGCCCTCCCGGTCCGGGTTGACCGCCCCTGCCTCATTGTTGACCAGGTAGCGGTGGAAGCTGTCCTTGACGTAGGGTCTGGCGTTGGGCAGGCCGTAGAGGCGCTCCACGTTGGTTTCGTTTTCGGTGAAGAGCAGGTCTGAGGCGTCTTCGGCGTAGAGGTGGTACGTCCCGGCTGCCGGGTGGTTGGCCTCAACCACGGCCATGCCCGCTGGCCCCCCGACCTGCCGCAAACGAGGCTTACCCGGCGTATCGCCCATCGGACCGGCGGCGTAGCCCCAGCTCCAGGTGTTGCGGAACCAGAGCGTCGGCAGCAGGTCGCAGCGGGCCGCCTCCGGACCGCGATTGGCGAGGGTGATGTTGACCAGGATGTCCTCCTGACCGGCCTTGGCGTATTCGACGAACACGTCGAAATAGCGGTTGTCGTCGAAGACCCCGGTGTCGAGCAGCTCGTATTCGAACTCGCGGCGGCCCCGCCGCCGGTTCTCCGCCACCAGGTTGGCGTAGGGGAAAGCCGCCTGGGGGTATTTGTAGAGCATCTTCATATAGCTGTGGGTCGGGGTGCTATCCAGGTAGAAATAATACTCCTTGACGTCCTCGCCGTGGTTGCCCTCGTTGCCCGTCAGCCCGAACAGGCGCTCCTTGAGGATCGGGTCGCGCCCGTTCCACAGGGCCAGGGCGAAGCAAAGATACTGGTGGCGGTCGCTGAGGCCGGCCAGACCATCCTCGTTCCAGCGGTAGGCCCGGCTGCGGGCGTGATCGTGGGGGAAATACTCCCAGGCCGTCCCGTGCGGGCTATAATCTTCGCGCACTGTGCCCCAGGCCCGCTCGCTGAGGTAGGGCCCCCATTTTTTCCAGTTGGCCTTCCGTTCGTGGTGCGCCTCGAGGCGCTGGTGCTCGGCGGT
>JBHHXL010000043.1:0-19378 GCA_046757065.1 Anaerolineae bacterium
GTTCGTTGCGAAGCCGCTTCAGGCCCGGCGAGCTATCCGGGATGACCACGCACATGGCTTTGGCTGCCAGGGAAAGCGCCCGGTCGAGCATAATGTCGGGCACCAAGACCAGCCCGAAATGCCCCCGCATCCGTCCGGAGGCCAGGCCCACCATCTTGACCCGCAACCCGGCCCGGCGCAGTTCGCTGATGAAAACGGTGGCGACGGTCTCGTCAAATTGCTCGCCCCACAGGACGAAAACATAGTCGGTCAACCTGGACATCGGACAGCCTGGTCTTTGATGGTTTGCGATTAGATTGGTTCAATCTTGGAGATTGAACCAATCTGGCTCTACAAGGGTACACTAAAAAGGGTCTCAGCGGGCTATCATTCCTGTATCAGCTTGCTATCATCGATCATCGCCTCGCCGCCTGGCCGGCATTGTTCCCCGCCGGAGTTTGTGGTATCCTGACCGAAGAACCGGCGACGATCACCGGTCACTAAACAGGAAGGACTGCCACCCGTGACCGAACCATCCCTGTCAAAACTTGAAGCAGATGTGGCCCAGGCGCTCAAGGCCTGGCGCCGGCCCGGCCCGGAGGCCAGCCCTCTCGATTATTTGCAAATCTTCCGGCAGGCGGGCGGCGCAAATTCCCGCCAGGCAACGAACGAGATACTGCTCGATGCGCTGCAAGCCCTGGCCGTCGAGCATACGGAGGAGGCCGAAGTGCTGCGCCTGCATTTTCTGGACGGGATGGTTATGCAGGCCGTGGCCAACCGGCTCAATATCGGCCAGGCCACGGCCTATCGCCGTCAAAAGGAGGGCATCAAGCAACTGGCCCGTATTTTGCAGGCCGGGGAGGCGCAGGCCAGGGCTGAACGGCGGGCCGTCCTGGAAAAGCGATTGCCGCCGCCAACCTACGCCAAGTTGTTCGGCGTTGAAGGTTATTTGCAGGAATTGGAGCCGGTGATCGCCGGGCCGGAGCCGCCGTGGCTGGTCTCCATCGAGGGCCTGGGCGGCATCGGCAAAACGGCCCTGGCCGACGCCCTGGCCCGCCGGATCATCGACCGGGGGGCATTTGATGACCTGGGCTGGGTCAGCGCCAAACAGCAGGATTTCGTGCCCGGCCTGGGGCTGGAGCAACGGGACGGTCCGGCCCTGGACCAGGATGCGCTCGTCGCCCAGGGAATCTTCCAGAAGCTGGCGGGGGCCGACGCCGTCCCATCCGTCCCTGCCCCTCAGCCAGGGCATAGACCGCGGCAGCCACCGGATAGGGCAGGCTGTACTGGGCCTCTTCGGTAGTGGCCGGGCGCGGATGGGCCAGGCGCGTCGCCTTTTCAAAGGTTTCAACCTCGATGGCCACGATGTCATCCGGCTGAAGCTGCTGCCGGCGGACGATGTTCAGCGTGCCCTCGATGGCGGCTGCGCCCACCAGCACACGGCGTGCGGCTTGAACCCCTGTTCCATAATCAACCAGCGCGAGCCCAAATCGGCCCAGCAAGAGGCCACCGCTTCGGACTCGACGGTCAGGGCCGGCGCGCCGGTGAAGCCCTGCGCGGCCAGCATCCCGGCGTTGACCCCGGCCATCGCCCCCCAGCCGCTGCCGTCTTTGAGCATCGTCGGGTGGTCGATGCAGCGCATCATTTGCGAGCGCGGCCCGTGATATTCGGCAATGCCCATCGCCTGGCGGGTCTGTTCAGCCGAAAGGCCGTGCAACCGGCTGTACAGGGCCGCCGACGAGACCGCGCCCCACGCCCCGGAGGTATGATAATCGCAGGCTCTGGCGGTAACTGTCGTGGATGTCCATCGAATCGATGGTCATCCCGTTGGCCAGGGCGGCGCCGGGCGCGCTGCACCGCCGGCCATCGAGCAGGAGGCTGGCCTGATCTCCGCCAAACGCCTGACAGGCGTGCTGGCGGATGATCGCCGACAGTTTCGTCTGCTGCCTGCCGGCCAGCGAGCCGACCAGGTCCAAAACGCATACCTGCGCCTGACGCTGAACCTGGGCCGGTAAATCGGCAAAGGACGTTTGGTGAATAAAATCAAGGATATGGTTCATAGCTCCCTTCCTCCGGGCTGCGTTAGGTTTCAGCCGTTACTTCCGCCTCCGCCACCTCGGGGGCCGGTTCGGGCGTAGTGGCCTCGACGATGGCCCGCGCCTGGGGGATCAGGCGGTAGGCGTCCTCCGGACCGGGCCGGTAGCGGGCGAACTTGACCAGGTCGCTATCCGAGAAGAGGTTCAGGAACGACCTGGCCGCGTCGCCCGGAACCGGGCCCTGGCGGAACGCCTGCCGGACCTCGAACGTAGTTCGTTCCAGGGCCGGAATGCCGTAGCGCCCTTCGACGTAACGGCGCAGGCAATCGGCCACCAGGGAGAAATGCTCTTTGATTTTATGGCGGGCCGGCAGGTCCAGGGCTTCGATGCGGTCCAGTTCGGCGAAGGCGATCACCTCCGGCGGGCGGGGGTCGATCACCGGTTGGGGGATGGCCGGCGGCGGGGCCGTTTTCTGCCAGCGGCGATAGAGCCACAGGCCCAGAGCAGCCAGGACCAGGGTCAGGACCGTGGCCAGGAAGAAACCCACCAGCAGCAACGGCAGCAGCGACGGCTCCGGCAGCGATGCCTGCGGCTTGAGATTCCGCAGCTCCAAATCCTCGGTCAGGACGCTGGTCACCTCCAAAGACAGGGGCGGCGGCGACAGGAGCTCAATCGAGTCGTCGGCCCCGCGGTGGGTGACGGTCAGTGGCGGCGTCTGGTACTGCCCCGGTGCAAAGAGGGTGACGACGTACTCTTTGCTGGTCGTGGTGCGACCGTCCTCATCTGCCGTGGTTTCGGTTGGCATCTGGTCGAGCACCTCGAACGCGCCCCACTCGGTTCCCAACTGCGGCAGGCCGACGCGGGAATCGGGCGGATGGCGCACCTCCAGGCGCAGGGTGACCGGGTCGCCCACGGTCAGGGGGTCTCTGGCCGACTTGATGAAGAAGCGGATGTCCAGCCCGCCTTCCTGGGCGGCCAGGGGCAGGATGAAAGTCGCCAGGAGCAGGACGGCCACCAGCAAGGGGAGTGCGATGCGCACCGGCTGGTGTTTGACGGTCGTGCCCGTCGAGTTCGCAGGGTTGGTTCTCAGGATGCCCATTTTCCTACCGTCGCAACCGCCGGGCGCGCTTTTCAAAAAAGGCCGTGAGGGGCAGCACGTAATCGGCGCCGGTGCTGATGTCGATCCGATCAACCTTGGTCTGGCGCAACACGTCGTTCCGAGCAATTTCCAGTTCGTGAACCTGCCGGGTGAAATCCTCACGCCAGCGCGGATCGGCCGTATCCACCCATTGAATCGTGCCGGTTTCCGCGTCTTCAAGGGCTACCAGGCCGACGCTGGGCCAGGCCTGGGCCCGCTCGCGCGGGTCGGTCAGGACGACGGCGATCACGTCGTGGCGGCGATTGCTGATTTGGAGCGCGGCCCGGAAATCCGCCGGGGGGGTCAGGAAATCGGAGATGAGAAAGACGATGCCCCGCCGCTTGAGGACGTGGTTCATCGTATCGAGGGCCAGGGCCAGGTTGGTGCCCTGGCCGGCCGGCTCGAAGGCCAGCAAATCGCGGATGAGGCGCAGCACGTGGCGGCGGCCCTTGCGCGGCGAGATGAAGAGTTCGATTTGATCGGTGAAGATCAGCAGGCCCACCTTGTCGTTGTTGCTGATGGCCGAGAAGGCCAGCACGGCGGCCAGCTCGGCCGCAATCTCCCGCTTGAAGCGGTTGACGGTGCCGAAATGCCCGGAGGCGCTGGCATCGACCAGCAGCATCACCGTCAATTCCCGCTCCTCCACGTAGCGTTTGACGAATAACTCGCTGGTGCGGGCGGTCACGTTCCAATCGATGGTCCGCACCTCATCGCCGGGCTGGTAGGGGCGCACTTCGTCAAACTCCATCCCCCGCCCTTTGAAGATGGCGTGGTACTCGCCGGCAAAGCTGTCGTTCACCAGGCGTTTGGTACGGATTTCGATACGGCGGATTTTTTTGATGAGCTCGGTGGTTAGCATAGGCGTGGCCGGCGGTTGGGTGTCGGGTGTCAAGTGTCAAGTGTCACGTTTTGGGTACTGGATATTAGGTATTGGAGATTAGGTATTGGATATTAGGTATTGGTTTACTGGTCATTGAATACCTAATACCCAATCCCTAATCCCCAATCCCCAATCCCCAATCTCCAATCTCCAATACCCATTCAAGGCACTTCGATGTGGTCCAAAATCTGCTGGACGATGTCGGCGCTGGACACTTCCTCGGCTTCGGCCTCGTAGCTGACGACAATGCGATGGCGCAGCACGTCGGGGGCGATTTGCTTGATGTCCTCCGGGGTGACGAACCCCCGTCCTTGTAGAAAGGCGTGGGCCCGGGCCGTCATAATCAAATAGATGCTGGCCCGGGGCGACGCCCCGAAATCGATCAGCGACTGAAGCTGGTGCAACCCGTTGTCGGCCGGGTAGCGGGTGGCGAAAACCAGGTCCAGCACGTATTCCTTAATCTTATCATCGACGTAAATCTGCTTGACGACCTCGCGGGCGTGGAGCAGCGTTTCGGGGCCGACGACGGGTTTGACCTCGGGCAGGACCGCCCCGGTCATACGGTTGACGATCAGCCGTTCTTCATCCCGGTTGGGGTAATCGACGATGACTTTGAGCATAAAGCGGTCAACCTGGGCTTCGGGCAGCGGGTAGGTCCCTTCCTGCTCGATGGGGTTTTGGGTGGCCAGCACCAGAAATGGCTCCTCCAGGCGGAAGGTCTCATCGCCGATGGT
Source organism: Anaerolineae bacterium (assembly GCA_046757065.1). GTDB lineage: Bacteria > Chloroflexota > Anaerolineae > 4572-78 > JBHHXL01 > JBHHXL01. The sequence continues at coordinate 4,768 of JBHHXL010000043.1, forward strand.
CACCTGGCGTTCCTGCATAGCCTCCAGCAGGGCGCTCTGAACCTTGGCCGGGGCGCGGTTGACCTCGTCGGCCAGGATGAAGTTGGCGAAGAGCGGCCCCTGGTGCGGGCTGAACTCCGTGGTGCGCGGGTTGTAGATTTGGGTGCCGATCAGGTCGGCCGGGAGCAGGTCGGGGGTGAACTGAATCCGTTGGAATCTGGCCTGCACGGCCTGGGCCAGCGTTTTGACCGCCAGGGTCTTGGCCAGGCCCGGCACGCCTTCCAGCAGGATATGGCCGTCGGCCAGCAGGGCGATAAGCAGGCGCTGCACCAATTTTTTCTGGCCGACGATGATCTTGTTGACCTCGGCCAGCAAATCCTGCAAAAATAGGGCTTCTCGTTCGACTTCAGCGTTCAGTTCGCGGATGCTTGTCAGTTCCATCGTTGCCTTCGCGGAGCCTCCGGGTGGTGGATTGGGTGACTGGTTACCTGGTTACCTGGTCGATTGGTTACCTGGGTGATCGGTTAGTAATTACCAATTGACCGGCCACCAGGTAACCAGGTAACCGGTTAACCAAGCAACCAGTTGACCAATTAACCGGTCAACCAGGGCCGTATGTATTTTAATCAGAGCGGAGAATTTTTCAAGTGGTGGTGCGTTTTGGCGCTGTCGGCATTGACATCCTCCAGTCGCTTGTTATAATCGTAATATCGCCTTTGAATTTGGAGATTCTATGACCGATCACAACATAGACCCATTGAACCCGGACGCGCCCGGGGCAGGGGGGGATGAACAGCCTGCCCCGGCGGAACCGCCACCAGAGGAAGCCCCGGCCAGAGGCGAAATGCAAACCCGGCCCCTCAAACCGGAGCCGGAGGATCCCCATCGAACGCGGCCCGCCCGGCCCGGCCCGCCGGCCACCCGGCCCACGGCCCAGCGCCCGACCCAGCCCAGCCCGCCGCCGAAGCCGGTTCCACCCATCCCACCCCAGGCCCTGCAACGCACGCTGCCCGCGCCGCCGTCTCGATCCCAGGTGCGGTGGGGACGCCTCATCTGGCGCACGTTCCTGTTTTCGACCTTTGCCGTGATTTTTCTGCTGCTGTCGGGGATGGCCGCCGGGGTGATTGGCTATTTCTGGATCGCCTCCGAGTTGCCCCCGCCGGAGGCGCTGCAAACGCGCCAGTTTCGCTTCGAGACGACCCGCATTTACGATAGAAACGGGGATCTGCTGTGGGAGATCATCGACCCTAACTTCGGGCGGCGGACCTACGTGCCCGTCAGCAACATCGATCGCGACCTGCTCAACGCCACCATCGCCACCGAGGACCGTTTCTTTTACCAGAACGTCGGCGTTGACCCCATCGCCGTGGGCCGGGCTGTCTATTACAACGTCAGCGAAGGGCGCATTGTCTCCGGGGGGAGCACCATCACCCAGCAATTGGTGCGCAACATCCTGCTCGAGGCGGACGAGCGCAACCAGCAGAGCCTGATGCGCAAGGTGCGCGAGGCGGTCCTGGCCGTCGAGATTTTCCGCCAGTACCCCAAAGACAAAATCCTGGAAATCTACCTGAACCAGATTTACTACGGCAACCTGGCCTACGGCATCGAGGCCGCCAGCCAGACCTACTTCGGCAAGCGGGCCGACGACCTGTCCATCGCCGAGGCGGCCCTCCTGGCCGGGCTGCCGCAAAGCCCGGCCCTGCACGACCCCTTCAGCAACCCCGAGCGGGCCAAAGCCCGCCAGGAAACGGTCATCGATCTGATGGTCGAAGCGGGCTATCTCTCCCCGGCCCAGGCCCAGGCGGCCAAAGCGGAGGACGTCATCGGCCACCTCGTCGCCGGCGGGCCGGGCTTTGAGGCCCCGCACTTCATCAACTACGTCCGGGCCGAGCTGGAGTCGATCTATCCCCCCGATTTCATCTACCAGGCCGGCCTGCGCATCGAAACCAGCCTCGACCCCCGCCTGCAACAAATCGCCGAGGAGGAAGTGGCCAGCCAGGTCAACGTCCTGGCCGCCCGCAATGTGACCAACGGCGCGCTGGTGGCCGTCCGGCCCCAAACGGGCGAGATTCTGGCCATGGTCGGCAGCAAGGATTTTCGGGATGAGGCCATCAGCGGCCAGATCAACATGGCCGTCACCCCCCGCCAGCCCGGCTCCGCGATCAAGCCGCTGACCTACCTGGCCGCCTTCGAGCGCGGCTGGACGCCCAGCACCCTGATTATGGATGTGCCGGTTGAGTACCCCGACGGCGCGGGCGGGGTCTACCGCCCCAAGAACTACGACGACAAATTCCACGGCCCGGTCTCGCTGCGGGTGGCCCTGGCCAATTCCTACAACATCCCGGCCGTGAAGACCCTGGAGTTCACCGGCATCGAGGCCCTGAAAGAAATGGCCGCCCGGCTGGGGATCACTACCCTGACCCGCAACGATTACGGCCTGGCCCTGACCCTGGGCGGGGGCGAGGTGCCCCTGATCGAGATGACCGGCGCTTACCAGGCCCTGGCCAACGGCGGCCTGCGCCAGCCGCTTGTCTCCATCCTGCGCGTCAGCGACAAGTTCGGCAACGTCATTTACGAGTTTCGGCCTGGATCGGGCGAGCGGGTGCTGCGCGAGGACCACACCTACCTGATGTCCCACATCCTGGCCGACAACGAAGCGCGGGCCATCTCCTTTGGCCCCAACAGCTACCTGAACCTGAGCCGCCCCGCCGCGGCCAAGACCGGCACGACCAACGACTTTCGCGATAACTGGACGGTGGGCTACACGCCCGATCTGGTAGCCGGGGTCTGGGTGGGCAATGCCAACTACACGCCGATGCTGGGGGTCAGCGGCCTGAGCGGGGCCGGTCCCATCTGGCACAATTTTATGGAGCGCGCCCACGAGGGGCTGCCGGTGCGCGATTTCATCCGCCCACCGACCATCATCGAGCTTGAGGTCTGCGCCGATTCGGGGACGCTGCCCGGCGAGGCCTGCCCCGAACGGCGGCGCGAGGTGTTCGCCCAGGACCAGCCACCGCCCGGCCCGGAGTTTGACATCCACCAGCTGATCGACATCGATTTGAACACCGGCCTGCGGGCCAACGAGTTCTGCCGGGGCAACGTCGAGACGCGCTACTACCGCGTTTACCCCCCCGATGGCCGCGATTGGGCCGAGGAAAACGGGTTTCCCCAGCCGCCGGACGGCTTTTGCCCCTCGACGGCCATCGAGGCCGCCATCACCTCCCCCGGCGATGGGGCGACGGTCAAGAACACCATCACCCTCGAAGGGCGGGCTTTGGCGGCCAACTTCTCCCACTATCAATTGGAACTGGGGGTGGGAACCGGCCCGCAAGCCTTCGCCCCGATTATGGCCCCGGTCCGGCAACTGGTCGAAGGCGGCCCCCTGGCCACGCTCGATACTCGCCAGGTGGCCAACGGCCCCTACACCATTCGCCTGGTCGTTTTCGACCGCAACGGCGGTTCGCTGGAGGACCGGGTGCGCCTGCTGGTCGATAACGACCCCACGCCGACCCCCAGCCCGACCTCGACGCCGGTCCCGACCTTGACCCCGACCCCAACCGAAACCCCGCTGCCCAGCCCGACCCTGCCGCCCACCGTCCCGCCCGAAACGGAGACGCCGACGCCCACGCCGGAGTTGGAGCCGACCGCCGGCCCGCTCGAAACGGACACGCCCAGCCCGGAACCTGTCGAGACCAACACCCCAACCCCGGAGCCGCCGGCCACAGACACCCCTACAGCGGAGCCGCCGCCAACGGAAACCGGCACCCCCACGCCGGAGGTCGCGCCGACCGAAACCTGGACGCCCACGCCCGAAGCGGCTCCAACCGGCACGGAAACGCCAACGCTTACGCCGGAAGTCCTCCCGCCGGAGACCGATACCCCCACCCCGGAAGCTTCTCCCACCCCGACCGAAACGCCCACGCCCGCCGGGGGTTAGTACACCGGGGTGCAATAGTTGAGGCGTATCCTTCGACAGGCTCAGGATACGCCGTGGCCTGCTCCGCACCCTGAGCCTGCCGAAGGGTGTTTGGCAACTCCAGGCCCATTGATGGCTTGATGTGCTAGACCTCGGCCCGGGGCCGGATCACCACCGCTCCCAATGCACCACCTCGTCGAATTGCCGCCGCCCGTCCTTACGGGGCGGGCGAGGGGAACCTTCCCTGGGCAGAGCGTACCCGAAGGAGATGGCGACCCGGATGTGCAGGTCATCCGGGAATCCCAGCAACTCCCGCGCCCTGTCCGGCTCGTAGATGGTAGCCAGGCAGGAACCGACGCCCAACTCCCAGGCAGCCAACTGCATATAGGCCGCGGCCTGCCCCGCGTCGAACATCATGCTGAAGCGCGCCTCGGGCGGGGGGGTCAGGATAGCCACGCCCAGGGCCGCGCCGGCCAGATGCCCGGCGAACTGGCCCAAATCCGACAGGGCTTTGAGCGTGGCCTTATCGCGGATGGCCAGGAAATGCCAGGGTTGCATATTCTTGGCCGATTGGGCCAGGCGTCCGGCGTTGAGGATGGCGTTCACCACGTCGTCGGGCAGCGGTTTATCCTGAAACCGGCGAACCGCCCGCTTGGCCCGGATGGCCTCGTAAACGTTCATGGCTACCTCCATTGTTCAATATCTATTGGGTGCATTCAAAATGAGTTGTAGGACAAGCTGTTAGCTTGTCCCTACCGAACAAACTAACAGTTTGTTCTACATTCTTCAACTAACATTGAATGCACCCATATCTATCTGATCGCCCCGATTCGCCGCAGTCGGGGTTCAAGCTGCTTGCGAACGGCGGCAAAATTATCCGAAAGATAGGTGAACAGAAACCAGGCAAAGCTCAGGCCAAACAGCAGGCCCGTCAGCGTGCGCAGCAGCCAGTTCAGGCTGCCGAACGTTGTGCCCGCGTAGAACGCCGGCGGGAATGCGCCCCCGGTCAAACCCACCGCCCAGGCGTTGCTCTCGCGGAAGCCCTGGCCGCTGTTTTCGCTGATGACGTGGCTATAGCCATCCACCAGCAGGGGCGCGGTCATCAGCAAGAAGCCCAGCGGGCCAAGGCGGGGCCGTCCCCCGGCCAGGCCCCAGCCCAACCCGCCGATGAAGATGGCCGTCAAAATGGCCGTCATCCGCTGGTTCAAGGCCATCTTGAATCCAAGCTGCGGGTTGCCGATAAAGGCGCGCAGGCTGTCGGGGTCCGCGCCCTGAGCCAGCACCTGCTCCAGGGAATAGGTCTGCACCCCGCCCTTCTGGGCGAAAAGAAAGTAGGATCGCTGCGGCAGTTGGTGGTCGTGCGGGGCCAGCAGGCGATAGACGCCCTGCCCGGCGTCCGGCAGGCCGAGATACATCAACGCCGGGGCCAGAAACCCCAGGGCCAGAATGGTTCCTGAAACGAGATTGGCCAGCAGAAACCAGTGCCGGCTCAGGCTCAGGATTGACTTTTGCAGAAAGATCACCAGGTCGCGGGTGCGACCCCCGACCGCAGGTCGTTCGGCCATCATTAAACCACCCAGACTGTTTTCGATGATTCCTCCCCCCCTTAGTAACTGTCCGTAAATAACTTTTCACTTTTCCCCAAGAAACACCCTGCAAAAACGCCAAGTTATTTCTGGACAACTACTTAGTCCCCCCCGCCTGTCCTGAGTGAAGCCGAAGGGCTGGGGGGAATTTCCAGTCCTCCCCCTAGTGGGGCTGAAGGGTAGGTTTTTTCAGGTGGGGGCGATCCAATGCCCCAGACCGCCCGGAAATGAATTTCCGGGCTATCAAACAGCGCCGGGTAAACCCGGCTTTGAGCTAGATTCAGCCCCATTTGTGGGGCGCTGCCGTGTAGCTCGGCGAATTCATCGCCGAGCGGCCCTCGGCAAAACGCTCGGTACGGTTGACACAAAACACCTACCCTTACGAGCCCCAGCGAGGGGACGCGCAGCGGGGAGGGGGAGAAATGGCCTAGCCTTGAGTTTCGCCTAAAATTCGGACAGACTCGTTGGCGTTCGCCCCCGGCTATGGTATACTCGCCCCGAAGCGCATCCCGGCCCGGATGAGGCGCCGATGGCTATCCGTGAAGATTTCTCAACAGAACCCGGCCCCCGCTGGCAGCGCCACCTGGCGGGCGGCGGCCTGCTGGAGCCAACGGGCGCAACTCTGCGCCTGGTCAACCTCGACGCCAGCCGCAGGCAGTACACCAACGCCCAGATCGACGACTACCAGGGGCTGCCCCGGCGGCGCTTTCTCTGGCGGCCACCACTGCTTTTGACGGTGCGGGCTCGCTTCTCCCACCCGGCGGGGAATGGCCCCGAAGCGTTGCGGGGCACGGCCGGTTTTGGCTTCTGGAACGACCCCTTTTTGATGACCGGCATCCGAACGCCGGCCCTGCCCCGCGCCCTGTGGTTCTTCTACGCCTCGCCCCCTTCCAATATGAAACTGGACCTGGCCGCGCCCGGCCACGGCTGGAAGGCGGCCACCCTCGACGCGCTGCGCCCGGCGGCCCTCCTGCTGGCCCCGTTTGCCCCCGCCGCCGTGCTGCTGATGAATCTTCCGCCCCTCTACCGCCGCCTGTGGCCCCCCATCCAGCGGGCGTTGCGCGTGCGGGAAGCGGGGGTCGAGGTAAGTATGACCGGGTGGCACACCTACGCCATCGACTGGGGCCGGGAACGAACGCGCTTCAGCGTCGACGGGCGGCCCGTGCTGGCCGATGCCCCCTCGCCCGGCGGGCCGTTGGGCTTTGTGATGTGGCTGGACAACCAGTACATGGTCGTCAGGCCGCAGGGCCGGTTCGGTTGGGGGCTGCTGGACAAACCGGGCCGGCAGTGGCTGGAGGTCGAGCGGCTGGCCATCGAGTGAGCGCCGCCGGTCAATGGCGGCGGCGAAACAGAAACCAGGCCGAGGGCCAGGCCGGGGCATCGGTCACCTCGGTCCTGCCGTAAGTTAGCCGCTCCAGAGCAAAGCCGTCCGCAAACAGGCCCCGTAAATAATCCTCGTCCAGCCCCGGCGGTCCCTCGTCCGGCTCAGCTTCGCCCTCTCGCAGACGAACGAACATCATCAAGCGCGCCTCCGGCCCCAGCAGGCGTCGCAGTTCGTCCCGGTAGGCCGGCAGCCGGTTGGGAGGCAGGCCGTGCCCGCAGCCGACGTCCAGGGCAAGATCGTAGGGGCCACTTAGAAAACCCAGGTCGGTCACGTCCGCCACGTGGAAGCGCACCTCGACCCCGGCCTGGCCGGCCCGGGCCCGGGCCACGTCGATGGCCCGCTCGACAAAATCGACGGCGTCCACCTGCCAGCCGCGTTGGGCCAGATAAATCGCGGCCCGGCCATAACCGCAGCCCAGGTCCAGCGCCCGGCCCGGCGGCAACGAGGACACCAGGTCGATCACCTCCGGCGGCGGCAGCGGATCATCCCAGGGAACATCGCCGCTGTCGTACCGGGCGGCCATCTCATTGTGCAACGACATATTTATCACCTCGCTCGAAGGGGGAGTCTATCACGCCCTGTTGAAAGGGCAAATCCGGCGCCTTTAATCTTCCTCTCATCTTTACCGGTCCCCGCTTGCAGGCGGCCGGCAAGCCGGTCGAGTATTTCTCGTATCCGGGCCAGGGGCACGCGCTCCAGGGGGAAAGTTGGCAGCAATTTATGGGCCGCGCCGCCGATTTCTTCGATCAAAACCTGTAACGCCGCGCCCGGTGTGCCCCTCCTTTTTCCCCATTTCGGCCAGGTGTGCTATGATAGGGATCAAATCTTTGCCCGGAAGAAGAATTTATTATGACCGCTTCAACTCTTGAACGTCACGCGAATGTACGGGCGCGCGCCCTGTACCCGACCCTGGCCGTGGCCGCTTTGATCAGCACGATCCTGCTGGTTATGGTTGGCAGTATTGTCCGCGTCACCGGCAACGGCCTGGGATGTCCGGATTGGCCGTTGTGTCACGGCCAGGCCATCCCCCCGGCCCTGACCGGAGCCTGGGTGGAATTCAGCCACCGCCTGTTCGGAGCGTTCGCAAGTTCGCAAATCGCTTTCCTGGCAATGTTGGCCTGGCGTCGTTATCGAAGGCGGGCCTGGGTGTTCCGGCCCGCCCTGGCCGCCGTGGGGCTGCTGAGCGTGCAGGTGACGCTAGGCGGGTTGCACGTCATTTACGAGCTGCCGCGGACGACCGGCCTGATCCACACCGGCCTGGCAATGCTGATCGTCGGGCTGCTGGCCGTGCAGGTGGCCGTCAGCCTGCCTCCGGCGAGGAGGCTCTCCCGCCGGGCGATCCAGGTTTTCGACGGCAGCCGTTTCTCGAGCTGGGTCGGGCTGACGGCGGCAGCAACTTACGGCTTGCTGCTGACCGGCTCCTACGTAACGCGTACCGGCGCGTCGCTGGTGTGCCCGGCCTTTCCCCATTGCGGCCCGGCCGGCGCAGGGCTGCGGGCGCTGGTCGATATCCAGATGCTGCATCGTTTTACGGCTTTTGGCGTCGCCTTGCTGAGCCTGGTGGCCGTTGTCTGGATGTTGCGGCGGGTGGGTGGCGGTGATCGGGGCCTGTCTCGCGTCGCTTATGGTCTGGCCGGATTGCTCCTGCTTCAATTTGCGCTGGGCATCAGTAACGTCCTGTTGCTTTTGCCGATGTGGTCGCGGGTGCTGCACCTGACCGTGGGGACCGCGTTTTGGGCGAGTTTGGTCATAGTGTGGGTGATCGTGGCCGTTCCCCGCGCATACGCAAACCAACAAGGAGGCCAGCGGCCCTCGTAACCGGCCGCACAGAAAGTTATGAGCGACTTAGACTTTTTGGTAAACAAAGCCAGCGATCTGATTCGCCGGGCCCGCCGGGTTGTGGCCTTGACCGGGGCCGGCATCAGCACCCCCTCCGGCATCCCCGATTTTCGCAGCCCAACGTCCGGGTTGTGGAATCAGGCCAACCCGATGACCGTGGCCTCAATTATCGGCTTTCAACAACGGCCACAAGATTTTTACGAATGGGTGCGCCCTTTGACCAAGATCATGCTCTCGGCGCAACCGAACCCGGCGCACTACGCCCTGGCCGAACTGGAGGCCGCCGGCAAGTTAACCGGCATCATCACCCAAAATATCGATGGCCTGCACCAGGCCGCCGGCTCGAAAAACGTGTATGAAGTTCACGGCCACACCCGTGAAGCCACCTGCATGCATTGCCACGAGGTTCATCCTGCCGAAGAGATTCTTCACCAGTTTGTGGAAGACGCCCAGATACCCGTTTGCCACTGCGGCGGCGTGTTGAAGCCTAATGTTATCCTCTTTGGCGAGCAGTTGCCCGTACAGGTTTTGTTGGGGGCCAGGGCCGAGGTGCAGCAATGTGATCTCTTGATCATCGCCGGCTCCTCTCTGGAGGTCGCCCCTGTCTCGGAACTTCCGCTGGAGGCGCTGGACCATCAGGCCAGAGTGATCATTGTCAACTATCAGCCGACCCACATCGATCGCTACGCCAAGGTCGTCATTCAAGATGACGTGGCCGAGGTTTTACCCAGAATGGTCGAGCTGGTAAGTGTTTGAGGGGGATGCGCAGAGGTTTTCCGGCGATACGGCAAAGTTTTACCATAATTTTACGATCAAAGCGCCAATTTTGTGGTATAGTGCTCTTAAGACGTACGGGCCTTATACTTAGCGGCACGCGGAACTATTTAACAACGGAACGCTTATCTTAGTTAGCGGGGAACCCCTCGAGTTCTTATGTGCTCTTTTACCCGGAAGCCTGCTCAAAACGAGCAGGCTTCTTTCATTCCTCGGGTTGCCACAGGCGGGGCCTGACCTTGCGCCCTAAACCGGGCGGCGCAAGCGGCGAAGCGCACCGATGAGCAGCAGAAGCAGCAGGCCCATCCCCACCCAGGTGAGGATCGGGGCAGCCTCGGGCGAGAGAACTCCGCCGGTGTCCGGCAGGTCGCTGCGAGGGGTGGCGGTGGGGATCGGGGTGTGGGTACTGATGTCCGGCGTCGAGGTGGCGGTGGCCGGACCCGCGCCGGTGGTTGCTGTCGCCGTGGCCCCGGCGGGAGGGGTGGCGGTGGCCTCTTCCGGCGTGCCCTCTGTGGGGACAACGACGGGGGTCGCAGTGTCAGTGGCGAGGACAGGCGTGCCGGTTCCGGGCAGCGCTGCCGGGGTATCGGTCGGCAGGATAGCCACCGGGGTATCCGTGGCCGGGGCAGGCGTCCCCCCATCGCCGGGCAGCAGGGGCCGAACGATGCGGATGACGGCCAGGATGCACAGACAGGGGATGACGAGAATGGCAACGATAAGCAACAGCCTCCTGGGGCCAGGGGCGTTCGACCAGCTTTCGCGTAAGGCTGACATCTTCTACTCCTGTGGTCTGGCAGCGTAGGTGCGCCAGGCCGCACCGCCAACGAGCAGCAGCAGCAAGGCCAGGCTGGCCCAGATGCGGGCATCGGTGGGCAGGCCGAAATTGGGGCTACCCTGGCCTGTATCCGGCAGCGGTTGGTCGATCAGCGCCTCGGCCGGCGCCGGCCCGACCAGGCTCAAACCATCCAGCGTGTACTGGACCTCACCCGGATCGGGCCACTTGTTCCAGGTGCGAAGGAAAATGGTAAGCCGGTCGGTAGCGGGCACGACCGAGGTCTTATACTCCTGAAACTCCACATCGGCGCTGTCGATGAACTGCTCGTCCCAGGCCAACTCAATCCATTCATCTGCCGGTACGCTTTGCCAATCATCGCCGCCACTTTGATCGAGAGCCAGTTGCATGCGGTAGCTTTGCTTGCCGACCTGATCGCTGCCCTCCCGGATGCGAATCTGGCCGCGTAAGGTAAGGCGATAGGTCTCGCCGGGAACGACGGGCACCGTTTGGAAAATACCGCTGTACCGGTCCGGCTGGTGGGCTTCAAAGACGGTGATACGTTGGGCGTGCGCTCCCTGTTGAATGGCCGGGAGCCATTGCTCATCGCCGAACAGGAAGACCGCGCCGCCGTTGGTGAAGTTGCTCCAGTTCAGGGCCACGCCATCTTCCTCGAATCCAAATTCAAAGCTGCCGTTCCGAATTAGGTTGGCGATCTGGGGTTCTTCAGGGGATTCCGCTTCTTCGGTTTCGGTGGGGCCCCCCGTGGCCGGTTCTTCGTCCTCCACGCCCTCTTCGTCGTCTTCGTCCACTTCCTCTTCTTCCGGGGTGGGGGTGGCCGTCGGCGCGCGCGTGGGCGTGGAGGTAGGCCCGCCGCTGACAACACGCGTCGCGGTCGGCGAGGGCTCAACGGTAGCTCCAACCTCCGGCGTGGCCGTTCCGGCCACCGGGGTATCCGGCGCGGGCGCGGGCGGCCCTCCGAAAAAGCCCTGAATGACCAGGATACAAATCAACGCGGCAACCAGGGCAAGGAGGATGGTAATCAGAATTACGACTGGACGTCTATCTTGCCAGGCTTGTCTAAAGGAATTCATAAAGTTCCTCCCGGGCCGTCGAAGGCTACACCAACTTGTCGAGAACCGGCGTGGCTGTGGCTATTCATCAAGACATTAACATCCATGCTAGTATACCATAACAAATTGATTTATGTCAATTCTGTTATGTCTGGTGATTGCCCATAACTCAGATGTAGAGACTTTTCCCCAGCAGAGGCGGCAAAGCTGTGCAGGTCTTCGCCCGGCAGGTGTTGGTGATTTGGCCTAATCTCCAATACCCAATCTCCCAATCTCCCAATGTAAAACCCGCTACAAAATGCAGGCCATCAACACTTCTACCATACAATATGTAGTGGTTGTAGCTAACGCCAACCCAACGTGATTTGAAATTCGACCGGCCGGTGCTATAATCTCGTCTATGGATTCGTCGCGCTTTCCGGCCAACTTCATCACAAAGCCGTTACCCCGCCGCCTGGTTCTCAAATCATTGCTGGCTGTGCTGGTAAGCGGCTGCGCCCGATCCTTGCCAGGCGCATCCGGCGGGCAAGAGGTATCGACCGGCGCCCCCCCGCCGACGGCCACCCCCTGGCCGCTCCTGGCCCCGCGCCGCAACCCTACGCCTACACCTACCCCGCCGCCCTCCGCCGACGGGATCGCTCAAGCATATCTGGCCGCCTGGTCAACCGGGGATTACGAGGCTATGTACAACCTGCTAACCCAGGAGGGGCGAAGCCGGCTGACCCGGCAGGAATTTCAGGGGCAATACCTCTACGCCCGCCACCAGGCCACGGCCACCAACATTACCGCTCGCCTGAATTCCCTGCTCAACAATAACGCCGATGCCTCAGCCATCTTTCATAGTTCGTGGCAAACGGCGCTCTTTGGGAACCTGGAAGTCGACCATCCTATGACTTTGCGCTACGAAGATGGACGCTGGCGAGTCGTCTGGCAGCCGAGTCTGATTATGCCCCAACTGAGCGAAGGCGTAACGCTGGCTTTGCTTGACGAGGTGCCGGTCCGGGGCAACATCTACGACAAAAACGCCCACGCCCTGGCTTCTCAGGGGCAAATGGTGACGGTTGGGGTGGTTCCGGCGTTCATCGAGAACGTGGACCAGGTATTGGCCCAATTAGAACCCATCACCGGCTTAAGCCAGGATTTTATGCGAGGTAAGATCGCTGCCGCGCAGCCGGATTGGTTCGTGCCCCTGGCCAGCGTCAGTTTTGAAACCAGCGTTGAGTTTGATGACCTTCTCAACAGTCTGCCGGGCGTCGAGCGGCGGGCGCAAGCCATCCGCACCTATAGCGAGGGGGATTTGGCCGCCCATCTGGTGGGCTATGTCGGCCCCATCACGGCGGAGGCCATCGACGACTACCGCGCTCGCGGCTATCGCGGCGATGAGATCGTCGGTCTATCCGGGGTGGAAGCCTGGGCCGAGTCGTTTCTGGCCGGTCGCCGTGGGGGGCGGCTGGTGACGTTGACACCCTCCAAAAAAGTGCAGGCCGAAATCGCCACGGCCTTACCTCGACCGGGGGGGAGTGTCTATCTCTCCATCGATTCTGGTCTGCAGGCCAGCGCCGAAGCGATTTTGGGGGCCAGACCCGGCGCCATCGTCGTGCTCGATCCGAACAGCGGATTTGTGCTGGCTTTGGCTACCTGGCCCCGTTTCGACCCGCAACAGTTTGCCAGCGGCATTTCCACCGAGCAATGGCTGGCCCTGAACCACGACCCGCTGCGCCCTCTGTTCAATCGAGCCACGCAGGGAACGTATCCGCCCGCCTCTATCTTCAAGCTGGTCAGCGCCGCAGCCGCGATGGAACACCTGGGCTACACCGCCCAAACGTCCTTCTTCTGTAGCGGCGCCTGGCACGGCCTGGGAGAAAATTTCGTCAAGAAATGCTGGCTGGAAACCGGTCACGGGAACATCGACCTCGTCAACGGCATCATCCAAAGTTGCGATGTGGTCTTTTACGAGATCGGCCTGGCCTTACACCAGGCCGATCCGTCGCTGTTGCCGGCAATGGCGCGCAGCTTCGGGCTGGGCCAGCTCACCGGCCTGAAAGGAGCAAGCGAAGAAGCGGGCGTCGTGCCCGACAATGATTGGAAAACCGCCAATTTGGGCGAGGCGTTTTTCGAAGGGGATGCGGTCAATATGGCCATCGGCCAGGGCTATTTGCTAACCTCCCCCTTGCAAATAGCCAATATGCTGGCTGCCATCGGCAATGGAGGAACGCTGTACCAACCCCAATTGATCGAGCGCTTCAGCAACCGCGCCATCGGCGACCAATACTCCAGCCCCGAAGCCAGGGGAACGCTGCCGCTGGCCCCCGAAACACTGGCCACGCTGCGCCGGGGGTTAGCGGGGGTGGTCAGCGGAGCCCGTGGCACGGCCCGGCGCGCCTTCGATGGATGGGCCTACACCGCCGCTGGCAAAACCGGCACCGCCGAAACCGGTATCAGCGCGCCCCACGCCTGGTTTGCCGGTTATACCCCGGCGGACGAGCCTCGGGTGGCGATCACGGTAGTTTTGGAGAATGCCGGGGAAGGCTCCGAACACGCCGCCCCCATTTTCCGCCTTATGGCTGAAACCTTCTTCAATTGGGAAGCGACTCGCGCTTGAGGCTCTCATCCAGATTGACATAGCATAGCTCTTGTGTTATTATGCTTGAAAGCTTTACAATTGTCCCCAGATCAGATACGGGCGGTACGACACCTCTGGCGAAAGGAGTAAGGCGCAAGGATGGCATCACGCACAGAACAAATGGTAGCCCGTCTTCGAGATTTGCAAGCAGGCACCGCTGACATTGAAGCCTCGGCCGTGGTCAGCGTGGACGGCTTAATTATGGCCTCCTCCCTACCGGCCGACATTGACGAAGACCGCGTTTCAGCGATGTCCGCCGCTATGCTTTCGCTGGGCGAACGGATTGCCACCGAGTTAGAACGCGGGGTTTTAGACCAGGTTTACATTCGTGGGGACAATGGCTTTGTCATTTTGATGTCCGTTGGCGAAGAAGCGGTGCTAACTGCCCTGGCCCGAAGCGACGCCAAACTGGGCCTCATCTTCCTCGATATGAGGCGCGCAGCAGAGGACCTGACAAACCTGGTCTAACGCACTATCGCAGCATGATAAAAACGCCCGGTGGATGCAGCCGGGCGTTTTTGCTTTCAGGGGTGTGAAAGCCCCTGCGGGGCGACAACGACGCGGAGCGTGAAAATAGGAGTCCGGAATTCATTCCGGGCTCCTGAACTACGCTATTTTCACAGGAGTCCGACAGTCCCTCAGTCAGATGACTTTTTCAAGGTTCT
>JBHHXL010000044.1:0-18901 GCA_046757065.1 Anaerolineae bacterium
TGCTGGAAGTTTAGCCAACTTGGTTCAGTTCGTCAAGCAGCCAGACATCAACCTGGCTGCCGGCCGGCAGGAAGGTTACCTCCTCTGGAACGACGACCAGGGCGTTGGCCCAGACCAGCGAGGAAAGAATGCCCGAACCCTGTACCTCGACGCTGCTGCTGCGGGTGGTGACGCGCAGGCCCGTTTCGGTCTGGTGCAGGCGGGCGCGCATATAGTGGCGGCGGCCGCTGTTGTGGACGTCCTCCTCCAGAGTCGCCCGCCAGGTGGGTTTTTGCCAGGACTTGCGCCCGGCCAGCTTGAGGATGGCCGGGCGGGCGAAAACCTCGAAGGCCACCACGGCCGCCACCGGATTGCCCGGCAGGCCGATGAGCGGCACGCCATCGATGATGCCGAAGGCCAACGGCTTGCCCGGCTTGATCGCCACCTGCCAGAAATGCATCTGCCCCTCGGCGGCCAGAACGTTTTTGACCATATCGAAATCGCCCACCGAGACGCCGGCGGAGGTCAAGAACAAATCTACCTCCTGGGCCAGCCCGGCCCGGATTTTGGCCGTCAGGTCTGCGACGGTGTCTCGGGCGATGCCCAGCATCAACGGCTGGCCGCCGTAGCGTTCGACGAGCGCGGCTTTGGTGTACTCGTTGGAGTTGCGAATCTGCCCCGGCTGTAAAGGCGCATCGACATCCACCAGCTCGTCGCCGGTGGCCAGGATCGCCACCCGGGGCCGACGGTGGACCTGGACCTGGCCCCGGCCAATGGCGGCCAGCAAGCCGATCTCCTGCGGGCGCAGAACGCGCCCCCGGCTCAAGATCGTTTGCCCTTTTTGAATGTCCTCGCCCGAGGGCCGGACGTTGTCTTTGGATTTTACCGCCTGAAAAACCAGCACCTGGCCGGGCGAGACCTGGGCATCTTCGCGGCCCTCGCTGGTGTCCTCGAAGCGGACGACAGCATCGGCTCCGGCGGGCATTGGCGCGCCGGTCATAATGCGGGCCGCTGTGCCCGGCTCGATGCGGGCCTGGGGCGCGGTCCCGGCCGGTATTTCGGCCACCACCTGCAGGGCGACGGGTTCCTCCGGCCGGGCCGGCTGGACGTCGTTGCTGCGAACGGCGTAGCCGTCCATCGCCGAGTTGGTAAACGGCGGCACATCGATCTCGGACACGACGTCCTCGGCCAGCACTCGCCCTCCGGCCTGGGTAATGGACACCCCCTCGGCCGGCAGGGGGGCGATGTGCTTTAGGATGTAATCGAGCGCTTCTTCAACCTGCATCGGTCACTTATCACCTGGCGTTCTGCACGAATTTCCCGAAACCTTGTGTTTCGGCGTGACAAAGGACGAACGACCAAAGTATACCATAGCCCGGCCAGGCTGCAACAACTCAGGACGACCACACCTCGAGGCGGTTTCCCTCCGGGTCGAACAGGAAAAAGGCCCTGCCTCCCCAGGGATGGTCGCGGACAGGGCCAACCTCGAGCCCACGCCCCGCGAGTCGCTGCCAGATTCTATCCGCCTGAGCCACCTGAAAGGTCAGGGTCAACCCTCGTCCTTCCGCGCTCTTGATCGTGGTTCGCGCCTCGTCGGCCACGCTCAGGCGAGCGCCCGGGTTGAGCTCGAACTCCACAAACCAGTCAGTTTCAACTGTGATCGCAAAACCCAGGCCATCGCGATAAAAGGCCACGGCTTCAGGCCAGTGTTGGCAATAGAGAATGGTGTTTAGGATTTTGATCTGACGCCGCATCGATTTATCTCCATTTGCAACTACTCAGGCTGAGAGATAACCTCCGTTTTTCACGGGGGCCTCGATTGTGTTATACTCAGTAGATCCAAATTTGAGGAGCCAGCATCCCCAGATGCGGCTCCGCTCGGCACGTGGGCGTGCCTCACTCCTCGAAAATTGGATCTACTGATACTACGCCCCGCGTTGAGCCGAGTTTTCGTTAAATCCACCAGGAGGGTAGCCCTTATGTCCGACTCCGACGCGAAGAAGGATAAGCTTCACCAGAAACTGACCAAAGCGCGCCTGCAACTACGGACGCTGCTCACGGGCCTCAGCCAGGAACAATGGCAGGAGCCGGTCTACGGTGAAGGCCAGGATTGGACGGTGCGCGATATGGTGGCCCATCTGGTCGATGCCGAGTACGGGCTGACCCGGCAGATCGAGCGCATCTGCCAGGGTTCGTCCGGCATTCCGGAGGATTTTGACCTGGCCGCCTGGAATAAAAAGGCCGTGGCCAGAATGGCCGACAAATCGCCCCAGGAATTGTTGCAAACGATGGCTCAAAATCGAGTGAAGCTGCTCGAGGTGCTGGACTCGATTGAGGAGGCGGATTGGCAGAAATCCGGGCGCCATCCCTCTATGGCCATCCTGACCGTCGAGCAATACTTCAAGACCATCGCCAGCCACGAGGCCAACCACACCTGGGAGATCGCGCAGGCCGTCGGTTTTGTTGATGAATAGGGCTAGGCCTTATCTTCCGCCGCCCGCTTGAAGGCCTGGGCCCGGGCCGCGTATCTGATGGCCGAGGTCCGGTTGTGCTCGATCTCCTGGGGGGTCAGGGGCCGGACCGCTCTGGCCGGGGCGCCCACAATCAGTGAGCCGGGCGGATAGGATTTGCCGCCGGTCAACAGCGAGCCGGCGCCGACGATGCAATTCTCGGCCACGACCACGCCGTTCATCAGGATCGCGCCCATGCCGATCAGCGTGTAATCCCCCACCCGGGCCCCGTGGACGATGGCCCGGTGGCCGACCGTCACCCCTTCGCCGATGATGGCCGGGTAGCCCGGATCGGCGTGGAGAATGCACCCCTCCTGGATGTTGGTCCGCGCGCCAACCCGGATGGGCGTTGTGTCCGCCCGCAAAGTGGCGTTAAACCAGACGCTGGCCTCCGCCGCCAGGCTGACGTCGCCGACGATGACTGCCCCCAAACCGATGAAAGCCGTCGGATGGACCTGGTCGGGTCGAAATTCGGTGGCGTACATCACTTCACCCCGCCGGCTTAAAGCTCAGGCGAAATAAGGAAGTAACCCCGCGCGTTCGATTCATTTGCTTGTCCTCGCGTACCCGTTACTCGATCAACTCGAAACTGCTCGTGATGTTGACCGTTGGCTTGAGCGTGTTCACCACCGAGCAGTATTTTTCTTCCGACAGGTGGATGGCCCGCTCCAGCTTCTTCGGGTTGAGGCTGCCCCTGGCCGTGTAATGCAAATGGAGGCGGGTGAAGGCGTACGGCGGCTCGTCCTGCTGCTCGCCGGCGCAGGTTACCTCCAGGCTTTGCAGCGGCTCGCGCTGTTTGGTCAAGATCATCACCACATCGTAGGCCGAACAGGAGGCCGCCGACAGCAGCAGCAGGTCAGAAGGCTTCAGCCCGGCCCACTCCGGTTCCTTTTCGGGCCAGCTACCCATCACCAGGGGATGGCCGAAGGAATCCACCCCGGTCATCAGTTGCGACTCGATCCACTTGACTGCAACAGTACCCATGCAATGATCCTTTCTGTCGTGATACGCCCATTTTTGACCATAACCGGCGAGATGTCAAGGAGAAAGCGCATCAATTGCCTCACCTGCCGGGCAGGACTATAATTTTCGGATGTATCCCTGAAAAAAACCACAGTTTGCTGGAGTTCGCGATGGCGCAGCAGGACAACATACACACCCCTTCGAATTATTCCTGTTTTTCTGTTGGATATGTTTCGAACCGCCTGGGAGGCTGGTTGGATCGCTGGCAACTCCCGCCTGAGGCGGTTTTGATCGGCACGGCGCTTGTAGTTGGGATTGGGGCCGGTTTGGGGGCAGTTGCCTTTCGCTACCTGATTGAGGCCGTCGATTGGTTGGGCTACGTCTGGTTCCCGCGCCTGACGAGCGATTGGGGCAGAGCCTACGTGGTCATCGTGCCCACCGCCGGCGGAGCGTTGGTCGGTCCATTGGTCTATTTCTTCGCCCGCGAGGCCAAAGGGCACGGCGTACCCGAGGTGATGGAGGCAGTTGCCTTGCGCGGCGGCCGCATCCGGCCCATCGTGGCCCTGGTCAAATCGCTGGCCTCCTCCCTGTCCATCGGCAGCGGCGGCTCGGTCGGGCGGGAGGGACCAATCGTCCAGATCGGATCGGCCCTGGGCTCGACGGTGGGCCAGCTCTTGCGGCTGTCCGATGACCGGGTGCGCAACCTGGTCGCCTGCGGCGCGGCGGGAGGCATTGCTGCCACCTTCAACGCGCCCATCGCCGGGGTTGTCTTCGCCCTGGAAGTGATCCTGGGCGAATTTAGCGTGCGTTATTTCAGCACGGTCGTCATTGCGGCGGTGGCGGCCAGCGCCGTTGGCCGGGCGGTCTTTGGTGATGTTCCGGCGTTTGCCATCCCGATGGAGTATGGCCTGAACAGTTTGTGGGAATTCGCCTTTTACCCGGTTTTGGGCGTGTTGGCGGCGCTGACCGGAGTCGCCTTCGTCCGCTTGCTTTACGAGTCGGAAGACCTGTTCGCCAGATGGAAGCAGGTTCCGGAGTGGGTTCAACCGGCGGTGGGTGGAGCCCTGTTGGGGTTGCTGGCGCTGGCCTACCCGCCCCTGACGGGCCTGACCTGGGAGCGGGCGCCGCAGGTGTTCAACGTCGGCTATCACGTCATCGAGGGTGCGCTGGGAAATTCCCTGGCGCTGACCGCCCTGGCTGCGCTCCTGATCTTGAAACTGATCGCTACCAGCCTGACCCTGGGTTCAGGCGGCTCGGGCGGGGTGTTCGCCCCCTCGCTGTTTGTGGGGGCGATGCTGGGCGCGGCCTTTGAACTGGTGTTGAATTTCTTGTTTCCCGGCGTGGCCGCGCCGCCCGGCGCTTACGCCCTGGTGGGTATGGCAGCCGTCTTTGCCGCCGGGGCTCACGCGCCCATCACCGCCGTCCTGATCTTGTTCGAGTTGACCGGCGATTACCGCATTATCCTGCCCTTGATGTTAACGGTGGTGGTGGCTACCTTGCTGGCCCAGCAGATGCTAGGGGGCGAATCGATCTACACCCTCAAACTCTCCCGCCGGGGCATCCGCCTGCAGCGCGGGCGCGATGTGGACGTGCTGCAAGGGGTTATGGTGGGTGAGGTGATGAGGGCTGAGGTGGAAACCATCAGCCAGGACCTGACGCTGGCCGATCTTTCGGAGATTTTCACCCGCTCCCGGCATCACGGCCTGCTGGTACTCGACTCTGACGGGAAACTGTGGGGCATTGTCACGGTGGCCGACCTGGATCGGGCCGTGGCCGACGATATGCCGCGCAGCACAACCGTGGCCGAGATCGGGACCGCCGGGGAGCGGTTGCTGGTCGCCTACCCCGATGAAACGATAGGCCAGGCTTTGACGCGGATGTCGACTCGCGGCCTGGGCCGGATGCCGGTCGTTTCCCGCGACGACCCCCGCCATTTGCTGGGATTGATCCGGCGTCAGGATATTATTCGCGCCTACAACCTGGCCCTGTCCCGCCGGGCCGAACTTCAACATCGCGCCCGACGGACGCAGTTGCAGAACCTGGACGGCACGGAGTTTGTCGATCTGGTCCTTGACGCTGGCGATAGGGCGGTCGGTAAGGCGGTGCAGGAGATTGCAGCCACGATGCCCGAGGAATGTATCCTGATCTCCGTCCGGCGCGATGGGCGGGTGCTGATCCCGCACGGTGACACGACCTTTGAGCCGGGCGACCATATTACGGCCTTTATCCGCAGCAAAGATGCCGAGGCGTTGCACCGTTGCCTGCGCGGAGGGGGGAAATAGAGCAGAGCCGCATCAGGGGTTCATCAGGCTCACGTCGGGCGTGGGCAGGGTCAACTGTTTGAGGTCCGCCAGTTTTTCACGGGTGGCTTCTTCGCCGAGGCGCAGGAATTCCTCCGCGCGATGGAATTCGGAGGCGTTGTAGATGCCGACATCCGGCACGATGGCGATGTCGGCCTGTTGCAGGTTGCGCTTGACGATCTCGCTCTCCATAATCTCGCCCTTGCCCCAAATCTGGTCGAGGAGGTTGGGCAGCCGCCGCGACTCGCGCATAGCCTTGCGGTGGATGCGCGCTTCCAGGGCGGGGATGACGTTGCAGGCGATGATGATGTCCGCGCCCCGCCGGGCCAGCACGCTGGTCGGCAGGGGGTTGACCGCCGCGCCGTCGATGAGGTAACGCCCGTTAATCGACGCGGGCACGAACAGTTCGTTGGATAAACTGGCCCGGATGGCCCGCGCCACCGAGCCGTGGTGCAAGACGACCTCCTCGCCGGTGATCAGGTCGGCGGAGACGATGTAGAGCGGGCGATGCAGCTCGCTAAACGACTTGTGGCCGATGATTTCATCCAGCCAGCGGATGATCTTCTCCCCTTTCAGCAAGCCGCTGCGCAGCGCCAGGTTCAGGTCGAACACCTTGTTGAACTCCCGGCTGCCAATCCTGAAGGCGTTGGGCAGGCGGCGGGCAAATCTGGCGATGAAGTCCAGGTCCAGACCGGCTGCGTACAGCCCGCCAAACAGCGCGCCGCCGCTGGTGCCGGCGATCATATCGATGGGGATGCCCGCCTCCTCCAGCACCTTCAGCACGCCGATGTGAGCGATGCTGCGGGCGTTGCCGCTGGATAAAGCCAGGCCCACCACCCGCCGGGCGATTTTACGGGCCAGCGTGTCGATTTTGCGCGCGTCGCGGTGCAGGGGGCTGATAATCGTCCATTGGGTGGCAACTTTGACCCAGGGGGCATTCGTCCTTTCCCAGATGACGGTCAAATCGGCCAGTTCCACCGCTTTCACCGAGGCGGCGTTGGGATCGGCCGGGGCCTGGATGAAGACCTTATCAAACCCATCGACCAGAATGCCGATGATCTCGGCCAGGCCGTCGGCGGTGATGTCCGGTTCGGCCTCGATGAGGGGCACTTCCGGCGGGGGGCCGCCGGGCAGCGCAGGCTCGGCCGGCGTATCCGGCAGGCGGTAAACCACCGCCTTCTGGGAGGCCTGCCGGGTCAGGCTTTCCGCCAGGTCGACGGCGCTGCCGCCGACCACGGCGATGACCTGGTACTCCCGGTGGCGAGAGCGCGCTTTGATGTAGCTGGGGGTCTCCCGCAGCAGCGTCAGGGCCGCCGGCGGGTAGCGTTGCAGAATCTCCTCGACCTCGGCCCGGCCCACCACAATCAACCTGGCATCCACCGACACCCGGGCCGTCGCCGCCCGCTTGCCCCGGCCCAGCAGGGCCAGCTCGCCGAACCAGCCGCCCGGCCCGATGTAGTTGAGCACCCGTTCCTCGCCATCCCGTTCGGAGACGATTTCAATCCGTCCCGAATGTACCAGGTATAGCGAATCGCCTTCGTCGCCCTCGTGAAAGATGATCTTGTCTTTCTCGAAACTGACGACCCGGAGTTGCTTGTAAATGGCCTTCATCACATTGGGGGGAAGGGTGCGGAGGAAGGGAATCTGGCGCAACGTGGCGATCAGTTTGCGCGCTTCGGATAAGTCGTTATTTTGAGGGGCGGGGGGAGAGGTTCGTTGCCCGCTTGTGTCCATAATCAGTACCGCTTTGGAATTCTTGCAACTTCGGTTCTTGCTTATATTTTAACCGAAATTGCGTTTTAACCGAAATTGCGTTCGGTGTTAAATTTAGCCAGCCAACTGTGTTACGTATTTATATCGACAATTCGCGAAGCGTGTCGATACAAAAGCCTAAGATGCTACTTGCAACCTGTTACTCTCCGGCCTAAAATCTCCTTGGTTACCGGAGACCCTCCGTCAAATTTGAGAGGTGCCCGTTAGCAAGGGATACGATTAAGAGGTATCAAATGCCTGTTCCTTCCTCCATCCTGTATCTGAGCGAGGCCGACGTCCAACAGACGCTGACGATGGCCGAGGCGGTGGCCCTGGCCGAGAAAGGCGTGCGGGCCGACGGCGGGGGCCGGGTGGCCGGCGACAAGTTCTACATGCCTGTCGGCGACCGCGGCTTCATCAAGCCCTTCTCCGGCTACCTGGCCGGGGAGGCGCTGGCCTACGTCAAGACGTTTAGCTTTTTCCCCGGCAACCCGGAGCGATTTGGCCGGCCCGCCACCTCGTCGCTGGTGCTTCTGTTCGATGCGGAAAGCGGATTGCCGCTTTGCCTGATGGAGGCCGGCTGGATCACCGGCCTGAAGACGGGCGCTTCGACGGCGGTCACCGCCAGCGCCCTGGCCCGGCCCGGAGCGGAGACCGCCGCCATTTTTGGCGCGGGCCTCCAGGGCCGGATGCACCTGCGCGGCCTGAGCCAGCGCTTCGAGCTGCGCCGGGTCTGGGTGCTCGACATCTTGCCCGAAGCGGCAGAGCGCTATGCGGCGGAACTGGGCGATGAGTTGGGCCTGGCCGTCGAGCCGGTCCCCCTCGCTGAGCGGCGGCAGGTTGTGCCTCAGGCCGATATAGTGATCACCGTCACCACCGGCGACCAGCCGCTGTTCGAGCGGGCCTGGTTGCGTCCGGGGGCGTTCGTGGCCCGCCTGGGTTCCTATCAGGAGGTGGCCCTGGATGTCATCACCGGCGCGGACAAGGTGGTCGTTGACAACTGGCGCTACGTCCGGCCCCGCATCCCGGAGCTGATCGCCCTGGCCGAAACCGGCCGCTTCGGCGCGGACGACGTTCACGCCGAGTGGCCCGATATTGCCGCCGGTCGCCGGCCGGGGCGCGAGTCGCCGCAGGAAGTGATCGTCTATCTGGCCCTGGGCATCTGGGGCGAGTACGCGGCCATTTTGCCCGAGGTCTATCGCCAGGCCCGCCGCCTGGGGTTGGGCCAGGAGTTAGGACCGTAGCCAATGGCCGATGCCCTGATCCATCACGATGCCGATCCCCCCTTTTCCGTCGACGAGCTGATGCGCCGCTACGGGCCGCGTCGAGCGCGGATGAAGCCCGCTTTCCGGCAGGTGCTGGAGCAAATGGTGGCCGAGGCCCGGACGTTGGCGGAGCCTCGCTTCGCCGGTAAAACCTTTCCCGCTGCGGACTTGCCGCTGTTCAGCCGTCACCTGCCCGGCGCTGAAATGATCACCCTGGGGGTCTGCACCCTGGGGCCGGCCCTGGAAGCCCGGGCCTCGGCCTTCTTTCCCGACGATCCGCTCAAAGGTGTGATCCTCGATCAGGTCGGGACGGCCTGGGTTGATGGCCTGCTGCGCAGGTTTCACGGCAGGCTTCGAGCCAGAGCCAGGGCCAGGCTAGACGGCTGGCGGGCCGGGCCGGCCTACCGTCCGGGGTTGGGCCGCTGGCCGCTGGCTTTGCAGCCTGAAATCCTGGGACGCTTGCCGGCGGACGAAATGGGGATCACCCTGACCGGGGCAGGGATGATGATCCCGCAGAAGTCGATCAGCTTCATCGTGCCTCAGGGCCGTCGCCTGAAGCCGGGCCGCTTCGGCGGCGACGACCGGACCTAAAGGCTCGTAAAAATATCAGTTCCCGCGCCTGTGCCATGTCATTCTGAGCGAAGCGAAGAATCTCCATCGACTCGGCGGAGATTCTTCACTCCGCTTTGCTCCGTTCAGAATGACATAAGGGAGTTATTCTTTTACAATCGCTGAGCGCCGCTGGTCGTCAAGGCTGCGGTGACCTGCTCCCGGTAGCCGACCGAGTTGTAGGCGCAAAAGGGGATCATACGGCCATCGGGGATCAGGAACTCGACACAGCATTTCATCACGTTCTTCAAGTTAAAGGTCCACGGGTCCATGAAATCGCGGGTGTTGACCATAAAGATGTGCCGCGCCAGGTCGCGCGGCGCGTGCGCGTTCAGGGGCAGGTGGGCCTGGCAGGCGGTGCAGCGTTCGGCGGCCCGGCTGCGCCCATCCCCGGCCAGGGCCTGGCCCGCCAGCGAGCGGCCCAGCGAGCGGCGCACGTCGGCGGCGGCCCGCGCCGAACCGACCGGCGCGGCGGAGCTCCACAACCGCTCGAGGGTGCGCAGCAGGTCGTCGTTGAGGCCGGGCATCGTCCGGTTCTTGAGGTAGTCCAGATATTGGTCGATGGCCAGGATGCGGGTCAGCGGGGTGACGGCATCCCCATCGAGCAGGGCGTAGGTGACGAAGTTGCAGGTGGGCATACAGCAGGGCACCGGCACGAAGTCGCTCAGCCGGAAGAGGCCCTGCGTCTGGTTTTCCAGGGCCTTGAGCACGTCGGGGATGGTGATGCGGGTCAGCGGGTCGGCGGGGATGTGGCGTTGGGCGCGGAAGGCGGGCTGGAAATTCACGCCGAACACGGCCGGATGCCGCAGTCCAAACTCGACGATGGGCCCGATCTCGTGCTCGTTGACCTCGCGCTCAATCGCCGACACCAGGACTACCCGCACGTCGATCTCGGCCAGGCGGTCGAGCGCCCGCAGCTTGTCTTCAACCAGGTCAGGTTTGCCGCGCAGGGCCAGATTGGTGGCCGGGTCAAAGCCATCGAATTGCAGGTAAACGTGGGGCTTGAGCCGGTCCAATCCGGCCAGGAACCTGTCGTCGCGGGCGATGCGGATGCCGTTGGTGTTGAGCATCACGTAGTCGATGCCTTTTTGCCCGGCCAGGTCGATGAAGTCCAGGATGCCGGGGTGCAGGCTCGGCTCTCCGCCGGAGAACTGGATCACCTCCGGGTTGCCCTCGGCGGCAACAAAGCGGTCGAGCATAAAATTGACCTGCTCGAAGCTGAGCTCGAAGCCGGTGTGGGCCAGGTGCGTGCCGGAGTTGGCAAAGCAGAGCGGGCAGTCGAGGTTGCAGGCCGAGTTGACCTCGATCAGGGCCAGGCAGGTGTGCTGCCGGTGTTCGGGGCAGAGGCCGCAGTCGTGAGGACAACCGTCTTTGACCTCCGTGGCGAATTCGAGGGGCAGGGTGCCGGGCTTGTTGTAGCGGGCGATGTCCACATAAAGTTCGGCGTCGCCGAAGATCAGGGCTTCAAACCAGCCGTGCTGCGGGCAGCGTTTGCGCATAATCACCTGGTTATCGCGCAGCAGGATTTGGGCGTCGATGACCTGCCTGCATTTCGGGCAGAGGCTGCGGGTTAGTTCCCAGAAGATTTCGGGCCGGTCAACTCGTTTTGGGGTCATAAATATCTTGGCCGGGGGTCATTGCGAAAGCAGGACAAAACAGGTAGCGCCCAGAACCAGGGCCGCCAGCAGGGCCAGGACGAGGAGAATGCCGAAGGCGGCCAGCAGGCCCAGCGCGATCCAGTGGCGGGTGAAGGCGAAGTAGATCAAGACGGCGGCGTTGATCAGCAGCGGCAGGCAACCCAAGATGGCGATCAGAACCTCCTGGAGGTCCTGATCGCCGGCGATGGGGCCGGCTTCCGCCACCAGCCCGAAGACCAGGCCGAACCCCAGCCACAGCAGGCCGTTGCCGATGAACCAGCCGGCGAAGCCGATGACGAAGTCGATTACCTTCTCGTTGCGCGTTTCGTAGGTTTTGCGGGTCAGGGCCATTGAGCGCGTTCTCCTCGAAGCGGGCGAGTCAGGCCGGCCTCGTGTGCTGCGTCGCTCGCCAGTGCTGGCCGTAGTAGGCGGCCAGGGCCAGCAGCAGGATAATGCAGAAGAGTTGCTGGCCCGTCAATCCCAGGAGTAATATCCGGTTGTTGCGCACGAATTCCACGAAAAAGCGGAAGACGGCGTAGCCGGCCAGGCCGAACTTGAGCAAATTGCCGTTCTGCATCCTGGGATGATCGCGCAAGAGCATCAGGGTCGCAAACCAGATCAGGTTGAAACCGGCGTCGTACAGGGGGGTGGGGTGGACCAGGTAATCGCTATGCGGCGTAGCCACGCCCCAGGGCAGGCGGGTGGGTTTGCCCAGCCCATCCTCGGCCACCAGGAAATCGCCGATGCGCCCAATGGCGGTGGCCAGGGCAATGGCCGGGGCGAAGGCATCGCAGGTGCAGCCATCCTTGCCGATGGCCCGGCTGGCGATGTAGCCGCCGAGGTAGGCCCCGCCCACGGCCCCCAGAATCGAGCCGGGGCCGATGCGGGGGTCAAAGAGCCGGTAGAAATTGAGGACGAGCGGGGCGGTTTCCCAGCCGTTGAAAAACAAAATCGAGAGGCGGGCGCCGATCATCCCGCCGACGAAGGCGGCCAGGGTGATGGGCAGCACCTCTTCCTTCGGCCAGCGCCGTCGCCGGGCCTCGTGGATCAGCAGGCCCAGGCCGGTCAGCAGACCCAGCAGAAAGAAGAAGCTGTGCGAATAGATCGGCCAGGGGCCGATGTGAAACAGGATCGGGCGCATAGTTCTCCCCCCTCGGGTGGCATAGGGGCCGGTCCTAACACTGGATGGCGTGATTAAACCCTGGAAAGAGACCTTTGTCAAATTTCTACTCGGATGGGGGGGTATTTTCACAAGGAGCAACTATGGGCAATCTTGCGATACTGATCATCATCGCCGTGATAGGCGGCGTGGCCGTAACGCTCCAGGCCCAGATGACGGGGTTAATGAACCAAAGCCTGGGGACTTTGGAGAGCGTGTTTATCACTTACACTGGCGGAGGCGTACTCATCGCCTTTTTGCTGCTGGCCTTGCGCGGCGGAAATCTGGCGGCCTGGCAGAGCGTGCCCTGGTATGCCCTGAGCGCCGGCGCGCTGGGCCTGGTCATCATTGGCACGATTAGCTACAGCGTGCCCCGCCTGGGCCTGGTGGCCGCTTTTACGATCCTTGTAGCCACCCAGTTTATCACCGGGGCGGTGTTAGATCATTTTGGATTGTTAGGAGCAGCGGTGCGCCCTTTCGATCTTGCCAGGCTGGTGGGCGTGGGGGCGCTGTTAGCGGGCGCCTGGTTGATCATTCGTTAATGGTCAAGGTCATGATCGACCAGTAGCGACCGCGCCAGGCGGAAGACATCATCCAACATCGCCTGCGTCAGCCGGCCGGTTTGGGTATTCTGGCGACTGGGGTGGTAGCAGGCTACGAGGTGCCGCAGCGAGGCCGGCGCGGTCGAGTTGAGGGGGTGATGTAAGCCGTGACCGAATTTGAGCCGGGGGATGTCAACACCTGCGTTGCGTAGCAAACGAAGGCTGCGGTCGAAGGCGATCTGGCCCAGGGCCAGCAGAACCTGAGTTCCGGGCAGCAGGTCCAGTTCGCGCACCAGGAAGGGGCGGCAGTTGTTCAGCTCCTCGGGGGTGGGGCGATTCTTGGGCGGGGCGCAACGGGCCACGGCGGTGATGAAGGCATCGGTCAGGAGCAGGCCATCTTCGCGGTGGCGGGCGGTTGGCTGGTTGGCGAAACCGGCGGCGTGCAGGGCGGCGTAAAGCGTGTCGCCGGAGCTGTCACCGGTGAACATGCGCCCGGTGCGGTTCGAGCCGTGCGCGCCGGGGGCCAGCCCGACGATCAGCAGCCGCGCCCGGGGATCGCCAAAGCCGGGCACGGGCCGGCCCCAGTACGTCCAATCGCGGTAGGCCCGTCGCTTTTCGCGGGCGACCTGTTCGCGCCAGGCCACCAGGCGGGGGCAGCGGCGGCAGGCCGTGATCTCGGCGTTTAGCGTTTGCCAGGGGGTTGGGTCAGGCAGGGGAGTGTTCAAAATATGGCTTCAGTTGTTCCTTGATGGTCTCGTCCGGCACCAGCTCATCGAGCAGGGCCCAGTATTTGGCTTCAAGGTGCCGGCGGCGGGGGCGATAGTTTTTGAGGAGTTCAGTGGCGGCTACAAGCGCATCCTTGGCGTGGTGGCCGTGACCGATGTGGGCCTCGGCGCTGGCCAGCAAAACCAGGGTTTGGATATCCGGTTCCTCATACTCCAGGATGATGTTCAGAACGCCGATGACTTTCTTTGCGTCGCCAATTGTGCGCAGGTTGGCCTCTGCCCAGGCTTCATAACCCTCATCAAAGTCAAGGGGATCTCGTTCAGCGGCCTTCTTCCAAAGAGATTTTGCCCGGTTTGTGTCCCCATTCGCCTGGGCCAGCAGGCCCTGGTACAGGGCTTTGCGCAAGGGGTTTTTCTCCTTGCTTAGCCAGGAGCGGGTTTTTTCCAGGTCGCCCGCCTCCCAGTACATCTGGTAAAGCGGGTAGACGGTTCTCACTTCGGGGTCAGTCAGGCGTTCTATATTCTCCCAGGCCATCTCGGCTTCGTCGTAGCGTCCCTGGCGCTGGTAAAGGCCGAATAAGTGGGAATAAGCCTTGAAGTGGTATTCTTCGTCCGGGTCGTCGCAATCGAGCGCGCGTTTCAGGTTGCGCTCGGCCTCCTCGCTCTCTCCGGCGTCCATCAGTTCGACGCCGAGCGAAAGCCAGGCCAGCGGTTCGCCGGGATGCATCATGGTGACGGCTCGTAACTCGTCAAGGCCGGCTTCGACCTGGCCCAGCTCGATCCGGGTGCTGCCAATGGAGATCTCGTAGAGCATGCTGTTTTCAGGGGCCAGGTTCAGCAGCATTTGATAGTAGTGCAGGGCTTCTTCGTACTTCTCCTGGCGGCGCAAGGCAAGCGCCAATTGGGCCGTGCTAATGAAATAAAGCCCTTCCAGCTCGGGTCGCCGGGCGAAGATACGCTCCCCCATTTTCCCCAGCCGGAGGTGCAGGCGCTCTAAAATCTCCTGGGCCTCCTCTACCTCCCCCCGGCCAAGATGAAGTTGTGCCTTCGTGTATAAATCTTCGTAGCTGCCTGATACCAGGCGCGGTGCGGCCATTATCTCTTTACCTGCTTGTAGTGCTGATGTTGGGTAACATCGCGTGGCGAAGGGTCATTATACTGGATGAATTGGGGATGGGCAAGAGGGACAGTTCTCAAAAACTAACCGATTTCACACTATTTTCCTATGAAAAAAAAAGGATTTGCCCCTATTATAGAGATGTTGGCTGGAGGAGGCGATATGGTGACCGATGTACCGTCGATTTTGTATGTGGAAGATGACCCTGATACATTGCGGCTCGTAACCTTGATTTTGGGGCGTAAAGGCTTCGATGTGACCGGGGCGATGACCGGCCGCGATGGGTTGAGCCGGATGCGCCAGACTCGACCCGACCTGGTGCTGCTGGATTTGATGTTGCCCGACATCGATGGTTGGGAGGTTTTTAACCGGATGAAATCAGACGCGGAACTGGCTGAGATTCCGGTTATCGTCGTTACCGCCCGCCACCAAAGTTTGGATAAACTGCTCGGCCTGCATCTGTCCGAGGTGCGCGAATATCTTTCCAAGCCGTTCGGGCCGCAGCAACTGGTGGATACGGTTCAACGTGTTTTGCTCGGTGACACCTCTTTGCGGGCTTGCTGAGGAATTGGGGCTCTTTGAGCTTTTATGGGGTTTTGTAGCAAAAGCTGTTAGCTTGTGCGGGACAAACTAACACGCTCCGCGTGTCCTACATTACCACACAATTCCTCACAGAGCCAGAATTGGGAAGCTTCTTCGGCCAGCGTAGCAGGCGCTCCAGGTTTGGAGCGCCTGTTTTTTAATCTACAATAACCTCTACTTCCGTAAACCCCAGCGAATACAAAAAGCGTTCAAAGAAGACCTGGCCGTAGCCGGAGGCCGATTTCAAAATGTTCGCCTCCAAAGCCGCTTCTTGCAGCGCGGCCTCGGCCTGCCGCAAGGTTTCGCCTTCCAGGGCCGGATCGTGGCTGACTAAAAGCGACTTGTCGTAATAGACCACGTGGGTTTTGTCAAAATCAATGTCTATGGCGAAAACTTCCGGGGCGGGCAGATGAAGTTGCACCCGGTCCCGATCCACCCACAGATCGTCCTCGTCCAGTTTTTCCAGGTCGAAGCCGGCGGTGACGTTGCCGTAGGCCAGGAGCAGGATGCTCTCCTTGACCCCAAATTGCGCCCGCCAGTCGTCGGGCACGGTTTCGTTGTATACTTCGGCCACCAGCGTGTATTCCGTTGTGGCCAGCTTGGCCTGGTTTTTGATGCCCAGGATGGTGACCACCGGCGCTGGGGTCGGCGTGGCCGTCGGGCGGGAGGGCGTGGTCGTCGAGGCGGCGCGGGATATGCGACCGATGATGAAAGCCCCGTAGCCCATGCTGCCGATCACCGCCAGCCCGAGTACGACGATTACGATCAAAGATACAACCCAACGCCCCCGGCTTGATCTACTCATCACAGTCCCTCGTCTCTAATCTGGATGACCACCTCTTCAAAGCCCAGCGATTTCAGGAAGTTCTCCAGGTAAACCCGGCCAAACTCCTCGGCCTGGTCGTAGATGCCGCGTTGCCGGGCCCAGTTGAGCAGCTCCTGTTCGGCCCGGCGGCGGGCCTCGCTTTCCAGGTCCTTGTCGGGCTGGCGGAAGAGGCCGGTCTCGCGCTCGTAAACGTAGGTGGCGTCGTTGTCAATGCGGCTGTACAATATTTCCGGCGGGGGCAGGGTGATGTTGACGATCTTGCCCCGGACCACGATATCCCCCGCCCGGATCTTCTTCAGGTCGAAGCCGGCCACCACCTCACCTTCGGCCATCAACAGCAGTTTGTCCGTGCCGAAGACCCGCCCCCAGATGTTGTTCGGTTCCCGTTCCAGGTTGATGGCCGTCCGCATCATAAATTGGGCGGTTTCCAACCGCCCCAGGGCGTTGATGTGGGTGATGACCACGATGGGGGTCGGGGTGGGGGTGGGCGTTGGCCGGGGGGTGGCGGTGGCCGTCGGCGGCGGGCCGGGCGTGTTGGTTGGGGGCCGGGTGGGGGTGGGCGTCCGGGTGGCCAGGGGCGGGCGGGTGGCGGTCGCCGTAGCCGAAGCGGTGGTGGTGACGAAGGCCACCGGCTCCGGCTCCCTGGCGGCGCGCCGTCCCCATTGGAATGCCAGGATACCGGCCACGACCGCCAGAATAACCACCACGATAAGAGAGACTACCAGTAGATTGCGATTGCCCGACCTGTTCACGATACCCCTCACAGAACCCACTTTCTTAAATTGCGAATGGCGCAAATAACGCGAATCTTGTCCGTCGCCTTTTGCCTTTTAACATGAAGTGATTATAATAGCGGGCTGATTTTCGATGGTCGCGAGCGTAAAGGAGAGTTCTTCATGCTTAAGAAACAGTACCTTAAATCGAAGCCCGTTTGCAAGGTAACGTTTGAGTTGCCGAAGGGCATCAGGGCCGAGCGCGCCGCCCTGGCCGGTGAGTTCAATGATTGGGATGCCACCGTTACGCCGATGAAACGTCTCAAGAGCGGCGTCTGGAAGGTCACCCTGGAGTTGGAAAAGGGCCGCGAGTACCAATATCGTTATTTGATCAACGACGAGGAGTGGCACAACGATTGGGATGCGGACAAATATGTGCCAAACTCAATCGACGGGGATAACTCGGTTGTTGTGGTCTGACAGCAAACGCCGGCGGATATAAGACAGGGGACAGGCAAGCGCCTGGTCCCCTTTTTCGTTGTATCCGGCGAAATATCTGGGGCCTGACGTCTGCGATCAAGTTATACCCAGATAAGCCTTCTGCACCCCCTCATCTTGTTGCAGTTGTTCCGCCGAGCCGGCCAGGATAATCTCGCCGGTCTGGATAACGTATCCCCGGTGCGCCACCGACAGAGCCATCAGGGCGTTTTGCTCTACCAGCAAGATCGTGGTTCCCTCCTGGTTGATCTCCCGAATCGTCTGGAAAATGCCTTCGACCAGGATGGGGGCCAGCCCCATCGACGGCTCATCCATCAGCATCACCCGGGGGCGGGCCATCATCGCCCGGCCTGTGGCCAGCATCTGCTGCTCGCCGCCGCTCAAAGTACCGCCGATCTGGTTGATGCGCTCTTTGAGGCGAGGGAAGATGTTAAAGACTCGCTCCATATCATCGGCAATTCTGGCCCGGTCGGTGCGGACAAAGGCCCCCATTTCCAGGTTTTCCCGCACCGTCAGGCGGGTGAGGATGCCACGCCCTTCCGGAACCTGCGAAACCCCCTTGGCTACAATTTGGTGAGCGCGATAGGCGCTTAAGTCTTCGCCGTCCAGGCGCACCATCCCTTCCCGAGGGGGGACCAGGCCGCTAATCGTGCGCAGAGTGGTACTCTTGCCCGCGCCGTTTGAACCGATCAGGGTGACAATTTCACCCTCTTCAACCTCTATAGAAATCCCTTTCAGGGCGTGGATATTGCCGTAGTAGCTATGAACGTTTTCCAGTTCTAACAGGGCCATATCTTTTATTTCGCCTCCTGAACGGATTCCTCGGAAGGTGCCTGCTTGGCTGGGCTCCGGCCGTCGGCGCCCCCCGCTGCGCCCCGGCCCAGGTAAGCTTCAATCACGCGGGGGTTATTCTGAATCTCAACGGGCGTGCCCTCGGCGATTTTGCTGCCGTAATCCAGCACGGTGATTCTTTCCGAGATGCCCATCACCACCCGCATGTCGTGCTCGATGAGCAAAATGGTCAGCCCTAACTCATCCCGAATGTGCTGGATGAACTTGGTCATCTCCACCGTTTCCTGGGGATTCATACCGGCGGTCGGTTCGTCGAGGAGCAGCAGGCGAGGTTTACTGGCCAGCGCTCGCCCGATCTCCAAACGGCGTTGGTCGCCGTAGGGCAGGTTCTTGGCCAGAATATCCCCTTTGCCTTGCAGGTTAACGAAGCGCAACAGCCGCCGGGCCTCGTCGTGGGCCACGCTCTCCTCGCGACGCACGCCGGGCAGGCCAAAAACAGCGCCCCACCAGGTTGATTTTAGCAGCGGGTCCTGCCCGACCAGGATGTTCTCAATCGCTGTCATATTGGCAAAGAGGCGGATGTTTTGATAGGTGCGCGAGATACCCAGGCGGGTGATCAGGTCCGGGGACATACCGTTGATCACCCGGCCTCGAAATTTGATTTCCCCTTCTTCCGGCGTGTAGAAGCCGGTAATGCAGTTGAAAAACGTGGTCTTGCCGGCGCCGTTGGGCCCGATGACGCTATAAATAGCCCGTTCTGGAATGTTCAGATTGACCTCGTTGACGGCGACCAACCCCCCAAAACGTTTCGTCACTTTTGTGGCGGTGAGAATTTCCATGCCGGTTTCCTCTCCCAAGAAACATTTTGCAAAAATGTGTCAGGTAATTTCTGGACAACCGCTTAAGTGGGTTGGCCGGCCGGGGCTGGCTCG
>JBHHXL010000045.1:0-18711 GCA_046757065.1 Anaerolineae bacterium
GCAATGCGCGTGCATAACCGGCTGGGGCCAGGATTGAGAGAGGAGCATTACAAGCGAGCGCTGACGGCTGAGATGCTTGCGGCTGGTCTGGCCGTGTCTGAAGAACATCACCTTGAAATCTACGATGGTGACGTCTGGCTCGGGCGATTGTACATAGATCACCTGGTCGAAGAATGTGTTGTCGTTGAGGACAAGGCCTTCTCGCATATGTTGACCGATGAAGATGTTGCCCAGGTGATCGGCTATCTGGCTGCTACCGGCCTTCGCGTGGGGTTGCTGCTCGGCTTTGGCCGCAGCCGGCTGGAATATCGTCGCATTCTGCCGCCCCGGAAGTTGGATGGTTGGCAGGACCGTATCGGTCGTTATTTGTGGCGGCCGTCTGGGCAACGGAGGTGAGTCATCAGCGGATAGTAGCGGATAAACGGATGACCTCTTGCGCGGAGGTTATCCGCTCATCCGCTGGGCGGAGCCATCCGCTGATGAACGGCCATCGGTCACCTGCGGATAGAGATTTGGCGGTTGGAGGATTAACCCCTATGCGAATCATCATCTTAGGCAGTGGCTTGATGGGCCCGGCGGCGGCCTTCAACGCGATGTCGGACCCCGAGGTGAAACAAGTCACCATCTGCGACGTGAGCCAGGCCCGCCTGGATGCCTGCCTGGCGGCCTTATCAGGTTTGGCGGGCGCTGAAAAGTTAGATGCGGTCGTTCTTGACCTGAGCGATCCGGAGGGGGCCGCACGCGCCCTGGCCGGTGGGGATGCGGTTATCGCTGCCCTGCCCCGGCCGGTGAGCGCGCTGGCCGCGCAGGCGGCCTTGCGGGCCGGCCTGCCCCTGGTCGATCTTAGCCTGCTGGCCGAGGATCAGCGAGCCCAACTGGCGGCGGAAGCCGAAGCCGCCGGGGGCCTGGTGGTGACCGGTTGCGGCCTGGAGCCCGGCCTGACCGAGATCGTCACCCGCTACCTGGCCGAGAAGCTGGACCGGGTCGATGAAGTCCACATCAAGTGCGGCGGCATCCCGGCCAACCCGACCTCGCCGCTGGGTTACAAGATCGTCTTCGGCGGGCGCCAGTTACCCGTTCGCGAGCGCGATGCCTGCATTGTTGAGGATGGCGCGTTGCAGGCCGTGCCGCGTTATTCCGGGGCGGAGCCGATGACGGTGGAAGGGGTCGGGGAGTGCGAAGCCTGGCACGAGGGGTTTATGCCCTGGCTGCTGGACCTGCCGGCGCTGGAGGGGTTGCGCCTGGGCACGCAAAAGACGGTTCGCTGGCCCGGTTACGCGGCCAAAATGTCCTGGCTCAAGGAATTGGGCCTGTTGAGCCTGGAGCCGGTGATGGTGGACGGCGTTCCGGTTGCGCCCAAGCGCCTGCTCGATGCCGTGCTCTATCCCCGCCTCAAAATGGACCCGGCCCAGGGGGATCGGGACATCACCGTTTTTCGGGTGGAGGTTAAGGGCGAGCGGGCAGGCCATCCGCTGCGCTACCAATGCGATATGGTTGATTTCTACGACGAAGCTTTGGGGTTCACCTCGATGGCCCGCACGACCGCTTTCACCGGGGCCATCGTCGCCCGGATGATCGCCCACGGCGCGTTGATGCCCGCGCCCGGCCTTTACTCGCCAGAGAAGCTGGTGACCGGAGAAGCATTCAAGCGCCTGGTCGATGAGCTGGCCGCCGTGAACATTCGCTTCAAGATTACCTCGGAGCAGGTGGAGACGTTACAACTTTCGAGCACCGGCCATCAGCGCACGCCGGCCAGCAACCCCTGGGCCACGTAACGGGCCACGGCGATCTCCTCAGCGGTCAGGGTCATGCCGTTTGTGCCCGGAAACATCAGCCGGCCGGGGTCATCCAGGGTGTGGTGCAGGCCGAGGATGTGACCGATCTCGTGGGCCGAAACTCGCTCCGAATGAACCGACGGCTGGTCGGTGACGAAGAACACCCGCAACCCAAAGGGATTGATGCCGTTCGGCCCCCCGATGTTTTGGGCGTAGAAAGCGTTTAGCAACGACGGGTCCGGGATGGGAATCTCGACCTCGGCCGCGCCGAGAAAAGGCCGAAACTCGCCGCTGGCAACGCCCTGGATATGGCGATGAGGAACATTGACCCGGCTGATGGTCCGCACCTCCAGGACGATGCCCGCCTGGCCCCAGATAGCGTTGACCCTGGTGTAAACCTCGTCCAATTGCCCGGCGGTGCGGGCGCTGGAGAGCGTGCCCGCCTCGTCATCCAGGATGTAAATCGAGATCGGCAGCGAGATGGGTTCGAGCGGGTCTGGAGTGGCGATGGCGGCAGACGGTCGGCGCTCGATGGGCCTGCTCGATTCCTCAACAGGGAAAAGGGTGGCCAGCGACGGGGTTGGGCTGGCCGGCGGGGAGGATGGAACGGCCAGCGCGCAGGCCAGCGTCAGGCCGGCCAGCAGGACGAATACGAGGCGGATCGACCTGGTTCGGGATTCGGTCTCGGTGGGCATACCCTCTTGACACCAGGATCAACCCGTTTCTTACCCGTCCGTGCCGGAGGTGCTGCTCAGGCTCAGCCAGGGGATGTTCTCGCTGGCCGTCCAGTTCAAGCTCCCCGAACCGGCGTTGCTGATGGAGAACGATTGCTAAGAACTTTGTATGAATAAGGGTTTGAATCAGGCATCCCCTGGTGCTTAAATCTTGGTACGCTGGCTGACAATCCATTTTTTCTATGCTACAATGATCCCTATGACGAAACCCATCCTCTTCGTCGATCATGCCTTAGCCTTGGGCGGCGCTGAAACCAGTTTGCTGAGTTTAATGCAACAGTTGGAGTCTGCTCGCCACCAACCTGTCCTGGCCTGCGGAGGCAGCGCTGTAGCCGAGGCCGCTCGTGGGGCGAAAATTCCGGTGGTGGAGATGCCCTTTCCGCGTCTGCGCCGCAATCCCCGATCGCTTGTTGATCTGTGGCGGGGGGCAAGAAGACTGGCGAAGTTGGCTCAGAGTCGCCGGGTT
Organism: Anaerolineae bacterium; assembly: GCA_046757065.1. Lineage (GTDB taxonomy): Bacteria > Chloroflexota > Anaerolineae > 4572-78 > JBHHXL01 > JBHHXL01. The sequence goes on from JBHHXL010000045.1 coordinate 2,976, forward strand.
GGATTGGTACACGGCAACACGGTTCGAGCGAGCTTCTACGGTGCATTAGCGGCCAAGATGGCCGGGCTGCCTTTCGTCTGGCATATACGCGATTTTTGGTTGAGTGAGAGCAAACCCAGGTGGACCTGGGCGGATCGTTGGGTAAAAAGGGCGTTGCTGGCTTTGAGCAAGGTTGTCATTGCCAACTCGGAGGCCGTGGCGGCCCAGCTGCCGGCCAGTCCGAAGCTGCGCGTCGTTCATAACGGCCTCAATCTGGAGGCGTATCGTAACTTTTCCCCCGCAGGCCGCAAGTTTCGAGCCGACTACGCGATCCCGCCCGAGGCGCCCCTGGTTGGGATCGCCGGTCGCCTGCGGCCCTGGAAGGGACAGGTCGATTTCTTGCAGGCGATGGCCCTGCTGAAAGATTCCATTGCTGAGGCCTGGATCATCGTGATCGGGGGCGCGATCTTCGACGACGATGATGCTTACCCGGCCCGCTTGCAGCAACTGGCCCGCGATTTGGGGATCGCCCAGCGCACCTGTTTCACCGGCCATCTGGACGATCCGCGCCCCGCCTATGCTGCGCTGGATGTGCTGGTCCATTGTGGCCGGCCGGAGCCCTTTGGCCTGGTCAACATCGAGGCTATGGCCCTGGCCAGGCCGGTGGTGGCCTATGCCCACGGCGCGCTGCCGGAGATCGTGGTCGATGGCCAGACCGGCCTGTTGGTCCGGCCTTACGATCAGGCGGCCCTGGCCCAGGCCGTGGCCGGTCTGTTGAACGACGAGGCGCTGCGCCACAGGATGGGGGAGGCCGCTCAAAGGCGCGTGGCCGAAAGATTTACCATTCAGCGCGTCGCCGCCGAGGTGATGGCCGTCTACGATGAGGTGCTGGGCGCACCGGCGGACGGAGTTCGCGCCGCCGCCGGTGAGCGGGCAGGCCGGTGATGCGGTCCGGGCCCTCTGCCGAGAGCGAGGTCGAGCGGACGCCTGCTCCTCCGCCCGGCCCGGGGATCGGGGCGCAGGCGGTGCGCGGGTCGTTTGTCAGCATTGGCGCGTCGACGATCACCCTCACGTTGGGCTTTGCCCGGTCCGTTCTCCTGGCCCGGCTGCTCTTACCGGAGCATTTTGGGCTGGTGGCTTTAGCTTTGTTTTACATCGGCCTGGTCAGTCGCCTGCGGGGCCTGGGGTTCGATATGGCTCTCATCCATCGCCAGGACGCGGATGAAGCTTTTTTGAGGACGTATTTCACCGCCCGTATGGGGGTTGATATTGTGGCCTTTGGCGCTTTACTCCTGGCGTCGCCGCTGATCCAGTTTATGTACCCCAATGTGCCCGGCCTGGGGGCGGTGCTGCCCTGGCTGATTCTGGCCTATTTCCTGTCCAACCTGAGCCAGGTCCAGGAGACGTTGCTGCGTAAAAACCTGGCCTTTTCCTCGCTGGCGGCCACGGATGTTGTCGCTTCCGTCGTTATGACCGGGGTCGCCCCGTACCTGGCCTGGACAGGTTGGGGGGTATGGGCCCTGGTCGCCGAGCAGGTGAGCGGCCTGGGGACGCGCTTCGTGCTGACCTGGGGGCCCTTCCGGCAGTGGTGGCCCAGACCCGGTTGGGATAGAGAAAAGGGACGCTGGCTTTGGAACTTTGGCAAAGCGACCTGGGTGGTGACTAACCTGTCGTACCTGACGGATAAGTTTGACGATTTCTGGACGGGGACGGCCTTGGGGCAGATACCCCTGGGCTATTATTCGAGGGCCTACGACTACGCCCGCTATCCCCGGCGCGTGTTTGCCAACCCGCTGGTGTCGGTTTTTACGCCGATCTTTGCCCGGCTTCAGGGGAATCGTACCCGGCTTTCGCAAGCCTTTTACCGCTCGGCCCATCTGATCATCCGCACCGGTTTCCTGGTGGCCGGGGTGTCCGCGCTGGTGATGCCGGAGTTCATCCAATTCGTCATCGGAGACAAGTGGCAACCGATGCTGTGGACCTTCCGCTTGATGTTAGTTTACATTATGCTGGACCCTGTGCTGATGCTGGCGGGCAATCTCGTTATGGCTGTTGGGCAGCCGCGCCGCCTGCAGAAGGTTCAGTGGGTGCAGACCGGGTTTTTCATCCCGGCCGTCGTGCTGGGGGCGAGCCTGTGGGGTATCAACGGCGTAGCCCTGGCCGCCAACGGCATGCTGCTGGTCGGAGCCTGGTGGCTCTACCGGCCGGCCAGGCAGATTGTAGATTTTTCGCTGACCCGCCTGGCGCTCTGGCCGGGCGTGGCGCTGGTTCTGGCCTGGGGGGCCGGTTTTGGGGTGGAAAGGTCCTTCGCTGCGCCCTCGTGGGAGGCGCTTCTGGTCAAACTGGCTGCGTTTCTCGCGCTTTTTGGCGGGTTTCTGCTGCTCGTGGAACGGGGAGATTACCTCCGGGGCCTGCGCTGGGTGTGGCAGGCGTGGCAGGCTCGGGGGCAAGTCCGATCATGAAGGTTGTTTATTCCATCGGGGCCAGGTTTGCCGGGGGCGGTATCGGCACGACCGCCTATCACGGTGCGCGCGGTCTGCACCGGCACAAAATGTTACATCGTCTGCTGTGCGGCTCGTTTCGACCGACCGATATTCCCGCCAGCAAAATCCGCTCGGTCGGCCTGCCCAGTAGAGTCCTGCGCAAGTTGGCTACCTACGATGCCTCGAAGTGGTTGTGGTACGCCAACAGCTTGCTCTACGATGCCTGGAGCCGGACGAAACTGGCCCCGGGTGACCTGTTCTACGTCTGGAGCAATTACGGCCTGCGTTCAATGCAACGCGCCAAGGAGCTGGGGATGATCACCGTGGTCAATCACGCCTCGACCTATCCCCTGCATCAGGCTCGAATCCTGCAGGAGGAGATGTCCCGTTGGGGGCTGAAGTTTCGGAGCCTCGACGTGGCCTTGGGGCGGACCCTCGCCGAATTTGAGGCAGCCGACTACGTTCTGATTCCATCCGACTTTGTGCGGCGGACGTTTTTAACCGAGGGTTTCCCGGAGAGGCGGTTGCTGAAAATCCCGTTTGGAGCCGACATCCGGCGCTTTTGTCCGGCGGCCGACCGGTCTGCCGGACCCTTCCGAGTTTTGTTCGTGGGCCAGATTGGGTTTCGAAAAGGAATCCCCTATCTGCTCGAAGCCTGGCGACGATTGGGCTGGCGCGACGCCGAGCTGTGGCTGGCCGGGCGGGTCGAGGGCGGTTTCCAGCCCTTCTTCGATCGTTGGAACAGAATGGAGGGGGTCAAGGTGGTCGGGTACGTCGCCGATCCGGTTGCTCTGTACCAACAGGCCGATGTTTTTGTGTTCCCGACCCTTGAGGAGGGCAGCGCCCTGGTCACCTACGAGGCCCTGGCCTGCGGTCTGCCGGTGGTCACAACGCCCAATGCCGGCTCGGTGGTGCGGGATGGTATAGACGGCAACCTCGTCCCGATAAGAGATGGAGGAGCCATTGCAGAGGCTTTGGAACAACTTCGCGCCGATGAGCGGTTTCGCCGGGAAATGAGCTGCGCGGCGCGAGAGCAGGCGGAGACGTATACGTGGCAGAGGCACGAGAACCGGTTAGCTCAGATATGCCAGCAACTAATCGAGCAAATCGCAACAGGATAAACCGAACTGTTCTGGTTGGGGTGAATATCCTCATCCTTGCCCCGGTGGTTCTAACGACGCTCTTTTTCGCCGTGGATCGAGACGGCGGCGCTTTTTTGACGATTGCCAGCGGCATTTTGGACGGGAAAATTCCTTACCGGGATTTCTTCGACCACAAACCGCCGGGCTTGTATTATGTTTTTGCCCTGCTCCTGGGCCTTAGCGGCCGGTCGATTTGGGGGATCAAGGTGTTTCTACTTCTGTTGGCCCTCAGCCTGGCTCTTTTGACCGCGCTTTCGTTGCGGAAGCTTGGCGGGGATCGAGAGGCTCAATGGTTGGGGGCGGTGTTCAGTTTACTCGGTTGGATCATCTACCAGGGCTACACGCCGGTGACAGAGACCCTGGTGGCTTTGTGCGTGGCAGTTGCGCTTGTTTCCATCTTCTCGCTTCAAGAACGCGCGCCGGTTTTGGTCGGCTTCGTTTTAGGGTTGGCGATTTGGGCCAAGCAACCGGCAGCCATCTTGCTTCCTGTTTTCATCGGCTATATCATTGCAACCAGGGGCTGGAAGGCTGGTCTACTGTCACTTGGGGCCGCCCTATTCCCTGTTTTAGCTGTTGGCGTCTGGTTATGGGCTGAGAGATTGGGGCAGGAGGCCTGGCAGCAAATAGCGATCGTGAATCTGACCCGCTTGCCCATTGGGAGCATCAGAGATATGGTTAAGGGCAATTTCAACGTCTTGCTGGCCGCGCCGACGATGTGGGTTGCGGCGGTGCTGCCTTTTGCTTTTTCTCGCCGAAGGGAGGTCTATTTCCTGACCGGCTTGCTGGTTCTCACCTGGGCGTCGAGTTTTGTGCGCCCGACGCTTCATTCGGCTCTGGCGATTCTTCCGATGGGCGCTATTCTGGCGGCGCTGGGATTTCGGTGGCTGCGGCAGGGAGCCGGACCTCAGGTTCGCCACGCCCTGGTCTTCCTCCTGTTGACCCCGCTTTGGATCCAGACGCTTTTTCCAACAATGGCGGCTTTTAGCCACGGTATCCTTTTCCAGCAGATCAAAGTTGGCCAGGAGTTGGAGGCTATGACGGGGGTAGGGGAACCTATCTTAGTTGCCGCCGCAGAGCCTCAGTATTACTTCTTTGCCCATCGCTACCCGCCGGGACAAGATGTTTACCTGCTGGGCGTCAACCATTCCCTCGAGACGGAGGAGGAAATGATCGCCAAAATCCGGGAGGGTACCGTCCGGGTCATCACGATAGCGGAAAACCAATACACAGAAGCGTATGCATCTTCGATTCGTCAATATTTAGAAACACATTGCCGTCAGCTTTCGACTTATCCCAACCTCCAGGCACACATTTGGGGGGAGTGCCGGCTGGAGTGAGCTTCAAGGTAGAACGGTCTGGCTCAAACAGCAGTTGTTGAGTCAACTTGCATCGAGGTAAGGCGTGATTAATTCCAGGCAACCAAAGTGGCAGAACGACATTCGCGAATATGAAGCAGCTCATATAATTGCCGATCTTGCGAACGAGGCTCATACTGTTCTCAATGTCGGCCCCTCTTGGGGGCGAGACTATTATATGTTGGCACGGTGTGGTAAGTATGTGGTTAACTTGGATATAGCTCCCCAGCACCATCTACCCAATATGCTTATTGGAGATGCCAGCACCAGTTTTCCCTTTTCCACCGGTTCTTTCGACATCGTTCTTTTGCCGGAGGTTCTGGAGCATCTCGTGGAGGATTGGGTTGCACTTCGAGAAGCCTTTCGTGTTTTGAAAGATGATGGAGGTCTTATTGTGACCGTGCCTTTCTTTAGTGACGCTGCTTCGTATCATATTCGAATTCACTCGCCAAAGTCTATTCTACGATTGTTGGCAGTAGCCGGATTTTCAGCTGAGCGGGTGATTTATCGAGGCGGCTGGATTCGCATCCCACGAGTTGTACACGCGATCCGGAGGGGTCTCATGCTATTTGGTTTGAACCATGCCTGGTATAGGTTCGTTCTTAAGATGGATCGACGCTGGGGGCAAGGGTCTTGGGCGCATTATGCTGCAAATGGGGTTTATATTCTGGCTCGTAAGGGTGAAATGTTAGATTGGCGTCGACTTAATCGGGAGGGGTTTCAGCATTGATGAAATTCTCTATAGTTATTCCTACCCGCAATCGTCAAGAAACCCTTCGTCGTTGTTTGGCTGCCGCAATGAATCAAGATTACCCGGATTATGAAGTTATCGTGGTGGATGATGCTTCATCAGACGGCACCGAGGATTTGGTCCGCGACGAGTTCCCGCAGGTGCGCTATCTCCGCCAGGAGATCAACCGGGGGCCGGCGGCGGCTCGCAACTGTGCGATTCAAGAAGCGAGGGGAGATATTATCGCATTTACCGACGATGATTGCGTTCCTCCCACCAACTGGTTACAAAGACATTTGGAGTATTATGACGATCAGATCATAGGTGCAGTGGGCGGACCCCAGACCCCCCGTTTGCCTAATTTTTTTGATAAGGTAGAAATAGCCCATTATGCTGACGAATATCGGGGTCTAAAAAGGATAACAAGAGTCTCCGATTGGGAAGGCCTGGCAACAAGTAATATGAGCGTTCGTCGGGTAGTATTTGAAGAAATAGGTTTTTTTGATGAACAATTTTTGACCGGTGCCGACCCAGAATTCGCTCGAAGAATTAATCGAGCGGGATATGTTCTTGTTCGAGACCCAAGTTTAAGCGTGGAACATCTAAAAGTACACACACTTTGTTCTTACCTAAGAATGCGTTTTCGTAGGGGATGTGGCTCAATCCTGGCAGATATTAAGGCAGATAGTCTTGGGATTCGTCGTTTTGTACCTTTCCTAAATATTGCACGTGCTTGGCAGGACTGGCGTAATTTTCGGGAAATGTTTGGTGGTGGGCAGATGGAGTTTTTCTGCTTCTGGGGTCTTCTGGTCATCAGCCGCTGGGCAGACATAACAGGACGAATCTATTACTACTGGACTGTTGGGCGTTCTTATCGCCCATTAACGCAAATATGAGAATTCTTGATGTCGGTTGCGGGCAGGCCAAAACGCCGGGAGCCATCGGGCTGGATAACAACCCCTTCACCGAGGCCGATGTGCTGGTCGATGTGGATCACCAGCCGTGGCCATTCAGGGATAATAGCTTCGAGCGGGTGGTCTGCCGCCATATTGTTGAGCACGTTGTGGATATGATCGCTTTCTTTGAGGAGGTGCACCGGGTCAGCAAGGCCGGCGCGGTGGTAGAAATCGTTACGCCGCACTTCTCGAACCGCTACAGCTTTACCGACCCCACCCACCTGCGCCACCTGGCCTGGCGCTCGTTTGATTACTTCACCGGGGAATCTGTGCAGCCAACCCTGACATTCTGGGATAGAGCCTTCCAGATTCGGCACCCGATCCCTGGTTTTTATACGCAGGCTCGTTTTCGCCGCCGCCGGGCGCTGATCGATTTTGGTCGCCCTTTTCGCCTGTTGGGGCTCCAATGGCTGGCGAACCGCTGGCCCGATTTCTACGAAATGTATCTAACCTTTCTACTGCCCGCCCGCGATCTTTACGTGACGCTCGAGGTCCTGAAATAAATGCGCGTGGCCGTGGTCGGACGGACCTATCTCCTGCGGGCAAACCGGGCCAAGTGGCGCTATTTACCGGATGAGATGGAATTGACCCTGATCACCCCTGGCCAAAGGCGGCACGTCTTGCGGGTCTATCCCGTGGAGCGGTCTGATCGTTGGCCGCATCGTGTGGTTCCTACCTGGCTGACAGACCGCCTGTCCGGGTTCGTGTTCGCCCCATTGCCTCTGTGGCGGGCGCTATGGCGGGCCAGACCTCAGTTAATCCAGGTGGATGAAGAACCCTCGTCATTGGCCCTGCTAGAAGTCCTTTTCTTTAAGTTGTTCCTGAACTATCGGACCATCTTCTTTACCTGGGAGAATCTGAGCGCCGGCTTTCCACCTCCCTTTGCCTGGGTTCGTCGTCTGGCCCTCAGGCTTGCCGATGGCGCAATTGCCGGCAATTCGGAAGCAGCGACACTTTTGCAGGATGCGGGTTTCCAGAAGCCTCTGGTCGTGATTCCCCAGTTGGGAGTGGACCCAGATCATTTCAGCCCTCAGCATGGGGAGGAGATCAGAAGGTCGCTTGGGGTGGCCGCGTTCACAGTGGGTTATGCCGGGCGTCTCGTTCCAGAGAAAGGGTTGATGCTCCTGCTAGAAGCATTGAGCCAGTTAGATTGCGAGTGGCGGTGGTTAATTGTCGGGCGCGGCCCTTTGAAAGCTTCATTGGAGCAAGAGGCCCGGAAATGTGGCCTCGGCCAACGCCTGGTTTGGATAGATACCGTGCCGCATGTCGAGGTGCCCCGTTACTTGAGTGCGATGGACGTGCTCGTGCTCCCTTCACAAACGACGCCATCCTGGAAAGAGCAATTCGGCCACGTGTTGATCGAGGCGATGGCCTGTGGCGTGCCCGTGGTTGGTTCAGATTCAGGCGCGATCCCGGAAGTTATCGGCGATGCGGGCCTGATTTTCCCGGAAGGCCGCGCCGATCTTCTGGCGCAGCAGCTACGCCTGTTGCAAAAAGATGTGTCGTTGAGAAAGACGCTGGGTGAGCGCGGGCGGGAGCGCGTGTTGAGCAATTATACCGATCAATATATTGCCGGGCGTACGGCAGCCTTCTGGCGCGAAATCTTGTTATGCAAGTAACCCTCTATCCCAACCATCCCGCTGAAGGCTCGCACAGTATGGACCGCTATGCCAATGCCTTGCAGGCGGCTTTGCAACCGGTCATCCCCCCCGGTTGGGAAGTTACGATGCCCTTGCCGCCGTCACCGTGGCCGGGAATATACGGACAGATTCTGGCGCGTCTGCTGTGGTACCCTCTGTGGGCTCGTAACCAACAAGGGAGTCTCAACCACGTCATTGATCATTCCTATGGACATTTGCTCTTTGCCCTCGACCTGGAGCGGACGATCGTCACCATTCACGATGTGGCCCCCTTGCGTTTTCCGGGCCGCCGACTTGGTTTGTCCGGTCTGGCCTGGCGATGGGCCTGGAGAGGGGTGCAACGCGCCCGGCACGTTATTGTGAATTCTACCTTCACAGCAGGTGAAGCACGCCAACATTTGCCCGCTGCGCCGGAGACGCTGCAAGTGATTCCAATGGCTGTTTCAAGTCATTTCCAGGTGCTGCCACCAGAAAAGCAGGTCGGCACCCGGCATCGTTTTTGCCCGGAAGGCGGCTGGTTGCTGCTTCACGTCGGACACGCCCAACCGCGCAAGAATATCTCGAATCTGCTCCGCGCCCTGGCTCTAGTGCGAAAGCAGGGTCTGCCGGCAACCCTGGTCCAGGTTGGCGGGCAGCCGACACCGTCGCAGCAGGAGCTCGTCCAGGAACTTGCGCTGGAATCAGTCGTGCATTTTGTTGGAGGCTGTTCCAATCAAGAGCTGGCGCTCCTTTATAACGCCGCCGATTTGTTTGTTTTCCCTTCCCTGTATGAGGGATTTGGAATGCCGGCCCTGGAGGCGATGGCTTGCGGAACCCCGGTCGTGACCAGCAACGTCACCAGTTTACCCGAAGTTGTGGGCGATGCCGCGCTCCTGGCCGACCCTCGTTCCCCCGAAGCCATTGCCGGGGCCATCGTCCGTCTGCTGACGGAGCCGGACCTGGCCGCCGGGTTGCGCCAACGCGGCCTGGCCCGCGCCCGGCTGTTCACCTGGCAACGCACCGCTGAGGAAACGCTGCGCGTCTACCGGCGGGTCTTGGAGGAAAGCGCGTGATGAACACCCCTCTCTGGCTGCGGGCGATGCGCTGGTACGCCCTCCACAGCCCGCTTCAGCGCGGCAGCTACCGGCTGGCCTTGTGGCTTTACCAAAGATTGCCTGTGCCAGACATCGAGGTCGAGGCCAGCCTGGATCGGACCCTGTCGATCTCGCTGCGGTTGCGGATCTGGGTGGACTACAACATCTACTGCCTGGGCTTTTACGAAGCGCCGTTGGCTCGTTTCTTCCTCCGGGCGCTCGAACCGGACAGCGTGATCCTGGATGTTGGGGCTTACATCGGGCAATATACGTTGTTGGCTGCCAAGTACGCCTCAGCGGGCCAGGTGATCGCCTTCGAGCCTCACCCGGAGTCCCGCCAGCGCCTGAGCGCCAACGTCGCCCGCAACCGGTTGCCGAACGTGACCATCATTCCGGGCGCGGCCGGGGAGTCGGCGGGGCGGATGCAGTTCGCTCTGTCAGAGGATGGGTTCAGCAGCGGTTTACGTCTTACGAATGGGCGGGGGAGTTCGAGCATTGAAGTGGATGTGACCGCGCTTGATAAGGTGGCGCAGGAGGCCAACCTGCCAAGGGTGGATGTCATCAAGATCGATGTCGAAGGGGCGGAGGGATTGGTCCTGCGCGGGGCCCGGCGGGTGCTGGCCCGCTTCCGGCCGCTGCTGATCGTTGAGATCAACCGCCAGGGCGAGCAGATGTTTGGCGACACCCCGGAAAAAATCCTGGGCCAGCTTCGAAAACTGGGATACACGCCTCACGCCCTGCGCCGCGATCGCCTGCTGCCGCTGGCCGACCGGGCCGTCAACTACGAGAACGTGATCGCCATCCCCCCGCCGACGAACCGCGCCGGCGGGGACACAAGCCGTTGAGGGCTGTCTTGTGCCAGGTTCCGTTTGCATCCGATGAAAAGCGTGCGCTACGTGCTAGACCTCCGCAGCGCGACCGACCATTTCCCCGGCATCGGGCGCTATGCCGTCAATCTGGCCCGGGCCCTGATCCCGCGCCTGGACGAGGCTGAGCAATTGCTGCTGCTGCGCGATCCTGGGGCAACGTCTCGCTGGAACGTCGAGGCCCTGGCCGGAGAGGCGTCCCCGGTCATTGATGTGCCCCGCTCCCCCTTCTCCCTGCGCCAGCAATGGCTTCTGCCCCGGCTTCTGCGCCATCTGGAGGCTGCCGTCTATCACAGCCCGTATCACTTGATGCCCTACCGTCCGGGCGTTCCCAGCCTGGTCACCGTTCACGATTTGATCCCGTTGCGCTACCCGCACTACTTCACGCCGCTGCGGCGGCTGGTGTCGGCCCTGGCGGTGCGCCTGGCCAGCCGCGCCGCCCGCCGCCTCATCGTCGATTCACAGGCCACGGCGGATGACCTTCAGCATTTTCTGGGATTGCCGCCGGAGCGCATCGCCGTCATTCCCCTGGCTGCCGATCCCACTTTTCGTCCGGCCGGGCCGGCGGCTGTCGGCGCGCTGCGCGACCGGCTGGACCTGCCGCAACAGTACGTTCTCTACCTGGGTTCCAACAAGCCCCACAAGAACCTGGCGCGGCTGGTGGAGGCCTGGCAGCTCGTCCAGCCGCAACCGCTGCCGCTGCTGATCGCCGGGGTTTGGGACCCGCGCTACCCGCAGGCCCGGCAGCGGGCCGAGGCGCTGGACCTGGGGCAGGCCGTCCGCTTTCTGGGGCCGGTCCCGGAGGATGACCTGCCCGCCCTTTACAGCGGAGCGACCCTGTTCGTCTTCCCCTCCGAGTACGAAGGCTTTGGCCTGCCGGTCCTGGAGGCGATGGCCTGCGGCGCGCCGGTCGTTTGCGCCAGAACTTCTAGCCTGCCGGAGGTGGCCGGGCAGGCCGCCCTGTTTTTCGATCCGGCCGATCCCCAGGCGCTGGCCGGGACGATCCGCCGGGCGCTGGCCGACCCCGCCTTGCGGGCTGACCTGGCAGGACGGGGTCGCCGGCAGGCGGAAACGTTTTCCTGGGCGCGGACCGCCCGGCAAACGCTCCAGATTTACCGAGTTGAGTGCGATTTGAAAGGAAATTACGGATGATCACCAACGACGTGCAATTGGGAAAAGATGTAGTGATTTACCAGCCCGATCTGGTCAATTTATATGGCTGCCGGATCGGCGACAGGACCAAAATCGGCGCGTTTGTTGAAATCCAGCGGGGCGTCGTGATCGGTTCAGATGTGAAGATACAGTCGTTTGCCTTCATCCCGTCCGGGGTGACGCTTGAGGATGGCGTCTTCGTTGGTCCCCACGCCTGCTTTACCAACGACCTGTATCCCGCCGCCGTCAACCCCGACGGGAGCTTGAAAGCGGCGGATGACTGGCAGGTGGTATCGACTCTGGTCAAGCAGGGGGCCAACATCGGCGCTAACGCGACCATCATCTGCGGGGTGACCATCGGGCAGGGGGCATTGGTGGCCGCCGGTGCGGTGGTCACCCGCGATGTGCCGGACTTTGCCCTGGTCGCCGGGGTGCCGGCCCGGTTCATCCGCGATGTGCGCCAGGCCCAGGCCCCGGCTTAGCGCTCGTCTCAGGAAACAGCCTGAGCCGAGGTCGCGCGCTTTTCAGCCTGAGTCACCAGAAAGGCCGCCAGAAGATAGGCGATCAACAAACCTGCCGGCACCAGGCGGAACATAGCCGGAATCCCCATCGCTGCGGCCAGCAGGCCCCCGGCGATTGGCCCGGCAAAGGCGCCCAGGTCCAGGCCGGCGTTATAAACGCCCGAAGCCAGCCCCAGTCCGGCCGGTCGCCTGCTTTTCTCCTCAGCGACCATGGTGGCGCTGGTGACCCGGATCAGGCCCCGGCTAAGCCCGATCACTACGAACCCCAGCAAGAAAAGCCAGCCCAGCCGCATATCGGGGAACAAAAAGACGACGACCGACCAGACCACAATGGCTGTATTGTTAAGCAGCCGGTAGTTCACGAACTTGAAAAAGAAGCCTGAAACCGGGCGGATGCCGGTTGCGGTCAACGATTTGGCGCTGCGCAAAGCGCCGATCGTGGTCAGGCTGAGGCCGATGCTCAACCCGAACAAGGGGAAGAAGGTGCCAACCGCATCATCCAGGAAGTTGATGTAGAGGGCTACCAGCGCCGCCAGCAAAATGGTCGGAGTCAGCCCGCTCAGGTCGGGCCGTCCGAAGCCGCGCTTTTCGCGCGGCGCGGCAGCTGCCGGCGCTGCGTCGCCCCCGGCGGGGGGTGGGGCAGGTCGTTGCAGCAGGCTGGCCGCCAGGATCGCCAGCAGCGGGAACAGACCGATGATGACGAACCCGGTCTGAAAGCCCAGCCGGTCGGCCAGGAATCCGCCCAGTGAATTGCCAACGGCGTAGCCGGCGGAAATGGCGGCGGTGTACCAGCCCATCGTTGCCCCGTGGGAAACGCCCGGCGGCTTGATCTCGATGACCAGGGCCAGCATAATGGTCGTCACCGCGCCGAAGGCAAATCCGTGCAGCAGGGTCAGGGCCAGCACGTAAAACGCGCCGCCGTCGTAGGCGAAGCCGGCCGTGCCCAGGGCCAGCAAAGCCAGCGCGCCGCCCAGCAGCACCCTGGCTCTGTGCCCAACGTAGGCCGCGCCGGAAGGCAGGCGGGCCGCCAGTTGGGTAACGCCGAACAGGGAGACGATAAAACCGATCCGGCCCACCGGCAGGCCCAGCGCCTCCAGGTACGGGGGGAAGGTGGTGTTCAAACCGCCTTCGCTGCTGGTGACCAGCATAATGACGGCGAAGAGTTTGATGAGTTGAAGCAAGACGCTACCTTATGAGGTGACCCCACTTCTGGCGCGTGGCCCGCTTGACCTCCGGGCTGGGGCCGATAGCCGGCGGGAACTCATCGCGCCATTCCCAGGGGCGGCAGGCATCGATGATCAGCCGCGAATTGAAGCCCTTTTCGGCGGGGGGGATGGCCGGATCGAGCGGCCCGCTCCAGGCGCGCTTGATCAGATCAATCGACCGCTCCGGATCGGCCCGGGTGCAGACGGCCCACATCACGTCACCCAGGTCGGTCACGTCGATGTCGTCATCGACGACGATCACCAGCCGGCCCAGGTAGGCCCCGACCCGGCACATCGCTGCCACGTGCCCGGCCTGGCGGGCGTGGCCGGGATAGCGCTGCTTGATAGCCACCACGTTCAGCAGGCGGCAGCCGCCCACCCCGTGGCACCAGACCGCCGTCACGTCCGGCACGCCGGCATCGACCAGAGCCTTCTTGAGCATCGCCGAGCGCAGATAGACGCGATAGCGGTGGGCCTCGTAGGGTGGTTTTTGGGGGGGGATGCCCAGCATAATGGGATCGTTTCGGTAGTAAATGGCCTTGATGTCGATGAACGGCTCCGGCCGGTGGGAACTGGCATAGTAGCCGGTCCACTCCCCGAACGGTCCTTCCTCCAGCCGGGCGACCGGATCGACGAACCCCTCCAGAACGATCTCGGCCTCGGCCGGGATGGGCAACCCGGTGTATTGGCCCCGGATGACGCGGGCCGGTTCCCCCTGCACTGCCCCGGCGAACTCGTACTCGCTCATCCCGACCGGCAATTCCAGCGAGCTGGCGATGAACAGCAGCGGATCGCCGCCAACGACCATTGCAATGGGCATCGGCTGGCCCCGCTCGAAGTACTTGTCCCGGAAGATGCGCCCGTGCTTGCCCGGCGAGATGTAGATGCCCACCCGGGACTTATCGTGGATCATACCGCGATAGGTGCCCAGGTTGACCCAGTCGCCGTCCGGGTCTTTGATGACGTTGACGCAGCCGGTACCGATGTAGCGCCCGCCGTCCAGCTCGTGCCACAAGGGGGTGGGGAAAATCGTCGCGTCCACGTCGTCGCCGGTCATGACGTTTTCCAGGACCGGCCCCTCCTCCACTTCCTGGACCGGGACAGGCTTGACGTTGGTGTTTAGCTCCATCCAGCGGTCCATCAACTCGAAGGGGCCGATGTCGGTCGGCAGGCCGAGCGTCAGGGCGATGCGGCTGCGCTTGCTGAGGCCGTTGACCAGGATGCGGAAGCCGGGCGGGTAGCCGTCGATGCCGCCCAGCAGGGCCGCCGGGGCGTCGTCGGTGTGCTGCAACATCTCGGTGATGTGTCCCACATCTTCGTCTAGCGTCGGCCCGTTGACGTGGCGCAGTTCTCCCATTTCGTCTACCTGGCGCAACCAATCGCGCAAATCTTTATAGGACATCGCTATCAATCCTCCAGAATTATTCAGTCAACCGCCACCGTCGCGGCGGCTTTCAGGCGTTTGCGCCGGGCCGTCAGGCTGACGACCGCGTACGTTCCCAGGGCCAGGGCGGGCACCACCGTCAGCATGCGGGGGATGCCCAGCAACGAGGCCAGGTAGCCGCCGAAGGCCGGGCCGGCGATGGAACCCAGGTCCAGGCCGGCGTTGTACACCCCGGACCAGACGCCAACCCAATGCCCCTCGGTCCGGTCGCTGCTCTCGGCCAGCATCGTGGCGCTGGTCACCCGGGCCAGGCCGCGGCTGAGCCCCATCAGCACGAAGAGCACGACCAGCAATGCCATCGAGCCGGTCATCGCCGGCGACAGAACGACGGCCCCGGCCCCGGCGGCCATCGCCAGGTGCGTCACCCGGCGGTAGGGGATGACCTGGAAGAGTTTGCCAGAAAAGGGACGCACGGCGGCGGCGGACAGCGAAAGCATACTGCGCAAGAAGCCGATCTGGGTCAGGCTGAGGCCGACGGCCAGGGCGTAGAGCGGAAAAAAGGTGTGCAGCGAACGGAACATCAGGTTGACGAAGAAGACGATCAGCGTCGCCAGCAGCACGCCGGACGGAATCTGGCGCGGGTCGAAGCGCAGGCCCCAGCGGGAGCGGGAGCCTCGCCGCCGGGCTGGCTCTGTGCCGGCCTGGGAGGCGGTTTGCCCCAGGCCGGGCAGGCTGGAGATAATCAGGATCGCCAGCAGCGAAAAGACGGCCGTGCCCCCAAAAGCGGCGAAGAAACCGTATCGATCGGCCAGGAAACCGCCCACCGGCTGGCCGACGGCGTAGCCGGCAGCAATGGCCGAGGTGTACCAGCCCATCATCGCCCCGCTGGGGTAGTCCGCCGGCTTGGCGTCGATGGACAGGGCCAGGGCCACGGTGGTGATGACGCCAAAGGCAAAGCCGTTGAGAACAATCATCGCCGCCAGGAGCGCCACCGGCTCAAAGGCGGTAAAGCCTAAAGCCGTCGTCCCCAGGACCAGCAGGCCGCCGCTCAAAATCAGCCGCGCCCGCTGTGGGGTGTACAAGACACCCGCCGGCAGCCGGGCGGCGAGCTGAAAAACGGCAAATAGCGAGGACAGCAGCCCAATCTGGCTGATGATGTAGGCTCGCGCTTCCAGGAAGGGCGGGAAGATGACGTTGATCGTCCCCTTGGACATAGTGATCAGGAAGATCACCAGGTAAACCAGGATCAG
>JBHHXL010000046.1:0-18585 GCA_046757065.1 Anaerolineae bacterium
GCCGGGCAAGTTTAGGTTCGCCAAGTGTTCAAAGTGTTCTTGACCCTTACAGATTTAACCAAAAAATAATAGAAAATCCGTGTTCATCTGTGCGCTACCGCGTCCGTGAGCTATGTTAAAAGTGTCAGTCAACCAGCCTGTTTGCCTCAATTCCTGGCGGCGGGTTTGCGGGCAATGCAAAACAGCGAGACGCCAAAAGGCAGGTTGAGGTAGCGCAATAACGGCCGCTCTGCGGCAAAAATGGCCTGCAAGAAGCCATTGCTCCAGGTCGGGTGCAGGTCGTTTTCACTGACCCCGTCGATCTTGTTATCGGAGAAGCGGAGCACGCGGCGCCCGGCCCAGATCAGTGGGAACAGGAGCATGTTGGCATAGGTCAACTTGTCGATCATCAGGCCGGCGGTTTCCAGCTTTTGTCGCAGGTCGGCGGCGGTGTAGCGTCGATAGTGATGGCTGACCTCGTCCTGCAACCCCCACAGGAAGTTGAAGGCCGGGGTGAAGATAATCAACGACCCACCGGGCCTGAGCAATCGGCTTAGCTCCCGCAGGGCCGACACGTCATCCTGCAAATGCTCGATCAAATCCAGGGCCATAATGGCCTCGAAAGATTCGCATCGCAGCGGGGGCCGGGTGGCGTCGCCGCAAGCCAGAGCGGTTAGATGCCGCGAGCGGCAGAAGCGCAGGGCTTCGCCGGAAAAATCAAGCCCGGTTACGTTGGCGTAGTTGTTGGCCCGCAGGTGTTCCAGGTTGAATCCGGTTCCGCAGCCGGCATCCAATATTTGCGGCGCGGAATAATCGGCCAGAACCCGCAAAACCCAGTCGAAGATGATCTTACGCCGGGCTACGTACCACCAGTGGGTTTGCTCTAGCCCGTAGATGTGGCTGTACATTTCCTTTTTCATTGGATGGCCCTTGCAGGTACCGCTCGTACCACAGCTGGAAGATCAGCAGCGTCCACAGCTCTTTGCGATGGTCCCGCTGCCGGGCGAAGTGCTCGTCCAGCAGGCGCTTGACGTAGCTGTAGTTGAACAGGCCCTGCCGGTCAAGGCGCGCCTCCGAGAGCATATCCAGGGTCAGTTCGCGCAAATCGCCGGTGAGCCAGTAGGCGACCGGCATATTGAAGCCTTTCTTGGGGCGGTTGATGATTTCGCGGGGCAGGAAAGGCTCCATACTTTTCTTCAGCAGGTACTTGCTGGTCAACCGCCGCAGTTTCAATTCCAGGGGCAGCCTCGTGGCGAAGCGAACCACGTCGCGATTCAGAAAAGGGACCCGGACTTCCAGGGAGGCAGCCATACTGGCCCGGTCCACTTTGTACAGGATGTCGCCCTCAAGGTACATCTTCATATCGACGTACAGAATCTGGTTCAGGGGCAGGGTGGCATCGCATTCGCCGGCGTGGACCTGGGCCTGGGCGTATGTGTCTCTCAGAACCGGCCGGAACCAGTCTTGCAGCAACGAGCTCTTGCCTTCATCGGTGAAAGAGCCCAGCCAGCGGTGGTGGCGCGCTTGCAGGGGGATGCCTCGGCCCGCCAGAAAACGGCGCACTTTGAAATCGAGGCTGATATTGTCGAACGAGGTCGGCATCAGCTCCAGCATTTTCGGGATGAGGTACGTTCTGAGATGCCAGGGCATGATCCGCTCGTAGTATTCAATCAGCCGATGGGCAACCAGGGTCGGGTAGCCCGCGAACAGCTCGTCTCCGCCATCGCCGCCCAGCACAACTTTCACGTGCTCTCTGGCAAATTGCGACAGCAGATAGGTGGGAACCAAAGATGAGTCCCCGAAGGGCTCATCCAGGAAATCCACCAGCTTCGGCACCATCTCAACCGCCATTTTGCTGGTTAGCACCAATTCCTGGTGGTTGGTGCCCAGGCGTTCGGCCACGAGCCGGGCGTAGCCGGACTCGTCAAAGGAGCCTTCCTCAAACTTGATGGAAAAGCTGCTAACCGTGCCGGGATAGGAGCGCGTCATCAGGGCCGCAATCGCGCTGGAGTCAAGGCCGCCGCTCAGCAAGACGCCGACGGGTACATCGCTGACCATCTCTTGCCGGACGCTGTCTTGTAGCGTTTGATACAGGGCCGTGGCGTAGTCGCGCCAGTCTACCGGGGGATGGCTCTCGCTGGGAGCCATGCTCATGTGCCAGTATTTCTCAAGGTGGATGCCGTATTGGTTGTAGCGCAGCAGATGCCCCGGCTCCAAACGCCGGATGCCGTTCAGAATGGTTCGAGGTGAGGGTACATACTCAAAAGAGAGGTATTCGTTCAAGGAGATTAAATCGATATCACGCTTGACATCGGGATGGGTTAAAAGAACCTTGAGCTCTGAGCCGAAAATGAGCTGGCTGGCGACCTCTGTGTAGTACACAGGCTTGATCCCCATCCGGTCGCGGGCCAGGATGATTTCCTGGCGCGAACTGTCCCAGATGGCAAAAGCGAAAATGCCGTTCAGGTGGTGGACGCAACCGGGGCCAAACTGCTCGTATAGATGCAGAATCACCTCTGTGTCGGACCGGGTGCGAAAGGTGTGCCCCTTTTTTTGCAGAAAGGTGCGTAATTCACGGTAGTTGTAAATCTCGCCGTTAAACACGATCCACATCGATTCATCTTCGTTGGCGATGGGCTGCCGGCCACCGGTCAGGTCGATGATCGACAGGCGGCACGATCCCAGCCCGATATGGCCGTTGTTGTAGATGCCTTCATCATCCGGCCCGCGATGCTTCATACTTTGCACCATTTTCCAAAGAATATCATCTTTGATGGGTGGAGAACTATTCGAGCTGACGATGCCGCAAATGCCGCACATATTTTCTCCAGGTGTCTCAGAGACGGTCTGAAAAATCAGGTTTCAGGTGACCGGCACTTAAAAACGTTCAAACCAGGGATAGCATAGAGCCGAAAATCCCGAATTTCACCGCAAAAGTGCCGGTCACCTGCCCTTTCAAATGCTTTTCAGACAGCTACTCAATGCTTCTGAAGTTGGGCGATGAACAAGGCGGTTTGCCCCGGTTCGTTTGCCACAGGCAAACATTGCTCGCTGCCCAAGATGCACAATGAAAGGTACAGGTCGTACTCGCCCGCCGGTAAATCGGGCGGTAAGTTCAGCCAAAACGTGTCTCTGACCCGCTCGCCAACGGGCCAGGCTTCGGGATGAAACATCCCTTCAAACGGCGGGCGAGACATCTGAAAGATTTCCTCATCGCTGGCCGGATCGCGCAGGGTAACGCGCTCGATGTAGCTGTCCTCCAGCGGCGCTGTTAACTGCCAGAACAGGGAGATGGCGCGGCTCTCCTGGCCGGGCCCCGCGTCCAGTTGAAGCCCGTACAGGCGCACCACCCCGCCGAAATCGCCGCCGGACAGCGGCGAATGGCGACCGTCTGCGCCCTTCAAGCCAAAGTACACGAAGGTGTCGTCCTGGGGATACAGGCCCAGGTAGCGGTCCGCCAGCCACTCCGGCAGCCCCGGTATCGATTCGCCAAAACGCGGGGTGACCACGGCGACCACGTGACATTGGTAGGCTTCAATGGCGCTCACCACATCCTGCAAGGTCAGGTAACCTGTGTCGATCCGCGTTTGCGACGTTTCGGAAAGTTGCGGCGGCGGCAATCGATGGGTGCTGTACAAAAACACGGGGTTGTCGGCGATGACGCAATCGTCAGGGGTCGCGATCTTATCGATGAATTCAATCGCTCTTAACCGCTCCACGTTCTCGGTAACATTCAGGTTGCGTCCGTTATTTCCGGCAATGACCCCCGGCGCCTCCCAGGCAAACATCCCCAAAACGACCAGGATGGCCAGGACCATCGTTGTGGCGCGCAGAGTGAAGGGATGCTGCCGCGCGGTCCTTAAATACTCAAGTATATAACTCAGCGCAAAACCGGCAAATACCGCCAGCGGCGGCAAAAAGATGGGCAGGTGCTTGCTGCGCAACGGGACGTGGATGTACATCGAGGCCCAGACCAGCCCGAACCAGGCCACCAACCAGCCATAGCGCCGGATGCGGCGGGCCATCACGAAGACCAGGCCGAAAATTGCCAGCGCGGTCAGGCCCGGGTTGCCGAATACGAAGCTGGTGATCGTCTCGTTGTTGGACTTAAACGGATTGAGTTCGGCCTCTCTCGAAACCAGGCGCATCCCCACGACCTGGTCGTACAGATCCGTTAAATCAAAGAAAAAGAACGGCAGGAGGAAAACTGCCAGGAAACTGGCTCCCAAAATCGCCAGGTCGCGCAGCAAGACCGGGGAGACGTGCAGCCCTCTACCCGCGGTGTGCCGGGAGATGACCATCAGGCCCACCAGGGGGACGGCGTAGAAAGGTAGCAGCTTCAAGGATAGGCCGAAGGCCAGCGCGGCCCCGGTCAGGGCGGCCCATCTCCACGAACCGCCGCGACGGTATTTTTCGGCCAGAGCAACCGCAACCACGGCCAGGCCGATGGCCGGCACCTCACCCATAATCGCGATCGAGGGTTGAAAATAGGCGGGGGTAAAGGATAGCAACGCGCCGGCGGCAAGCCCGGCCAGCCGGCTGTGATAAACGCAGCCCAGGTAGACCACGCCCAGCACCCCGCTGATGGCGTAGGTAGCCATCAGTAATTGCAGCGCGCCGGCCTGCTGGAACAGCCTCCAGGGAACGCCCAGGGTCCACATAAAAATCGGCGGGTAGCTGACAAATATCTCCTCGTAAGGCGTGTAATCCGCCGCCCACAGCCTGGCCAGGATCAGATGGATGCCCTCGTCGTAGTTGAGCGGAAAGACGTCCAGCACGCTCAGACGCCACAGATAGGAGAGGACGATCAAGGCCAGGACGCTGCCCCAGAAGGCAAGGTTTCTGGCCGGTGCCGTACCAGCGCTCATCGGTAGTAAATCCTGGTTCGCATCACTCTTTGTTCGTGGGGATAGTAGGTTCTGGCCCAATCCCTCAACTCGGACAGGGTGTATCTTCGGCTGGAGAAGACGGCTGCCGTGCAGCCATTTTCTTCGACTACAGCTACGAATTCCTCGCGGGTGATGAGGCCCGCTGCCAGCCGCTCTCTCGACAATCCCACCAACTGCGGGGCCGGCAATCGATCCGCAGCCACAGCCAGGGCCGCGTCGTCGATGATAACGCAATCGCCGGCAGCGGTGTGCGCCTGGATCAACTCGACGACCTCCTGCCGGCGCTGGTATTGGGTGAAGTAGTCTTGATTATCAATATCTCTCCAGATAAAGCCGTTGAGTCCGCGCCAAGTGACCGCCACATAGAGGCCCAGGAACAGCAAACCGAGCCCGATGCCCAACGCGCGATGCCTGGCAGGCCGGCTGCCTCGATAATAGCGATGCAGGCGCTGGCCGGCGCCCACCAACCCCCAGCCGGCCACGATGGCTAACGGCGGCAGCAGAATGTCGAGGTCCACCGGCTGCAAAAGCCTTTGCAGCATCAGCCAGGAGAAGCTGAACAGCCCCCACATCACCGCGATCCACAGGGGATGGTCCGGGGTCTCGTCCGCCTGGGTGATGCCCGCCACGGCGAAAAGGGCCAGCCAAAGATTGGAAACGAGGAAATGCCCGGTTGCCTTGAAGTTGGCCGCCTGGCTGGCCCGTAGATTATGGCCGATTGTTGAATAAGTGGCAAGAATGTGCTCGAAGACAATCTCCGGCGAGGCCAGCGCAACACCGGCCGCCACGGCGATGATCGCCCCGGCCAGCCACGTTCCCAGGGCCCGGAGGACGTTCCCCCGGGTGAGGGATGCCGCTCCAGCCGCCCCGCGAGCCTGCCCGGCGAAAACGACCAGCAGCAGGTTGACCAGGGCCAGACTCAGGGCCGAGATTGACACGAATAGGGCTATCCCCCACAGCACGCCGGCCAGGAACTGCCAGGTTAATCTGCTCGATTTCAGGTAATGCAAGGTGAGCAGCAGCGATAGCGCGCCGACGCTCTGCGCCGGAATTACGGGCGCGATGCCGGCCGCATTGCCCAGGAAGGTCGTTGCGCCGGCCAATAGAAAGGCGCTGGCCAGGGCGGCCTGCCAGCCGAACCAGTGCCGGGCGATGAGGGCCACGTCGATCAGTAGCAGGGTGCTGAAGGCCAGAAAGACCCCTCTGAAGCCGGTTGGCGTCAGTCCCAGGCGACCCAGCCAGCCCAGCAGGCCGACGAACAAGGGGTTGGCCAGGGTGAAGATCTCGGTGTAGGGCGCGTAGCCGTTGTTGATCAGGCGGCTGACCAGCAGGTTGAGGCCCTCCTGGTGCGTGAGCGGCAGCCTGGTAGCCAGGAAAGCCTGCAAAACGGCGGTCCCCGCCAGGCCGGCCACAAACACGACCCGATACCGATTTTCCGCGTTCGCTCCGGTTGAATTCATTGTGTGTTCTGGTGGCGTCTACGAGGTGGGGGGTTCGACGGTGATGATCTCGTCTTTGAAAGCGAAGAACGTCACCTCGGAGTCGATGTTGGTGTCTATCAAGGAGACCCTGAGCCTGTAGTCGCCCGGAGGCAGGGCCGGCGGCACGGTCAATCGACCTCTCCACTCGATGATCGCCTCCGGTATCCATTCGTTGCCGGCATCACCCTGCCAATGCCCGTGCGCTACGCCGTTGCCGTCCACCAGGGATACCTTGAAATCCTCGTTGGCGGGCAGGGCCTGATCCCGGGTGAGAAAATAGAGGATGATGTCGGTTGAGTTGCCCGGTTTCAGGTGCGCTTCCGAGCGATAGTAGCCCACCACTTGCGCCCGCCCGATGATCTCCGCTTCTCCTTCCAGCTTCTTGATGGGCAACGGTCGCTTGTAAACCCAGACGTAAGGCGTCTGGCCGTGCTTCACCACGTAGGCCGGGGTTTGTTTTTGAAAATAGGCGACCAGCCCCGGATAGGGTAGCCGGCGCTGCGTCTGGGTGATGTAGAAAACGACGTAATCGGCCAGCACCTGCGTTTTGCCCGTTTTGGAAAAGCCCAGAGATTTTCCGGCCAGATAGGGGTTGGTGACATTGCGATAATAGGGCGAGATGGTGGCCGACCGGCCATCGGGCTGGCGGTTGATCCAGGCGGCGGCCTGCTCCAACCCTTCTCCCCGACCTACCGGAACCATCTCCACCGCTTTGGCGTAGCCGCCGAGCAGGGGGTTGTAATAGGTCAGAACGTAGGGGTAGTTGAGAAGAACAAAGATGGTCTGCCCGGCTACCAGGGCCGTGACCGCCAGCGCAACCCTGACGCGCCCCGCTGCAATGGCCGCCGCTTTCCCCAGCAACCACATCCAGCCGACGCCGGCCAGCAGGTCGAGGGTCACTATGACCGACAGGGCGTAGCGGTCCGCCTTCTTGGGGCTGAGGTTGGCCAAAACGATGACGAGCCCGATGAGAACGAACAGGAGAGCCGTCACCCGCTTTGCCTCAAACGCTTTCGAGGCGACAAGCACCCCCAGGGCCAGAACCGAACCGATGAGGTTGACCGGGGTTAATCTGAAGAGCAGGGCCAGCGGGTAAAAGAGCAGGCTTTGCTCGCTCCGGACCTGGCCCAGGAAGAATTCTACCTTGTCCCGGCCACCGATGTCGCCCACCTCAAAAGTGTCCACAAACATGGCTTGCAAGGTTTGGACCGGAGCGACCCACATCGTCGGCCATAAGGCCACGAAAACGACCGTGGCGCTGAGGCCGGACAGGAGCAGCGCCTGGGTCCAGAAGCGCCAGTTGCGGTCCCTGATATAACCGGCGGCGGCCAGCAGCAACAGGCCGGGAACCAGGATTTGTGACGGCAGTTTCGTCAGAAAGGCCAGGCCGGCGAACAGGCCGGATAGAACGGCCAGTTTCAGCTTCGGGGTAGTCAGGAGCCGGGCGAAGGCCAGGTAGGCCGCCAGCATCAGCACCGCCGTCAGGGCGTCGCCGTTGACGATCCGCGCATGGGCTACCCAGAAGGGGTCGATGGCCAGCAGGCCAACGCCCAGGATACCCGGCCACTTGCCCACCAGGGGCCTGGCCAGGCCAAAAATGAAAGGCAGGGTCAGGGAGGTGAGCAACACCCCCGACAGGCGCATCGCACCCACACTGAGGTCGAGGTTGCTCATCTGAAACTCGACGAATTCCTCCAGGCCGGCATTTCCGGCCCACAAACTTTGCAGCCACAAGATCACGACCTCGCCCCAGGTGATGGTGATGCCGGGGTGGAAGTGCCAGTAGGTTTTGCCCAAATCCCCGGAGGCAAGGCCTATCAGGAATTGACCGGCCCCCCTTATCCAACGGGGCTCATCAATGGTCAGGAAGCTGCCGAGGTAGGGCAGTTTAACCGCCAGGGAAATCCCAAAAAAGAGCAACCCGATTTGCAAGTCCGATTTGCGCATCGATTAGCCTCGAAGGTGATTGGCCGTCATTGAACGGTGATCTCGCCCAGAACCACGGCGTTTTGACCGCTGTCATCATCGAGCAGGGGCAGCCGCTGGCCCGTCTCCAGATGGTACCAGCCGGCCAGAATACGGTAGGTGCCCGCCGGTATTTGCGCCGGCAGAGACAGGCCCACGCCATCCGTGATCCACTCCCCGGCCTGCCAGGTGTTGGTCAACCACTGCCCCTGCCCCGGCAGAACGTCGCTTTGGGCCACGACATTGCCGGCAGAATCGATCACGTGCACAAACGTGGTGTAGGAATGTGGTACGGGCTGCAAAGCCTGCCAGTGCAAATCCAACTGCAATAGCTCGCCGGGAGCCGGAGTCCGGCTGCTAAGGTCGAAACCGCGCAGGGCGATTTGCCCGGCGAAATTGGCCTCAACCGGGTTTGAAATCGGGCCGGGCGGCGATGTCCGCCCGACCGGGATCGGGGCGATTTCAACCCAATCTGCATTTTCTCCCACGGTGGCCCACAGCCGGTAGCCGCCGCGAGGCACGTCGGGGGGGATGGGCAGGCGGTAATGCCCCTCGACGGTGGAAGGGCCGGTCGGGTCGTTGACGGGGGCCGGGGCGCTTTCGGCCCACACCTGCCCGGCCCCGTCGCGCAATTGCAGGCGAACCGGCGCTGCGGACGGCGACCCGGTCCGCCAGACCAGGGTGACGTTGAGCGCAGCGCCCGGCTCGGCGAGCGGCCGGTCGGTTGTGAACGCCCGCAGAGTCAAGTCGTCGCCAAAGGGAATCCTGCCGACCGAGGCCAGGGGGGGCGCTTTGTGCAGCCACAGGTAGTCGATGCCGGCGATCCGCAGTTGGTAGTCCGGCTGGCGGGCCGCATAGTATTGCCAGTATTCCGGGAAGGGGACGCCGTTTTGAATCTGGCGGGTGTAGTTCAAAACGTAGTCGGCGCTGAAGGTCTGTTCGGTGTTGGGATCGACCACCTGCCCGGCGAAATAGGGCCAGAACGTTTGCTCCAGATCGGCGGCAATTCTCAGGCGATCCGCGTTCGGTTGGGCGTTCAGCCAGGCTGCGGCCTGCTCCATACCCTCCCCCAGGCCAACTTTGACCAGACGCGGCGCTAACCAGGGCCCGCCGATCAGCGGATTGTAATAGGCCGGATAATAGGGATAATAGGCCAGGCTGAACCCCAGCAGCAGCCCGGCAAAGACAACCTGGTAAACGTCCGTGCTCAGGGAGCCAAATCGGAGGGGCAGCGGTCGTGCGCTTTTGAGGCGATGGTAAAGTGTTTGCAGCCCGAACGCGGCCAGGATCGACAGGGCGAAATAGATGGGCAGCAGGTAGCGGCCATCGCGCTTGTCGCCCAGGGTGAGCATCAGGCTGAAGAGGCCGATCCAGAGCAGCAACTGTCCGGCCCACCAGCGATGCGAGTCTGGGGGTGATTCCTTGCGCCACCCCACCGGCCAGAACAGCAGGCCCAGGAGCATCAGCGGCGTGGACTTCAAAAGCCAGTTGATGGGGTAAAACAGGAGGCCCAAATCGGGAAACCTGGCGCTGAAATCGGGCATCAACGTGGTTGCGACGCTGCCAACGTCCGCCGAGTCCGTCGCCCAGCCGAAGACGGTGCGCCATACCTGGCCCGGCGCCAGCCAAATCGCCGGCCAGAGGGCGACAACCGTGATCGCGGCGGCCAGGCTCCAGGCCAGCCCGCCCAGGACGGCTCGATCCAGGGTCACGCGCCGCCGGAGGACTGCAAACCCTAGCGCCAGTCCGGCAAAGGGTATCAGCGCGTAGCCCGTGGATTTGCTGAGAACGGCCAGCCCGACCATCACCCCGGAGACGATCATCCATCGCCAGGACCAGGAGCGCAGGCTCATCAGCAGTAGCAGGATGGCGATGGCGGTGAAAACCGAAACCAGCGCATCGTGGTGCAGCAGTTGCGAGTGGCCCAGGTAAAGGGGGTGGAAGGCCAGCAGCAGGGCGGCCAGCAGGGCGATGTTCCGGTCTAGCGAGCGCAGCAGCCAGAAGAGGGCGACGATGCACAAGGCAGTCAACAGAACTGCCGGCAGGCGCATCCAGGGCAAGATAGTTGGATCGATGCGCTGGGGATCGTGGGGCAGGCTTTGCAGGAAGGCCAGCAGCGAACCGGCGCTGCGGTGGTTGAGCGCATAATCCAGCACCAGCCCCAGGCTGCCCGACCACATAGTGGTCACGCCGGGATGCCCGGTTTGCAGGGTTGATCCCCAATCGGCTTCGAGCAGCGCCGTCAGGAATGAGATCGAGCGCACCACCCAGCGCGGTTCATCGCCGGTGATAAACTTCCCCAGCCCCGCCAACCGGGGCAGGAGCGCCGCCAGGAATAGGGCGACCGCTATCACGCCGTCGGACGAGAGGCTGACTGCGCGGTTCCTCCGTTCGTTGCTTCGGTTTATGGAAAGTAGGGTCTCCATCGGCTTATGGTTTCGCGCTCATGTGGTGAAGCCACCCTATTGTACTGCATCCTCCGGGTCTGGAAAATTTAGGGTATTTCTCCCGTAGCGTGGATCAGGTCGCAGGAGTGTAGATTTAACGTCTGATGTGAAATGGGTATTTCAGCCCTGGCAAGTATTGAAAAATGGTGCCTGGAGTGCAGAATTCATTCTGCAGGTCGCCAAATTGGAGCTAAAGCGGAATAAATTCCGCACTCCTCCCCGTCAGGCGGGAAATACCCGAAATTTACGATGCTGGGCCCTCTATTCAAGGCTGAGCGGTTCTGCCAGGGTTACGACCCCGACATTGACCAGTTGGTCGTTGTCGAAATAATAAAGCCCGATAAGCATAGTGTATGCGCCCGGCTTCACAATATTTGACAGAGGGATAGCATAATGTGTAACCATCGTCTCTTGTCGGTCGAGTTTGGTAAAACCCCTGTCGGGCAAAACGTCGACGCCGGTAACCCGCTGGCCGTTTTCATCAAGAAGTTGAATGAAGACCGTGTAGTCAGCTTCAACGTCCGAGGCTTCGACCCATCCCTGCCAGGCCAGGTCAACGAACAGGTTATCGCCATCCAAATGTTGCTTGATGCCTGCCAATTTCACCTGATCAGCGATGACAAAGGACAGCGGCGCAAAATCCGGCGGGACCCCTGGCTTCAGATGCGCCTCAAAATCGACATTGCTGGAATTTAGCCTGTATGTTTGGATGGTGTAACCGTCGGTCTTTTCCAGGTCCTGCAACACGCCATACTTTTCGAATAAAAGGGGTAAGAGCGGGTTGGCGGTAGCCCATCGCTGGACCCTCTCTCTGCCACCCTTTAATTTGGTGATCAGGTGTACGGTCCTGTAACCAGCCAATTTTGAGGTGAGCGTTGCCCGCGCGGTCTCTTCATCAAAAATGATATAGCGGAACGGGGTTTTGCCGTGGTAAAGAAAATCCAGGGTATAATTTGGGCGTGGCTCTCTGGCGTCTCGCGGCAGGATGAATACTGTCTCGAGATCAGTTTCGCGTTCCATCCGTTCCACGAGGGTTAAGATCGGCGCGTCGTGGGCAACGCCCACTTCCGGTTGGGCGGCCCAGACCAGGAAATAGTCCCGGTAGGTGTCGAGTGGGAGCCATATCAAACCTGCGAAAAGGAAGGGGACCAGGGTCAAGCCGGAGGCGGTCCTGCGCAATCTTTCTTGCCGGGCGGAGGTCAGGTGTGCTTTCAACCAAACGTACAACTCTGCCCAGGTCAAAGCGACGAGGATGTAGGTTGGCGGCAAGGCGCTGGTCATCCGAAAATAGAAGGCCGTGTTCGAGGAGCCGGCCACGGTCAACACTGCGGGCGCGATCATAGCCCCCCAGTAAACCAACAAGAAAAGATAGGGCAGTTGCCGGCTGCGTTTGAGGCTGATCAGCACCCCGGCGACAAAACATACGGCCAGGACCGGATTCAGGATGGGACGTCCCGGCAGGTTGGCGTACCAACGGTCGTCTCCACCCAATGCTAAAAAGGGTTGGGCGTAAGCCACCAGATTGCCGCTCAATAGCTCCAAGAAATGGGCTAGATCGTCGGCCTGTCTGAACAGGGAAAGCCGTAAACTTCGTCCGGCGTGTGGATTTTGCCCCGAGACCAGCGCCAGCAGCAACGGCGTTGCAAAAACGACGACAGCCAGGGAGAACAACCCCAGAACCTTCCAGGGCACCGGCGGCTCTGTCTTGGAGGAATTGGGAAGCACCCTCCGCAAAAGCCGGTCCAGTAGTATCGATGTTGGAATTACCAATAGAAACGGAGCCGAACCGGCGTACATATAAAATCCACTCGCCGTGAAAATGCCTGCTAACAACAAAAGACCCCAACGCCCATCCCGGTAGCCGCGCCAGAAGAAAAATATCGCAGGCGCGGCAAATGCCGGCGGCAGCATATACTCGAATCCCTTGCGGCTGGCGTTGACCCCCCAGAACGAGCTGGCCAATAGCAGGCTACTGAACGCTGCGATCCAGGCGGCTTTGTGGTTGGGTTCCTGGCCGAACAATGTTCGAACGGCCAAAAAATTTAACGGAATGAGCAATGAACCAAAAACTGCGGTCAGCGCCCTGGGAATGAGTGTACTCGTTCCGAAAAGTTGAAATGCGCCGGCCAAAAAGTACATATATCCGGCCGGATTCTGCCTGATGCGCGGCGAGAGGAGGATGAAGTTGCCCTCCAAAATATCGAGGGCGTCAAGGGCGTGGGCGGCCTCGTCGAAGGTGAAACCCGGCGGGATCTGATCGAGCTTGAGAAAACGAAGGAGGACCGCCAATACCATTGCTGCTGCCAGCAGTAGCAAGGCTACGGTAGGGGAGAATAAGGTCTCCTCAATGACTTTCTTCTCTTGCGCGCGCATAGTTCGGGCTGCCAGTTTCCCGGTCGTCTATTCAAGGATGAGCGGTTCTTCCAGCGTTACGGCTCCGACATTAACCAGTTCTTCCCCGGCAAAGTAATATAATCCGACCAACATTGTGTACGACCCTGGCTCCATCTCATCCGGCAGGGGAACGCGGTAGGACGTGACCATCACCTCTTTACGGTCTAAGGTAGTGAACCCTCTGCCGGGCAAAACGTCGACGCCGGTAACCCGCTGGCCGGCTTCATCAAGAAGTTGGATGAAGACCGTGTAGTCGTTGCTGGCTCCGGGCCAGGCCTGCCAGGCCAGGTCCACCGCCAGGCTATCGCCCTCCACGCGCCGCTCAATCCCGACCAGTTTCAACTGACCGGCGACGACAAAGGAGAGCGGCGTAAAGCTTGAAGGAACCTCCATCCGGCGGGCCTCGATGCTGCCCAGGGGCGCGTCGTTGAGCAACAAGGTGTAAGCGCCGCGCGGGAAATCGGCGGGCAATTCAAAAGTGTGCGTGCTGACGATGACGCCGGGCGTTTGCTCCCTGAGCGAGGCCGTCGCTTCCAGGGTCGGCGATCCGTCCGGTGGGGCCAGGGTCAGGGTTACCGCATCGCCCAGCGAATTCGCCCGAACGCCGGCAGGCCAGAGCAAATCGACCGTCAGGCGTTGCCCTATCGACGCGTAAATTGTATAGGGCCGGTAGGCAACCGGCAAATTGCCGGCGTTGGCCGGCACAGGCTTCATGGCCGGGCCTGCATAGAGCCGGGCGTATTCGATGCCGTTGAGCTTGACCCGGTGGATCGGGTCCTGGCCGTCGAAGTAAGCCAGAATCTCCGGGGCCGGATAGCCGCTTTGCGTCTGTTTGATGTAAAAGGCCACGTAGTCCAGGGCATCGGAGATGGGGGAGGAGATTTCACCGCGATAGTAGGGGTAGATAGTGGCCGTGTAGCGCACGCCCAGGTGAGCGGCAGAGGCGTCGGGTTGGGCATCGAGCCAGCGGCCCAATTCATCCAGCCCTTCGCCCCAGCCGATCCTGACCAGTTTGGGGGCTGTGTAAGCGCCGCCCAGGAGCGGGTTGAAGTAAGTGAAATAATACGGAGCGTAATTCAGCGCCAGCCATAAACTCAGGCCGCCCAGCAACGCAATGGAGGCCGGTTTTCGCAGGCGTTGCCAGCTCGTCAGCCAGCCCCAGGCGGCGACGAAGGCCAGGGCGGGGAAGGCGGGCAAAATGTAGCGGGGGCTTTTCTTGACGCCAAAGGTCATAAACGCGCCGAAAAGGACAGCAAATACGAAGAGCCACAGCAGTTCGGCCCGGGTCGTAGCGGCTGGTAGCCCGTTTTGCCGCTGCCGCCGCCGCCAGCCCGCGAATCCCGCCAGCGCCAGTCCGATGAGCAAGAAGGGGCTGGCCTTGAACGCGCCGTTGACCAGGTAGTAAAAAGGGCCCAGGTCTGGGACCGCCCAGTACGGTTGAGGGTCGGGGTCTTCAAGACCCGCCGATGACAGGAAGGCATTGCTAATTACCGCCCAGGTTTGCCCCAGCGGATCAACCCAGGCGGCGGGCCAGATCGCGATAAAGGTCAGCCACAATGCGCCCCCCCACAGGAGCAACCCCCGCCACCAGGGCCTGAGTCGCCCCTGATCCCCCCGGATGTCTACCGCAGCGATGCACCCCACGAACGGGATCAAAAACAGGGCCGGGGCTTTGCTGAGCACGGCCAATCCGGCCAGTATCCCCGACAGGATAAGCCAGCGGTATCCGGCGCCGGCCTGCCCCTCCGCTGCGGAAAGCAGCAAGCGCCGCGCCTGAAAAAACGAGAGCAGCGAAGCGACGGCAAAGGAGGTGATCAGCGCGTCGTGGCCGATGATTCTGGAGACGGCCAGCAGGTGCGGCTCGGCCAGCAAGAACGTCGCGCCCAAAACGGCGACGGGCCGCGCCCATAATTTGCGGGCCAGGCCGTAAATGAGGGCTACCATCAACGAGGTACTAAGGGCCATCGACCAGCGCAGGGCCAGGAGTACGTCGAGGTCGATTTTGTTGCGGGGGATGGAGGCCAGCCAGTCGACCAACGGGCTGGCGATGGTCGACTCGTGTAGGCGGTAGTACCCGGCCAACCCGGTCGATCCCAACCAGGTGGTGGTCACCGCCGGCGTCAGCCAGACGGAGGTGCCGGGCCAGTCTCGTTGCAGCAGGGCGCGCAAGAACAGCCCGGAGCGGTAGACCCAGTTGTGCTCATCGGCGGTGACAAAATGGGTCAGATCGGTGGCTCGCAGCCACAAGGCCAGGCCGAAGAGGCCCAGGCCGAGCAGCCAGTCTAGCGAGACTGATTTGGGCCTGGAGTCTAAGGAATCGACCACGTTTGCAACAACAATGCGTCATCCGCTAAGGCTGCGCCGGCCCGGTACTCGGTCAGCGGCAGCCGTTCACCTGTGTCCAGCAAGTACAACCCCATCAGCAGGCGATATTCGCCCGGCGGAGCCCCGGCGCTTACGGCCAGGTGGTAGGTATCGACCAGGACCTCGCCGGGAGTCCAGGTGCTCGTCGGAGCGACTCCCCCCAGCGGCGGCCCGTCTTGCTGGGCGTAGATGCGTCCATCCGGCCCCAGCAGTTGGACGGTGACGGTGTAGTCGGCCTCCAGCGGGGCCAGCGACCGCCAGACCAGCTCGAGGGTCATTTCATCGCCGGGTTGGATGCCCGCTGCGCTCGCTACGCTCGAATTAAAACCCACCAGCTCGACGGCGTCGGCAAAGATCGCGCCGAGCGGGACCTCAGGCGTGGCGACGCTGAACGAGCGGGGCCGGCCTTCGACCTGCACCGGTCCCAATGTGACCTGCCCCAGGGCCTGTCCGGCCTCATCCAGCAGGGTCAGGGCCAGGTCGAGTTGGCCGCCGGGGGTGCGGCGGTTGGGCCTGACCGTCAGCGGGCTGCGGACGATTTCGCCGCTTCGCCAGCCGGACGAGGGGTAAAAGCCGGCGAGCGGCGTCGCCTCCCAGGTCCAGCGAGCCTGCCCGCCGGCGTCGAGCAGCGCCAGGCGCACCTGATAATCGCTGCCGGGAGCGGCGGCAGCCAGCCAGTAGAGGTCGATCTGCCAGGGCCGGCCGGGCCTGAGGGTTGGCTCATCGGGCAGATCGACGCCCAGCAGCCGCAAATCGGCCAGCGGTGCGTCCAGGCGCGCCTCGAGCGGCAGCTCGGCCACCGCCGGCGGGGTTGTGGCCGGCGTCACCTGCACCCGGGCTTCATCCGGCGGCAGGTCAAACGTCAGCTCCCCTTCGAGGACGGCCGGGGCCCGGGTATAAAAGCCGATTTGCAGCCGGTATTCGCCGGGGGGGGTGCCGGGCGGAACGATTAACTCGCCCGCTTCGGTGATGATTTGCCCTTCGCGCCAGGCGGCGGGATCGCCGTTTTCATCGAATACCGGCTCGCTCGCGCTCTCCGCCCAAATTCCCCCGTCCGGGCCGAGCAGCCGGAAGAAGAAGCGCTCCTCCGGCACTTTGCCCAGGTATTCCCAGTAGAGCCGGAAGGCCAGCGCCTCCCCCGCCGCGACGCTGGGGCGGTCGGGATCGTCCGCGCCGGGCCAATCCCAGCCCAGCAGGGCCGCGATGCCTCGATACACGCGCCGGTTCTCATCGACCCGGTCTTCAACGTAGTGCCGGATGCCGGGAGCGGGGTAAATAGCCACGTAATCGACGCCGTTGATGGGGATGATTTTCTCCGGCTCGTAGCGCGTTTCAAAGTAACGGTAGAACTCCTCGTCCGGGAAGCGGCGCTGCCACTGGTTGACATAAAACACGACGTAATCGCCGGCCAGGGCCTTGCCCTTCTCCTGGGAATAGCTGATGGCCTGCCCCTTGAAGAAGGGGGCGAAGGTGGACTGGTACCAGCTTGATACCCGCAACTGCTCGGCGTTGGGCTTTTGGTTGAAATAGGCCGCCGCCAGGTCCAGGCCCTCTCCCCAGCCGATGGTCACCATTCGTTCTGCGCCTCGAACGCCGCCCAGGAGGGGGTTGTAATAGGTCAGGTAATAGGGGTAACTGCGGACCAGGGCGATCCCCTGGAGCAGAGTAATGATGATCAGGGCCATTGGTAATGCGTGCCGTTTGACCCACCGCTGCCAGGCGGCGCGTCCCGGCAGGATGCGCGGCAAGGCGTTGAGGATTTGGATCAGCCCGGCGGCGGCCACGATGTTGATCAGGGGAAAAGCGGGGGCCAGATAGCGTTCCTGTTTTTTGTTGACGACAACTGTCATCAGCACGGCGAAGATAACGACAAAGGTTAGCAGCCAGGCCAGGAGGCGTCGCTGATCGGCAGCGGGATCGGCTTTTTGAGCGCGCGCCGGCGTTGCCGGGCCTCGTCGCCAGCCGAAGCCGGCCACGGCGATCAAGCCCAGCCAGACCAGGGGCGAACTTCGCACCAGCCACGTCACCGGGTAGAAGAGCGCCCCCGGATCGCGCGAGATGGTGCCGAGGAAGTAATTGCCCTTGGCGTGCCCTTCGCTTGCGTATTTTGCGCCGATGGTGAAGATGGTTCGCACCGCGTCGGCGGGGATGACCCACATCGCCGGCCAGGCCACAACGAAGACGGCGGCAGCGCAGCCGAACCAGAGCAGGCCGTCCAGCACAACCCGGCCTACAGCCGGCGCGCCCGCCCGCCATTGCCTGAGCAGGGAACCCAGACCGAGCAGGGCCACAAACAGCGTCAGCATGAACCCCGGCTGTTTGGAGAGGAAGGCAAATCCGGCCGAGACGCCGGAGAAGACCAGCCAGCGGCGACTGCCGCCCTGCCCCCAATAAACCAGGGCCGCCAGAAACGAGGTGGTCATGAAAATCGTTTCCAGCATGTCGTGGTGGATCACCCGCGAATAGGCAATCTGGAAGGGGTCGAGGGCCGTCAGCAGCCCGGCCACCAGGGCCAGTCGCCAACTGCCGGCGAGCCGCCAGACCAACCCGTAGATACCGGCCACCCACAGGCCGGCCAGGAACACCGTGGGCAGGCGGGCCGGGGCAATGAAACGCGGGTCGAGCGGATTGGTCCGGATCGAGAGGGCGTAGTCAAACAGGGGGCCGGGCAGGCCGTCGGCCAGGTAGCGCAGGACAATGCCCAGAGTGCCCGTCCACATCGTGGTCACGCCGGGGTGGCCGGTGCGCAGGGTGCAGGCCAGACCGACCGCCTGCTCGAAGCCGGTGTGGTTGGCGGGCGAGGTGCAGGCGTAGGCCGGATTCAGCATCCCCGCCAGAAAGTTGCGCGAGCGGTCGATCCACAAAAACTCGTCTGGCGTCAGGAATTGTGCCAATCCGGGCAGGCGCACAGCCAGGGCTAACAAAAAAAGCCCCACGGGGATGGCCCAGCGGGTCAGGTTGGTGGTAGACATCGCTTATTGCCAGGAATGACCCCACTGAAAGAAGGTCATTATTACCGCCAAGACGCCAAGAGCGCAAAGGTTTTGAGATAAGGCTGATGAATTA
>JBHHXL010000047.1:0-18240 GCA_046757065.1 Anaerolineae bacterium
TTTTGGAGGCGATCCTGGCGGACTTAAAGGCAGTACTTTTCGAATAAGGTTGTCCTCTTGTTTGGAAAAGAATGCTCAACGGATAGGGAGCGGATTAACGGATAGTCTCCGCGCAAGAGGGCATCCGCTAATCCGCTACGCCGAACGCTTCGCGGTCCGCTGATAGTCCTCTTTGTTCGAAACGCAGGTTAAGGAGGAACGACAGGCGATGTCTACCCTGGCAAACTTGCAAGCCACACGTGACTCATTGCGTTACCTGGCCGGAGTCGTCAGATCCACGCGGCGGATACTGGCGGCCGCGGTCAGAAAAATGCAACGCTCCGAGTGGTCGCTTGGCGAGGAGGGGCAGCGCCAGCTCTCGGACACGCTGGACCACGTCGAGGATGTGCGCGAGGGCTTTATTCTGAGCCAGCGCACCTCGCCCTTCGCCAGCCTGGCCGAATTGCGCCTCCTCGTTGAGCACATCCTGAAGGATTGGTTCTGGCTGCAAAGCCTGGACCTGCCCGTTTTGCCCAACGACAACCTGGAAACCCTGGGGCCACAACTGATCGCCTACAACCACGCCGTGGTGGCCCTGGCCACCCTGCCGCACCTGCCCCTGCAGGCGGTCACCTTCCCCCAGGCCAGAAAGGGCTACGTCGATGTCCTCCCGCCCACCAGATCGGACCAGGTCCTGGAACGGATCGAGGAGATCGAGCGCGTCATCTACCAGGCCGGGATGATGCCTCTCAACACCCTGGACTACCATCCATTCCGGCGGACCTACGCCTTTTTTGAAAGCAGCGCCTGGCTGGTCAACAATTATCTGCGTGCCCTGCTGGCCGATTGATGGAACTGAGCCGGGCGCTGCGCGTCCAGCCGGGGGACGTGGTCGCCTTCACCGGCGGCGGGGGCAAAACGACGGCCATGTTTCGCCTGGCCGCCGAGCAGGCCGCGCTGGGCCGGCGCGTCCTGGTGACCACCTCCACCCGCATCTTCGCCGCCCAGATCAGGTTAGCCCCGGACCATCTGGCCTTTGACCCCGCCCGCCATTCCCTGCCCCAATTGCTCGACGATCTGGCGGACCGGGGTGCGAACCCGCTGCTGCTGACCGGCCCGGTCGAGCCGGAGAGCGGTAAAGCCCCCGGCGTAAGCCCCGACTTGATCGACGCCCTGGCCGCCGGCGGCCTGTTCGATGCCATTCTGATCGAAGCCGACGGCTCACGGATGCGCCCTTTCAAGGCCCCGGCCGCCCACGAGCCGGTCATCCCCGCCCGCACGACCCTGGCCGTGCCGGTGGCCGGCCTGGACGTCCTCGGCGCACCCCTGGATGAGGCGCATGTGCACCGGGCGGCGCGAGTCAGCGCCCTGACGGGCCTGCCGCTCGACCGGCCCGTCACCGGCCCGGCCGTGGCCCGCCTGCTGACCCACCCCGGCGGCGGGCTGAAGGGCGTTCCGGCCGGGGCGCGGGTCGTGCCCTTACTGAACAAAATCGACCTGGCTGGGACCCAGGCAGAATCCGAAGGTAGGGAGGGCGCGCGCCGCCTCCCCACAGCCGCCGGCTCCGGGGGGCACCCGCTGTGGGATTCGGCCCGGGCCATTGCCGCCCGGCTGCTGGAGGCGCCGCGCCTGCAGGCCGTTGCCATCGGCGCGGCCCGGGCCGGGGAGCCGGTGGCCGAGGTCCGGGGCCGGGTGGCGGCGGTGGTGCTGGCCGCCGGCGGCTCCAGCCGCTTCGGCTCGCCCAAGCAATTGGCCCCCTGGGGCCGGACCACCTTCATCGAGCGGGTGGTCGATGTGGCCCTGGCCTCCCAGGCCCGGCCCGTGATCGTCGTTCTGGGGGCCGGGGCCGAAGCCTGCCGCCGGCAACTGGGCCGCCGCCCGGTGCAGGTCGTGGTCAACGAACGCTGGGCGGAGGGCCAAAGCACCTCGATGCGGGCCGGGCTGGCCGCCCTGCCGCCCAACGTCGAGGGGGCCATCTTCCCCCTGGTCGACCAGCCCGGCGTACCGGCCCCGGTCTTCGACGCCCTCATCGAGCGGCACGCCCAAACGCTGGCCCCCGTCGTCTGGCCGGAGTTCGAGGGCCGGCGCGGCAACCCGGTCCTGTTCGACCGCTCGCTGTTCCCCGAAATGGCGGCGGTGGGGGGCGACACCGGCGCACGCCCGGTGCTGTTGCGCTGGCGCGCCTCGGCGGAGCGGGTGGCCGTGCCCGAAGCGGGCGTGGTGCAGGATTTCGACCGGCCGGAGGATTTGCCCCATCCTTAAAAATGGCTGATCCGGTCGATTTCCGGTAATTTCCCTCTTGATCTGTTAAGAGTTTTGTGGTACTATCTTCCTAAGATAAGAAGTTCCTCAGATTATTGAGAATCTATGAAAGGAGGTCCTTATCGGCGTGAATCCGTGGGAAAGAGGTGGGCTCCGTGGAGATGCTGGATAAGGGCCTTTGCCGTTTAGGAGCAAGGCCAAGGGAAAACCACCTAATGGGTTGAGCGCTCTTCGGAAAGCCCACGAACAAGTTGGTAGTTGTAGTGACTGGCTCATGAAAATGGCTGGTCGCTAACAGGAAATCCAAGTTAATAGCTGCCCCAATACCGGGCAATATACCAGAGGAAGGCCATAATCGTTATTATGGCCTTCCTTATTTTCTACTTCAGGCGGGCTGCCGTAGGATCAGGGGCAACCCGCCTGAGTCACCCGCGCGGTTCAACCCCGCAAACACCTCCCGGCAAATTAAGGGATTTGCGCTGCCATTGCGTTTATGCTATGATGATCTCATCGTCACACTCGAAGAAAACCAGAGGTTGTTAACTTTGAAGGTTTCAGCAGAACCCCTTGAAAATTGCCAGATGCTCTTGACGATTGAGATAGACGCCAGGCAGGAGGATAAGCTCCTCAAAACTGCCGCGCGTCGCATCGCCCGTCAAGTTAAAATCCCCGGCTACCGGCCGGGAAAAGCGCCTTACAACTTAATAGTCCGTCGCTTCGGGGACGAAGCGATCCAACAAGAAGCCATCGAAGATTTAACCGACCGCGTTTACAAGAACGCCCTCAAAGAGATCGACTTTGAGCCTTACGGCCCCGGCTCTCTGACCGACGTTGAGTGGAATCCGCTGGTGATAAAAGTCACGGTTCCAACCGAACCCATCGTCGACCTGGGGAATTACCGGGACATCCGTCTCGAAACCGAGGAGATCATCATCACCGATGAAGAGGTTGCCGAATCTCTGGCCGCTCTTCAGACACAGCACGCCCTATATACCCCCGTGGAGCGTCCGGCCCAACTCGGAGACCTGGTTTCAATCACGCTCACCGAGAGCGACGGCGAAACCATCCTCCTCCAGGAAGAGGAGGATGACCTGTACCTGAAGAAGCCGGACGAGGACTCCGAAGAACCCGACCGGGTAACGCCCCTGCTGGGGTTGTCGGCCGGCGACGAAAAAACCTTCACCGTCACCTACCCCCCCACCTACGAGGACGAGGACTACGCCGGGAAGGAGATCGAAATTACCGTCCGGGTCAATGAGGTCAAGGAACAAGAGCTTGAACCTCTTGACGATGATTTTGCGGCCCTCGTCGGCGACTTTGACACCCTGGATGAACTCAAGGAAAATGTGCGGGAAGGCCTCTACCGGGAGCGAAAGGCGGAGCAGGACAGCGAACTGGCCGACCAGATGCTGGACAGGGTGATCGAGGGCGCACCCACCATCGAATGGCCGGAATTCCTGGAAGAACAACGCCTGGACGAGGCGCTAAAAAGCCAGGATACGGAATTAGAAGAGATCGGCTATTCCCTGGAAACATACTTGAAGCTGCAACAAAAAACCGTCGAGGAACACCGGGACGAACTTCGGCCCCGGATTCAGGAGCTGCTCCGGCGGAATCTGGCGATCTCCAAACTGGCCGAGTTAGAAAACCTGACGGTCGATACCGAAGAAGTGCTCGGCACCGCCGAGACCGCCGTCCGGCTGCTAGGCGACAGCAGCGAATTGCGCGATGCTTACCTGTCCGACGCGGGCCTGACGATGGTAGCCAACGATTTACTGGTGTCCAAGGTCCGCCAGCGTTTGAGCGCCATCGCCAGAGGCGAAGCGCCCGATCCGGACGCGGTTCAAGCCGAGGATGAGAGCGCAGAAGACACCGAAGCCGAGGCCATCCCTGAACCTGCAACCGAAGCGGAAGAAGCGGTGCCGGAAGCCCAAACATCTCAAGATATTTGAGAAGAGGAACCTTCCAGCCCCTCAGAGCGGGTTTTAGGCACAATACCTTTCAAATTAAGCCTGGCTCAGGGCGAACACGTGGTTTCGCCCCAACATTTCTGCATTTTGCGTAAGGGCAGTAGGGGCAGAGCCGTGTGTCTGCCCCAGATGCGTCACTCCAACGCCCTTATTTGAATGCTGTTGGTTTTAGACATCATTTACAAACGATATATCTGCACGCTGAAATTAAGGAGTTCTCACTTATGTCATCTCCATATCCCCAGTCCTTGATCCCAATGGTCATTGAAAGCACGGGGCGCGGCGAACGCGCCTATGACATATTCTCCCTCCTCTTGCGAGAACGGATCATCTTCCTGGGAACGCCCATCAACGATCAGATCGCGAACCTGATTGTGGCCCAGTTGCTCTATTTGGACCGGGAGGACCCGGAAAAGCAGATTCAAATGTACATCAACTGCCCCGGCGGCATCATCTACTCCGGCCTGGCTATCTACGACACGATGCAGCATATCCAGGCCCCGATCAGCACCTTTGCCGTGGGCGTTACGGCCAGCATGGGCACCGTCCTCCTGGCCGCCGGTGAGAAAGGGCAACGCTATGCCTTGCCGCATGCAACGATGCACATGCATCAAGCCGGTGGGGGCGCGCAAGGCTACACCACCGATGTTGAAATCCAATACCGGGAGATGAAACGGCAGCAAGACCTGCTTTTCGGGATTATCAGCAAGCATAGCGGCCAGTCCCTTCAGCAAATTGCCGATGACTTTGAACGCGACCGCTGGATGGATGCCAAGGCGGCCAAAGAATATGGGCTTATTGATGAAATTCTGGGGGAACCGACCATAGTAATGGAGGACATTGGCAAAGATAATGGCAAATAGGTTCCACACCAACGTTCAGGTTTGCTCATTCTGCAAACGAACTCAGGATGAAGTCAATCGCCTCATCGCCGGTCCCGATCAGGTTTTTATTTGCGACGCCTGCGTAGATCTCTGCAAGGAGATTTTGAACGAAGAGGTCCCTCCGCTCGCGCCTGATGAGTTCCAAATGGGACGCATCCTCTCCCCAAAGGAAATTTACGAGCACCTGAACGAATGGGTCGTAGGCCAGGAGCGCGCCAAGAAGGTGCTGTCTGTTGCCGTTTATAACCATTACAAGCGCATCCACGCCGACATCGACGACGTCGAATTACAAAAAAGCAACATCCTCTTGATTGGGCCAACAGGCTGCGGAAAAACCCTGTTGGCCCAAACGTTGGCCCGCATCCTGGACGTGCCTTTTTGTATCGCCGATGCTACCTCTCTGACCGAAGCCGGCTACGTCGGCGAAGACGTGGAAAACATCCTGCTGCGTCTGATTGAAAGCGCCGATTACGACATCCCCCGGGCCGAAAAGGGGATCATCTACATTGACGAAATCGACAAAATCGCCCGCAAGAGTGGCGACAACCCCTCAATTACCCGCGATGTGTCAGGCGAGGGCGTACAGCAGGCGTTGCTCAAAATCATCGAAGGCGCGACCACCAATGTGCCGCCGCAAGGCGGGCGCAAACACCCCCACCAGGAATTCTTGCAGATCAATACGGCCAATATCCTCTTCATTTGCGGCGGCGCTTTCGACGAATTGGATGCCATTGTGGCCAAACGCCTGGGGGCCCGGGGCAAAATTGGATTCGCGAAGGGTGAAACGGAAGGCCGGTTCGACGCACCAAGCGGCGCTGAATTGCTGCGCCAAACCATCCCCGATGACCTGGTCGATTACGGCCTCATCCCCGAATTCGTCGGCCGCCTGCCGGTGATGGTCAGCGTCGATCCGCTGGACAAACAGGCCCTGATCGACATCCTGACCCAACCGCGCAACGCCATTGCCAAGCAGTTCCAGCGCCTGCTACACCTGGACGACGTGGAGCTGGTTTTCACGCCGGAGGCGGTGGCCACGGCAGCCGAAGAAGCCCTGAAGCAAAAGACCGGCGCGCGCGGTTTACGGACGATCATCGAAGAGACGCTGCTCGACGTGATGTACGAGATCCCGTCCCGGCCTGACATCAAGAAATGCATCATCACCGCGGCCACCATCCGCCGCGAATCGGGCCCTGAGTTGTATGATCCTTACGGACAACCGCTGTTTTGGGATGAATTTGACCGGGCAGCCTGACAATGAAATGAGGAAGTTAGATGGGCGAGCCGTTTAACTATGGCGGTCAAGCCGTAATTGAAGGGGTGATGATGCGCGGCCAGAAGTGGATGGCCGTGGCCGTACGCAACCCCGCAGGCGAGATCGTCGTCCACACCGAGCCGCTGGACCCGCGTATTTACGGGGGCAAACTCAACAAGATTCCCTTCGTGCGGGGCATCACTCTTTTGTGGGATGCCCTGGTTTTGGGCCTGCGGACGTTGATGTTCTCGGCCGACGTGGCCATGGGTGAGGAAGAGGCCGATTTCAGCGGTCCGGTCGCCTGGTCGACGGTGGCCTTTTCGGCCTTGATGGCCGTTGGCGTCTTTTTCGTCGGGCCGTTGCTGCTGATCCGCTGGATCGAGAGCTTTACCGGCGCAGCCGTCTGGCTCCAACACCTGCTGGAGGGCCTGATCCGGCTGGGGATCTTCATCGGCTACGTGTGGGCGATCGGCTTTATGCCCGACATCAAGCGCGTGTTCGGCTACCACGGCGCGGAGCACAAAGCCATCAACGCCTACGAGGCCGGAGAAGAATTAACTCCCGAAACCGTGGCCAAACAGGGCATCGTTCACCCTCGCTGCGGGACCGCCTTCCTCTTAATCGTGATGGTTATCTCCATTTTCATCTTCGCCCTGGTCGGCAACCCGCCGTTGTGGGTTAAGATTCTCTCGCGCATTTTGCTGATCCCCGTCATTGCGGGCATTGCCTATGAATTTCTAAAATTCAGCGCCAAACATCAAACCAACCGCATCGTACACTTGCTCATCGCCCCGGGCCTGGCTTTACAAAGCTTGACCACTCGTGAGCCAGATATGAGTATGGTAGAGGTATCGATTGCCTCGCTCACCTGCCTGCTACGTAAAGAGCAGATTTTGCCTGAAGCCATCGCCGTAGAGACAGCCGATAATCTACCCGCATCCACAGTTTTACCCGCTGATACCTGACCCTGGCAGTTCTGAACAATATCCAATCTGCAAAGTGAAACCTTCGCCCAAATTGGTAACTGAAACTGATAGAGCCACCGCGGAGGAGCGCAATCGGCAAGGGCTGGAGTGTTACCGGCAATGGGAGCTTGAAGAAGCCATCGATGCGTTTGAAGCCGCAATCCAGCTCAACCCCTTCGCGTCCGATTACCCCCTGAATTTAGCTCGCGCCCGCGCCCGGTTTGGTGACTATGAGGGCACGCTGCCCGCCCTGGCCCACTTCATCCGCAATTCAAAAGACGAACGCCTGATCGAGCGCTTCGAGAAGTTATTCGGCAGCGCTATGGATAGCGTCGAGATCAAATTGACGGAGGTCATGGCCGAGCAGGAGATGCGCCTGCAAATTATCGGCGCGGCTATTCAAATGTGGTTGGAGTACCGCATAACGATTGGCCGCCGCTCCCTGGTCGCCGAGCAGCCTGAAGCGTGGGCTGCCGCTCTGGATTTTACCGTGCGCAAAATCAACTTCCGCGAGGTCAGCGTCGACACCATTGCCGGCTGGTATCAGGCCAGGACAGACCTGGTTCGAGAACGCTACACGGATTTAATTGAAACTCTGGACATCATGCCCTGTGACTATCGCTATTTCCGGGGGGAACAGAACCCTCTGGACAAACTCGTTGAAGCCGCAGCCCTGCTGGAAAAACTGGAAGCACGTTTCCGCCAAATGTAGGAGAGGCGTCTTATACCTCAAAGAGGAGGAATGATCATGCACAATACCGTTAAAGTAGCTGTTACAGGAGCGGCCGGCCAGATCGGCTATGCCTTACTCTTCCGTCTGGCGGCCGGCGAAGCCTTCGGTCCCAACACCAAAATAGTTCTGCAACTTTTAGAAATCCCTCCCGTCCTCAAAGCCCTGGAGGGGGTGGCGATGGAGTTGAACGACTGCGCCTTTCCCCTGCTCGACGACATCATCATCACCGATGACCCGTTGAAGGCGTTCGATGGCGCGAACTGGGCCTTGCTGGTTGGGGCCAAACCGCGAGGCAAGGGTATGGAACGGGGGGACCTGATCCGGGATAACGGCCCCATCTTCGTTACTCAGGGCCGGGCTCTGAGCAAAGTAGCCGCCGACGATCTGCGCGTTTTGGTCGTTGGCAACCCGGCCAATACCAACGCCTTGATCGCGATGCACAACGCATCCGGCGTGCCCGCCGAGCGTTTTGCGGCAATGACCCGGCTCGACCAGAACCGCGCCTATTACCAGCTTGCGGCCAAGGCCGGCGTCGATGTGACCGACGTCAGCAACGTCACCATCTGGGGCAACCACAGCGCCACCCAGTACCCCGACGCCGAACACGCCCAGATCAAGGGCCAACCGGTCTACGAGGTCATTCAAGACCACGACTGGCTGCGGGGCGAGTTCATCACCACGGTCCAAAAGCGCGGGGCGGCGGTTATCGAGGCGCGTGGCCTGTCCTCGGCGGCCTCGGCGGCCAATGCGGTCATTGATCACGTCCGGAGTATGGTCAACAAAACCCCCGCCGGGCATTGGTTCTCGGCAGCCATCCCCTCCGACGGCAGCTATGGGGTTGACGAAGGGCTGGTCTTCTCCTTTCCCCTAACCAGCGATGGTCAGGGCGGGGTGAGCATCGTCCAGGGACTGGAGCTGAGCGATTTCGCCCGGGCGAAGCTGCAGATCACGCTGGCCGAACTTCGCAACGAGAAGGAGATCATCTCCGACTTGCTGGGCTGAGGCCCGTTGCCCGCCGGCAACCAACCCCTCCTCACCGGCGGGGGGGGATATTTTCACCGGAGGCCAGGCGCATGTGCCTGGCCTTTTGCTAATCTCAAACCCATGCCACGACTCAGGCTGGCCCAGGTGCGACGCACTTCGCACCCAAAATACCTTCCTTTGGCACTCAATGGGGTTCGCCAACGGCGGCTATAGGGTCAATAAAGTGCGTCGCACCTTAACGCCAGAATCGGATACTTGCGTAATCCCGCATATTTGAT
The DNA here is from genome assembly GCA_046757065.1 of Anaerolineae bacterium. GTDB lineage: Bacteria > Chloroflexota > Anaerolineae > 4572-78 > JBHHXL01 > JBHHXL01. The sequence goes on from JBHHXL010000047.1 coordinate 9,308, forward strand.
AAACTACGTACCTGATCCTCACCAACCCCCAGGAGGCAAATATGCGAGAACATACCGAACCGCAGCACAGCAATTACGGGCTCGAAAACCACGGTCTTTATAATTTGAACGACATTTACTGGACTTTGCCCACGCCGGCCCTGTACGAGCAGGCCATCATCCGGCGAGAAGGCACCATCTCCCATCTTGGCCCAATCGTTGTGCGTACCGGCCACCACACCGGTCGTTCTCCCAACGACCGGTTTATCGTTAAAGAACCCTCAACGGAGAACGAGATTTGGTGGGGCAAGATCAACCGGCCTTTCTCCCCGGAGAAATTCGGCGAGTTGCACCGCCGCCTGGCCTCATACTTGCAAATGAAAGATGTTTATGTGCAAGATTGCTTTGCCGGAGCCGACCCCGATTACCGGCTACCGGTTCGGATCATCACCGAATATGCCTGGCACAGTATGTTTGCTCGAAATATGTTTATTCAGGCTAAACCCGAGGAACTGGGCCAGCACGTGCCCGAATTCACCGTCATCGACGTGCCTCGTTTCCACGCCATCCCCGACGTCGACGGCACCAACTCCGAAACGTTTATCATCCTTAACTTCGCCCAAAAACTGGTCATCATCGGCGGCAGCAGTTACGCCGGTGAAATGAAGAAGTCCATTTTCAGCGTGATGAACTACCTGTTGCCGCCCAAAGGGGTCTTACCGATGCACTGCTCGGCCAACATCGGGCCGAATGGAGATACGGCCCTATTCTTTGGCTTGAGCGGTACCGGCAAAACCACCCTCTCGTCCGACTCTACCCGCACCTTGATCGGTGATGACGAGCACGGCTGGAGCGACAACGGCATCTTCAATTTCGAGGGGGGTTGCTACGCGAAGATGATCAACCTCTCGCCGGAGGCCGAGCCGGAAATCTACGCTACCACCCGCCGCTTCGGCACGATTCTGGAAAACGTCACCTGCAATGCCTATACTCGCCACATCGATCTGGCCGATGGTTCGCTGACGGAAAACACGCGCGGCGCTTACCCCATCTCGCACATCCCCAACACGACCCCTGACGGCCTGGGCGGGCACCCCAAAAATATTATGTTCCTGACCGCAGATGCTTTCGGGGTATTGCCCCCCATTTCCAAATTGACCCGCGCCCAGGCGATGTACCAGTTCATTTCGGGGTACACCGCCAAGGTCGCCGGAACCGAACGCGGCATCACCGAACCGGTGCCCAATTTCAGCGCCTGCTATGGCGCGCCGTTCCTGCCGCTTCACCCCAATCGCTATGCCGAGCTGCTGGGCCAGAAGGTGGTCGAGCACGATGTCAATGTCTGGCTGGTTAACACCGGCTGGACCGGCGGCCCGTACGGCGTGGGCAGCCGCATGAAGATCGCTTACACCCGGGCCATGGTCAACGCCGCCCTCGACGGGGAGCTAGACGATGTGCCCACCGAAACGCATCCTATCTTTGGGCTACATATGCCAACCTCTTGCCCCAACGTGCCCATCCAAGTCTTGAACCCGCGCCACACCTGGCAAGACAAAGAGGCCTACGACGCTCAGGCCAAAAAGCTGGCGAGTATGTTCGTCCAAAACTTTGAAACCTACGCCGATCAAGTCTCTGAAGAGGTGCGCGCTGCCGGCCCGCAGGCGGCATAGCAGTAGCGTAGGAAAATAATGGCGGATTTTGACGAGGGGCTTGTCGTTACACCCATTGAGCAATTGCCGCCCGACCACCGTTCCGGTTTCGTGGCTGTAGTCGGGCGACCCAACGTGGGCAAAAGCACCTTGTTAAACAAGCTGCTCGGCCAGAAGATAGCCATTGTCAGCCGCAAGCCGCAAACCACGCGCAATCAGTTGCTGGGGATTTTAACCCTTGAGCAAGCCCAGGTGATCTTCATAGATACGCCGGGTATTCACAGCCCCTTGCACCGGTTTGGCGAATATATGGTCCAGGCCGCCGTCCAGACCATCCCCGATGCGGACGTCATACTCTGGCTGGTCGATGTTTCGCAACCTCCAACCGAAGAGGATGAACTCGTTGCCGAAGCCATCAAAGAACAGGGAGGCCGGGCTACCACTTTACTGATCTTGAATAAAATAGACCTCTTATCTCCGAAACAGGCAGAACCCCAGGCGCGAGCCTTCTCCTCGCTATATGCGCCTGCCGCTTCTCTACTCATCTCCGCCCTTCAGGGGGATAATTGTGACCGGTTAATTGAGCTGACCATCGGTTATCTCCCCCGTGGACCTCGCTACTTTCCCCCGGACCAAATCACAGACCAGCAAACCCGTTTTATTGCGGCCGAATTAGTTCGTGAGGCCGTTTTGCAAGTTTTACATCAAGAAGTTCCGCACGCTCTAGCAGTAGTTGTAGATGAATTCAAGCGCCGCAGCCCAACGATGACATATATAAGCGCCACAATCATTGCCGAGCGCGAGTCTCACAAAGGGATCATCATCGGCAAGAAAGGTCAGAGCTTGAAGCGCATTGGCCAGGTAGCCCGGCCTCAAATTGAAGAATTGGTAGGGAGCAAAGTTTACCTGGAGTTGTGGGTTAAAATCAGACCCAGGTGGCGCAAGAAAAAAGAAGAGCTGCGCCGGTTAGGGTATTGGTTGGGCGAGTAGTTGGTTAACGGCTGATATTCCTCATAGCAAGCGGGTACAGGGAAGTTCAGGTTAGATAAAAAACGTGCGAGTCCGGCGCAGGCTCGCGAAGAGGTCGAGTAGATCACTCACGATTTTTTTCTGATAGAATAGGCTATAGTTGGGCGGTGGTAATTGGCCGAACACTTCTGCAAACTATCGTCACTTCACTCAGGCCTGCGTCAATTGAATAAGTTGGGGTCATCCAGATACCTGGCCAGGGGGTTACGACCCGGAGCGCTCCTATTTTGAGGACTCTCAATCCAATGATTGGAAGGAGACCGAACGATGGTATCTGTGAAACGCGCCCTGGTTCATTTGATTCTGGCCGGAACGCTGGCTGTGGCGGCGGTTGGCTACACGGTCATCAGCCAACACGTGACCGATACGGTGCCGCAGGCTCTGGCCTGGGAATCCTCCGGCGGCTCCGGCGGCTGAAATCACTGACCATATCTCAAAAAAAAAGCGGGCTATGAGGATAGCCCGCTTTTTGATTCTTGCCGAAATTGGGTTAATCTTTGCAAAATCACTTCCCTGGCATGGTCATAGGTAGGGTTGTCCCCTCCTTGCTCTAATTCCGCTAAGGCAGTTTGTAGCGCCTGCTGCGCGGCCTTCAAGTCCCCTTTGGCCTTGTACATTAAGGCCAGGTTGTCGAGACAGTTGGCCGTGTTTTCAGCATCCTTCAACTCGCGGCTGCTTTGAATAGCAGAATGATAAGCGCGTTCCGCCTCCGCCCACGCCTTCTGCTGGGTGTATATAATTCCTAGATTATTATAAACCCAGGTCAGGCCCCGTTTGTAGTGGTAACGTCTGAATGTCCGTTCCGCTTCCCCGAAGTAAGCCAGGGCTCGATCGAATTGCTTCTTATCCAGGTAAACCGTTCCCCGGTTGTTTAAGGCAATTGCGCCATGAAGGGGATCATTTAAAGATTCAAATATCTCATTTGCCTCGACGCAAGTTCGATCCGCCTCCTCGTACCGCTTCAGGCGCAATAAGGCAGTAGCCATCCCCAGCAGCGTTACAGCCGCCAAATGCCGGTTCCCCTTAGCCCGCCACCGGGCCAAAGCCAGCCGCCCATTACGCAAACAGTCCTGCCATTGCCGTGAGTCCAGGGCAACCAGTGAAAGGATGTGAAAACTGTGGGCCCGCTCCGGGTGGCCCTGGGGCAAATGCGCCAGGGCTTGCTCGCTCAGCTCTTTGGCCTGGGGCAGGTTCTGTTGTAAGCGCCGGGAATACGCCAGACGATTGAGCGCCGTCGCCTGGCCGATCTTATCGCCCAACCGGCGGTAGAGTTCCAAAGCCCGGTCGTAAACCTGGTTGGCCTGCTCCAGCCGCGATTGCAGGCGGTAGATGTTGCCCTGCAAGATCAAGAACGCCGCTTGCGCTGGCAAATCTCCCCGGCTGCGGCTGGCCTCGACGGCTGCCCGCAACAAGCCGGCCATCTCTTCCCACGCCCCTTGTTGCTCCATCAACGGAGCCAGGCTCAATGTTAGCCGGTGGGCGATGGGCCAGGCCGCATCTAATTCCAGGGCGTAAGACAAAGCCCGCAAGACATTGCGCCGATCATCAACGGATAAGTCCGCCTGCTCCAGCCGCTCCAGCCAGTAGCGAGCGTTGGCCACGATATTCTTGCGAAAAACCTCGGGCCAGGTGAGGCTCGAAGCTACAACCACTTTGCCACCTCATTTTGCAGAAAGGTCTCCGTCAGACCGTGGATGTGGTAGCGACGCTCCTCAAGCGTTCCCCCAACCGAAATCAAGCTGTGAGCGATCAATTCCTCCAGGGCTTTACTCAATTCATCCGGGGCCAGGCCGGTGATGGCCGCCAGGTGAGACAATGTTCCACCGTCGCCTACTACTAACGGCATTGCCAGCAGAGCGTGGCGCGCTGCCTCGCTTAACACATCCCAGGCCTCTCGATAGATGTAGGTATAAAGGGCATCGGCCCGCCCGGCCCGGCCCTCGCGCAAATCGGCCAGGACCGCCGGGATGTCGCGCACCCGCACCAGGCCGGTCACGATTTTCAAAGCCAGCGGATTCCCGCCCACGGTTTGGTAGATTTCCTCATAGACAGCCGGCGGCGCATCCAGCAGGACATCGATGCCCCGGACTTCGGCCTCGCTTTTCAACAGGGCCGTGGCATCCGCCAGTTTCAGCTCCGACAGGCTGGTGCAGTGAACGCCCGCCTCGTCTCCCAGGCTATGGCGGCTGGTGATGATGACCTTGCTGGGATTGACGAGTTTGCGTAAGGTGGGCAAGATACTTTGATAATCGATCACCGTCTCCATATTGTCGATGACGATGATGTGGGGTTTGGCAAAACGCTCGCGGAGGGCGCTCAAAGCGTGCTCAGGACCAAAAGGCCGGGCTAGCGGCAGGTCAAGGATGTCAACCAACTGGTCCAAAAGCTCGTGGCCGTGCATAGCCGGCTCGTCAGATTTCACAATTTGCCCGGATAAGGCCAGGGAATGTCGGCGGGCGCTGATCCAAACCACATCAACGTAATCTCCCATCAGGCTTACGTTGCGCACCAGGTAATCGACCAGCGACGTTTTGCCAATCCCCCCCAGGCCATCGACCGCGATCAGCCAGGGCAACCCCGCCTGGGTCAGCACCGATTCCAGCCGGCGATAGGGTCGCTCTACCCCAAACAAGGTGTGATAGGTCGAATCAGGCAGGCGTTCAAGGGTCTTCTGGGCCTGCTGGCGGCGTACCTTCTGCTCTTCAGCCCAGGTGATCTCGGCCAGAGCAATCAGGGCCTCACGCTGGCGACGGAAAACTATGCTCTCAGAGACATTCAGGCGATTCGCCAGAACATAAGCCACCTCATTATCAAAAAACCGCTGCCGTAACAAATCCGCCGCCGCCGGGTTTCTCACATCCAGGTTATCTAATAACTTCAAAACCAAATCGCGAACCTGGGTGGTTGCCCTGGGCTCGCCATAATCCCGAAAAATCGAAAGGTTTGCTTGAAGCGCCGCCGTGGGAGAGGTATGCCACTGCCGCAAAATGTGGTGCAGATCGCCGGCCACGACTGCCAGATCGGAGGATATTTCGGAAGACACGGTTTGAACTGCCATAAGAACCATCCTGTTGAGTCTATATCAACCATGATACCACGTCATCACCGGTCAATCAATTGTTAAACAGCAGTCTCACCCGTTCATTATCCAATTCACCCCAAAATGTGCAGGCCGGTTCAGATGTGGTTCAGACTTGGGATAGATTCATGATGGATTACAACCTCACAACCTGTCGTAGAATACATCGCGACTCTAAATGCAGTTATCCAACAACGGTGGGGATTTTTATGAAACACAAAAAACAAATCTATTTATTTCTCATTGAAGGTTTTGAGGAGGGTGAAGCCGGTATCGCCGTCAGCGAGCTCCGCGAGGCGGGCCTGCCCGTTAAGGTCATCGGGCAGACGCGTCAGGCGGTGCGTGGCGCGCACGGCCTGATGGTGAACACCGATCTGTCGTTAGAGCAGGCGCTTCTCAACTGCCAGAACACCACAAACCTGCTGATTATTGGTGATCGTCGCTGGCCCTATCGCATTAGCTCCGATCCCCGCGCCAGCCGTCTGGTCAAAACCGTGGCGAACGAAGGCAACCCTATTGTTCTATCGGAGCGTATATCGGACCTGCCACCGGTTTGGGAGGAGGTTCCCACTCACCTTATTCGCCGCTATACCCCTGATCTTGAACTTAGACAAACGATGAGAGATTTATTTTGGGATATGTAGTGAAAGAAGAAACTTCTGAATATCTAGTAGAATTCTGGCAAGGTAAACCTGAATACCACAGTCTTTCCCCTGAACAACAAACGAACGTTTTATTTGAATTCTTATCGCTGATTGCAACGGAATCTCGTAATACCTATGCCTGTCTTCTACCCAATAGTGGACCGCTTATAATTTACGAAGTGACTTCAATGGAAAAACATCATCGGCTCGAAGGGCTGATATTTAGCAATGTTATGGCCTCTTACTTCAGACGAATGGCCATTAGCTCCGGCCGCACCTCTGCTGCTACCTATGTTGAGGGCCTGGCCCCCGTACAACAGATCATCCATCTCGCCTCGAATAACGGCCATTGGCGCTCGATCCCCTGAATGCCATCGGATGCACCCTCGTCACAGCGTTTGCGGCAAAATAGCGCGAGCGATCACTGCCCTGCCCCCCAAATTCGAAAATCATTAAAACCCGGAGCAACCGGTACGACCGCATTATTAGTGCAGTCCTACCGAGCAACCTCAAAACCTTAATAACTGTTCGTATTGACTCCACCCAGTACTCTTTTCCAATTGCAGCCGCTGTGGGCTATGTTATAATTGTTCCAGGCTCACCTGGACGGCTCCTGGAAAAGCTTCGGCATGAACCCTACCCCCAACCGGTTATCTACCCGCCTCCTCTTAGTAGATGTAGATGGTACGCTCATTGGACCCGGCACATATCCAACCCCACGGGTCTCCGAGGCCATTGCTGCCACGCAAGACCGGGGCGTTGCCGTTGCCCTCAGCACCGGCCGGGCCACCGAAGCCTGTTATCATCTACTCAACCAACTGAAACTCGAGGGCCTGCACATCTTCTTCAACGGCGCGGCCATCATCGACTGGCCCAGCAACGATGTCATTTACCTGCTGGCCCTGCCGCCCGAACCGGCCCGCCGCTTGGTTCACCTGTCGCGGGAGTATGGCGTCTTCCTGGAGATTTACAGCCACAATTACTACTTCGTCGAGCGTGATGACGAGATCACCGCCAACCAGCGCCGCAAACTGGCGATTGAGCCGGTGATCACCGACCTGGAAAAGCTCTGCGGTCGCCTGAAAATCGTCAAAGGCCAATTAGTTGCGCCCGATGAAGCCAGCAAGCAGGCTGCTCAAGTCATCAGCGACAAGATGCAGGGTCTATGCGAAATGGGGCTGAGCATCGACCCCAGCAACAATTGGGCTTTTGTCAACGCTATCGCTCGAAACGTTTCAAAGGGAGCCACCGCCCGTTACCTGGCCGACTATTTAGGGCTGGACCGCTCTGAGATTATGGCTGTTGGTGACTCCTACAACGACATCGATCTTTTCCGAGAGGCCGGTTTTAGCGTTGCCCTGGAACCGGCTCCGCCCGGCCTGAGAGAAATTGCCGATGCCATCGTTCCCTCGGTCAACGAGGATGGGCTGGCGGTTGCCATCGAAAAATATGTTCTGCGCGATTCCCCCGACGCATAAATCCCCCCTCACGACGACCGGCGTCGCTTCTCCCAATGATCGTAGAGTTCAAACAGAATCAGGCGTATGTTGCCCCGGTGTCGCCGGCACAGCTCTCGCGCAAATGATGGATCGGGGGTTTCGTCAGGCCCGGCGAGGGCGGTGACCAGGCGGCAGAGGAACTCCGGCTCAGCGGCCCGGGTTGTGTATAACGGCGGCAGCTTCAGGCTATGGTGGGCGGTGATCAACAACCCGCATCCCTGTTGCCGGCAACGCCGCCTCAAACGCCACCAGGACCAACCCGATAGTTGCTCCGCGCCATCGACGGCATAGAAGACCGGCGGCGAGCCGCTCTGCCACCTTGATGGCAAAGATCGCTGCGCTTGATTGAGGAAATAGAACTGATAACCGGCGCCGGCGGCCTCAGCCCAGCGCAAGAGCGCCTGGAGTAACGTTGATTTGCCGCTGCCGTGCGGCCCGACGATCTCGCCCCACCAGCCGTTGGCTACCAACCGCGCCCCCACCGCATCCAGCGTTTGGCCGGCCGGGAAGATAAACTCGATACGCTCAGGGCTCACGAACCGGCTGGAAAACGGGTTATCAGCCCGCACAGCTTACCAGCCTGTTGCAAACTCGCTGGCTGGCGACACCACCTGGAAACGAGTTTCCGAGCCGAAACTCGGACCTCGTCTGGGGAACACCCGCACCCGGACCAGCCAATGGATTTTCAGCAACACGCCGTCGTACGAGACCGGTAAAGGCGGCAACTGAACGCCGAAGGGCAAAACCGTTGAGGCCGACAACTCGCCATCTTGTAGGAACGTCTCGAAAAGGATGACCCCCGAGTCCTCGTCCCCCTTGCCCATCGTGTGCCACAGCACCGACACCTCAACCTGTTTCACCGCCAGGGAAGGGTATGTACCGAACTCGATACGTCCGGCGATGGTTTCCCCCGCCTCGTAAACCGGCCTCTCCGCGTCAAAAACAATTTGAATATCTGTATCCATCGCTCGCTCACACGTAGACGTTCGGCGGAACCACCCGAAACGGGAACGCCATTTCAAAATCAGGGGCCTGGGCCACTTTTACCTTGACC
>JBHHXL010000048.1:0-17934 GCA_046757065.1 Anaerolineae bacterium
CGCAGCTCTTCCTGGCCCGTCCGCAGGTCGGCCACCTCCGTACGCAGCGCTTCTTGCCCTGCATGGAGACTTTCCTGGCCCGCTCGTAAGTCGGCCACTTCGGCCCGGACAACCTGCCCGATGATTTCAACCAATTCCCGTTTTTCATCGTCTGTCATAATGATTCAACCTGGTGAGTGGCAAATGATCTACTGGCCGTTGTAATAACGTTGTAACCCGGCATCCACCGGAGCATTGGTCAATACCGAGCCGATGAGCCGGGCGTTCACCTTGTCCAGCCGGTCTTTGGCAGCCCTGACGTAGTCGCGTTTGGTACTGCCCGCCCTGATCACCAACAGCACGCCATCGACCTTGGAGGCCAGCAGGCTGGCATCGCTCACGGCCAGCAGGGGGGGCGCATCGAATAGGACCAGATCGGCCTGAGCAACCAACTTCGCCAGGACATCGGCCATTTTCTTGGAATTGAGAATCTGGCTGGGAATCGGCGGTAGGGGGCCGCTGGTCAGAACCTGCAACGTTGTATCCGCCACCGCCTGGAACGGCGGTTGCTCGAACGAAGCTTCGTCGCGAAACATCGTGCTGAAGCCCTGCTCGTTGTTCAGGCTGAAGAGCTGGTGCAACACCGGGCGGCGCAGGTCCGCATCCACCAAGATCACCCGCTGATCCCCATCGGCCATAGCCACCGCCAGATTGGCCAGGGTCACGCTCTTATCCTCACCGGGTCCGGCAGAGGTCACCAGCAAGGTGCGCAGAGCATCATCGACGCCGGAAAATTCGATGTTGGTACGCAGCGTGCGGTAGGCTTCAGCCAGGGGCGAATATGGGTCGGTCAGTGTGATGAGTTGTTCATCGACCATTGGCAGGCATCCTGATACAATTGGGTGGGCAGTTAGCGGTTATACACCCTAACCCTTGGGCAGCAATCTTGGAATCAGCTGGCGCCGGCCGGTGTGAACCGACCGCGGCGACGAGTCGGTGGTGGCGGACGGTATGGCCCCCAGCACGGTAGCGCCGATGGCCCGCTCCACATCCTCGGCGGCGCGGATCGTATCCATTTCCAGCCATTCCAGGAAGAAGACCACGACCACGCCCACCAGCAATCCGAACAGCCCGCCGGCCAGGGTATTAACTTTGGTTTTCGGCTTGTACTGCTGGAAACCCAAATTGTACACGTTGTCCACAATGGAAACTTCCACCCGGTCGCGCTTGTCCTGGCGCTGGTTCCAGGCGCCGCGGTCGGCCACAAAAACCTCGGCGGTGGTCTGGGCGATATGCATAGCCACCTGCGGGTCCTCGTCGCGGGCCTCGATCTTCAGAGTAAAAGTAGAGGCATCATCGCTGACAAACAACTTGCTCAACAGCTCATCGGACTGCATATCCAGCGGCCCGACGGCTCCACCCGGCGTATCAATAACCTTCTGGGCCATGCTGTGCGTCCGGATGTTGGTGCCGTAGTTGCGCAACAGGTCCTTGAGGGTATTGCTCAAGCCCCAATCGAGGCGGGCCGGGTTTACGCTGAGTTGAACGGTGGCGCTATACACCGGCGTTTGCAATTTGCTGAACCCGTAGGCACTGGCAGCCGCAATCAGAGCCACCACGACGATGATCCAGCCTCGTTTTCGTAAAATCCTCAGATAGTCGGTCAATTCCATCGGAGTATCTCTCCTTTTTCCGGCAAACTATTTTACCATCACCGGAGCACACGTGACAAATAACGAAGCCCCAACCTTCAACACCTGATATCCTCGTTAAGGATAGAAACTGACGTTTTTTCAGCAACCTGTCAGCCAAAGAACGCAGATTCCCAACCTTTATAAGCATAACCAGCAACGCTTGCCTTCGATTTCTGCCTTCTGTCATTTCCTGGGAATTTCGGCCAGAACCGGTATGCCTAACGTTTCCACCTCTTCTCGATTCCGCACGCTCGTATCCAGGTAGTCGAGCAAAAACACCAGGGCGATCCCGGCCGCCAGGGCCAGCAAGAGCCTGACGGGCAGGTCCAGGCGCTGCGTCAGCGAAGGAGGATTGGGCGCCGGCGGCGAGGGCTGGTCGATGATTTTGATCAGCGCTCCCGGCGTGCCGAGCGGGCTGAAGTAGCGGGGGCCGTCCTGCTCGATGGCGGTGATGATGGCCTGGGACAGGTCGGCCAGTTCGCCCGGATCGTCCCAGGTCACGTTTACCCGCAAAATGCGGTGCTCTTTTTCGGCGATGGTCACCCCGCTGATCACCCCGGACGGCACGCTCAGGCTGCTGCCCATTTCCGCCAGGTGGGTGTTGACGTCCTGGGCAAAAGCCTGGCTGCTGACGATGGCCGAGAAGTCGTCGGCCAGGTATTCAGAGGAGAGCCAGGCGTAGTAACTATCGTAATTAAACTCCCCCTCAATCTCCTGCGGCCGGACGCCGACGGTGAAGCGCATGGAAGTGCTGTAGACTGGCTTGTCCGGGCGCAGAAACTGGAGCGCAAGACTCAGGCCGCCGACAACCCCCAACAATAAAACCGGTATCCAGATGCGCTTGCGGATAATTAGCCAATACTGACGGAGTTCCATCGCCGTTCAAACGTCCTTAGTTTACCACGGGCATTTAACGGCAACATCCGGCGATTGGCGGGTTACCGTGAATCGGCCTACGCCATATGCCCTAGCCTGCGGAGTATAAATGAGGATGACAGAAATCTCAAATGGGGGATTGGCAAATGAGGATGGCTTCGGTGCGACGCACTTGCGCAGCAGCGAGCGCGCCGCACTTATGCGAAGGCGCTATTGCCAGTTTTCAAGGTTTCGCTTGACCGCCGCCAGGAAGCGGTCGGCCCCGGCGCCGTCCAGCACGCGATGGTCGAAGGTGAAGCTGAGGTAGCACATGGGCTTGATGGCGATGCTGTCCCCGCCATTCTGGCTCACCACGACCACCCGCTTTTCAATGGCCCCCACGCCCAGGATTCCGACCTGGGGCTGGTTGATGATGGGCGTGGCCAGCAGGCTGCCCGATGTGCCGTGGTTGGTGATGGTAAAGGTCCCACCCTGCACTTCCTCCGGCGTCAACTGGCCCCGGCGCGCGCGGTCGGCCAGGTTGGTTACGGCCCGTTGCAGGCCGGTGAAGTTCAGCATATCGGCGTCTTTGATAATAGGCACGATCAGGCCATCGTCCAGGGCGACGGCCACACCCAGATTGATCTGGCGGATGAGCTCGATTCCCTGCTCTGTGAAGCGGCTGTTGGCGATAGGCACTGCTTTCAAGGCAGCCACGGTTGCGGCCACGAAGAAGGGCGTGAAAGTCAGCTTGATCCCCTCCCGGCGCAAAAACTCGGCCTTGTGTTGCTCGCGGAAGGCCCAAATGCGAGAACAATCGACCTCCATCACCGTCGTCACGTGGGGGCTGGTGTGCTTGCTGCGCACCATATGCTCGGCGATGGCCTTGCGCATCCCGGACAGGGGCAAGACCTCGCCCGGAGCAGGGGCAGGTGCTTGAGCCGGGGTGGGGGCCGGCGGCGGTTGCGGCGCTGGCGTTTCAGTCTGGCCGCTGGCCCGGGCAAAGACCTTGTCGGTCGGGGCGAACAGATCGCCGCTGCCCGGCGTCTCCCAGGGCCGGGGCGCAGCTTCCTCCCTGACCGGGGCAGGAGCAACGGGCTGGCCCCCCTCGATGAAGGCCAATATATCCTTCTTGGTCACGCGCCCGCCGCGCCCGGAGCCGGGCACCTGGCTGACATCGATACCGTGCTCGGCCGCAATGCGGGCCACGACCGGGGTCACGTGCGCTCCCTTTTTTCCGACCGGCTCCGGCGCAGCCACCGGCCCCGCCTGGCTGCTGCCGTTCGTCCCGACCGGTTCCGCAGCCCCGGCTGCAACCGGAATCTGGCCGGCCGGCACGGTCACTTCCTCACCCGGCTCGCCGATCAGCGCCAGCAGGGTTCCGGCGGGCACGGTCGTGCCCTCGGGCACCAGGATTCTTAACATCACCCCGGCCACCGGCGAGGGAACCTCGGTGGTCACCTTGTCGGTTTCGACTTCCAGCAGCGGCTCGTAGGCCTTTACCTCTTCGCCCTCTTTCTTCAACCAGCGCGACACAATGCCCTCGACCACGCTTTCGCCAAGCTGGGGCATAATCAGTTCGGTTGCCATACGCTCTCCCTTGAGAATAAGTGTCAGGTGTCAAGTGTCAGGTTGTGTTTTCATTCCTGGTGGTGCGCCGTCAGGCTCGTGAACACTCCCTGTCAGGTTGATTCTGCCCTAATAAGCGGCCAGGTCCCGAATGGAGGCTACGATCTTATCCGGGTTGAGCATAAAGAATTCCTGCATGGGATGGCTGAAGGGCATAGCCGGGATGTCCGGCCCGGCCAGGCGGCGGATGGGGCCGTCCATATACTCGAACCCCTCGTCGCTGAGGATGGCGGCCAGCTCCGCCCCGTAGCCCAAAAACTCGTTGTCCTCGTAGACGATCAACGCCTTGCCCGTCTTCTTGAACGAGTCAAGCACCGTCGCCTTGTCGAGGGGCCGCAGGGTGCGAATATCGACGACCTCGACGCTCAGGCCATCTTCCCGGTCAACGGTTTCGGCGGCTTGCAGGGCGTAATGGTGCATCAGGCCGTAGGCGTACACCGTCAAATCGAGGCCGTCGCGGCTGACCCGGGCCTGGCCGATGGGGACCGTGTAGTCTTCGTCGGGCACTTCGCCTTTGAGCAGCCGGTAGGCTTTCTTGTGCTCGAAGAAGAGGACGGGGTTGTTGTCTCGCACCGAGGCTTTCAACAGCCCCTTGGCATCGTACGGGGTGGAGGGGATGACCACTTTCAGGCCGGGCACGTGGGCGAAGAACGATTCGACCGATTGCGAATGATACAGCCCGCCGCCGATCCCGCCGCCGTAGGGCGCGCGAATGACCATCGGCATCTCCCACTGGCCCTTCGAACGGTAATACATCTTGGCCGCTTCGTTGACGATCTGGTTGAAAGCGGGGTGGATGAAATCGGCGAATTGAATCTCGCAGATGGGCCGCAGGCCGTTCATCGCCGCGCCGATGCCCACGCCGATGATGCTTAACTCGGCCAGGGGGCTGTCCAGCACCCGCCAGGAACCATATTTCTCATACAAACCTTGCGTGGCCCGAAAGACGCCGCCACGCGGTCCAACGTCCTCGCCGGTGATGAACACACGCTGGTCGAGCGCCATCTCTTCGTCCATCGCCAGGCGAATGGCTTCAATCAAGTTCATTTCAGACATCGCTCAAGCTCCTTGTCAGGGGGCATAGACGTCGCCCAGCGCATCTTCGGGGGCGGGGTAAGGGGCGGACTCGGCGGCCTGGTGGGCCGCGTCGACCTCGGCCATCACCTGTTCGGCGTACTCCTCGATCAGCTCATCCCCCAGGATGCCGTGGGTTTTCAGGTACGTCTCGAAGCGCAGCAAGGGATCGTTGACCCACTGCTGCTTGACCTCCTCGGGGTCCCGGTAGGTGCGGTCGTCATCATCGGAGGAATGGGGGACCAGGCGATAGGTCTGGGCCTCGAGCAGGGTGGGACCGTCGCCGCGCCGCGCTTTGTCAACCGCGTATTTGATGACGCGATAGGATTCCAGCACGTCGTTGCCGTCGAAGGGGATGCCTTCCATGCCGTAAGCCTCGCCGCGCTCGGCGATGGACTTGGCGGCTATCTGCCTCTCCAACGGAACGGAGATGGCGTACTGGTTGTTCTCAACCATGCAGACCAGCGGCAACTGGTAGATACCGGCCCAGTTCAGGCCCTCGTGCCAGTCGCCCTCGCTGGTTGCGCCTTCGCCTAGATTGGCCAGGGACACCCGATAGGGCGCATCCTTGTCGACCAGACCCACCTCGCGCTTGATGACCTCGGCCAGGGCCGTGCCCGCCGCGTGCGGCACGTGGTCGCCGACGGGCGAGGAGAGCGAAGCCAGGTTGATCTCGCGTTTGCTCCAGTGGGAAGGCATCTGCCGCCCGCCGGTCAGGTCGTCTTTCTTGCCGAAAAGGCCCATCATAAACTCGGTCGGCGTCAGGCCAATGGCCAGCACCAGGGCCAGGTCTCGATAGTGGGCGTGCACAAAGTCGTAGCCGGGCCGGATGGCGTGCGCGGCGGCCACCTGCAAGGCTTCCTGGCCGATCCCCGAAATGTGAAAGGCCACCTTACCTTGCCGGTGCAAGGCCCAGCAGCGCTCATCCAGACGGCGCGCCAGCAACATCTGGTGGTACATTTGCAGCAACTGTTTATGGTCAAGCCCCAATGCCTTCGGCTTGGGGGCTGCCTCAAGTTTGGAAATCATTTACCAAAGTACCTCCTTGGACTCAGGATATCCTTATTCTTTTTGAACGTGGCCGGAGGGTTATCATCTCGGCTACCCGGCAAGGGGGGGATAAAACACGTTACAGCAAAGGGAAAGCTGTTTCCTCTGCCGGCGTAGAGCCGTATTAAGGTGCCACACCGCAACTCCTCAAGCTACCCCGGACATCGGCAAGTATGAAAGGGCTGAGCCAGACCAGCATATCGAGTTGCCGTATATATATTTTCTCAAAAAATACCCATTTTGCCAAATCTCGCCCTGCGTTTTTGTGATAATGAACTAAACGTTCGGCGATTTCATTGGTGAATTGTCACAAAAGCACCTCTGATCGCTTAGACGCGAGTTTGCGGAGAAAACATACGTGATCTGTTACTATTCAGGCAGGTCAATTCAACAGCACATCCCTTCTTTTTGGCTGAATAGTTACCTTAATCTATTGCCTGTTCCAGAGCCTGATCCAGATCGTCGATAATGTCATCGGCGTCCTCGATGCCAATCGACAGGCGCACCAGCCCGTCACCGATGCCGATGGCCCGGCGCGCCTCCGGGGGCAGCGCTCGATGGCTGGCCATCACCGGGTACAGGGCCAGGCTGTAAACATCGCCCAGGGTGGTGGCGGGCAAAACGAGGCGCAGGGCATCCAAAAAACGGAAGACCTGGGCCTGCCCCGCCCCGGCGATCTCAAAACTCAGCATGCCGCCGTACCCCCGCTCCTGGTAAAGCCTGGTCGCCAGTTGGTGCTGGGGATGATCCGCCAGGCCGGGGTAATTGACCCCGGCCACGCGCGCGTTGGCCTGGAGCCATTCGGCCACGCGCTGAGCGTTGTCGCAATGCTGGCGCATCCGCAGCGCCAGCGTCTTCAGGCCGCGCAGGGCCAGCCAGGCATCGAAGGGGCTGATATTCGCCCCGACGTTCTTCTCGATCTCGAACAGCCTGTGCCGGTTTTCGGCGCTGGTGACGACGACGCCGCCCAGCACATCATCGTGGCCGCCGATGTACTTCGTGGCCGAATGAACCACGAAATCGGCCCCCAGGCTCAGCGGACGGCACAGGTAGGGGGTGGCGAAGGTGCTATCAACGATGAGGTTAGCATCTTGACCGTGAGTCATTTCCGCGATGGCCTCAAGGTCGGCCAGGCGCAGCAAGGGATTGGAGGCCGTCTCGCAAATGACCACCGCCGGCTCGAATGTTTGCAAGGCGCGTTCCACGGCAGCCAGATCGGTAATATCGACAAAATGCGTGTCTGTGCCCTGCTCCCGCAACAGGCCATCGAGCAGGGCGTAGGTCGCCCCGTAGCAATCCTGAGAAGCGACTACCTGCGTTCCGGCCCGCGCGCCGGCGGCCAGCAGCGCGCCGTGAATCGCCCCCATCCCCGAGGCGGTGGCGTAGGCCGCCTCGCCGCCTTCCAGACCGGCCAGGGCCCGCTCAAAAGCGGCAACTGTCGGATTGCTGTAGCGCCGGTAGACGTATCCCTCGCGCTGGTTGGCGAAGATTTCCTCCAGATCGCTGGCCCGGTCATACGCGTAGGCCACGGAGGGATAAATCGGCGTGGCGACCGGGGTGAAATCCGGCCGGGGCGCGCGCTCCCCGGCGTGTACAGTTTGGGTGAAGATGTTTTTGGACATAGGACACCTTTCCTTATCTGCGTACATTACGAGAGGGTTGAGATTTTCTCATAGAGATTTGACGGGTCTGTCCAAAGTTTAGGACAGACTGGGGCGCGGGAGTATCCCCCGCCCCCCCTGGTGTGTCCAGTTTTCCTAAATTCTGGACACGCCCGACTTGACAAAACACTTTCGACAAGTCAAAATTATTGAGTAGCTGTCCATAAATCGTCTGCCAATTCGAATTGCCTCATTTCTTCACCAGTCTCCGAGCCGGTCACCTCACAATTTAGTATAGTAGACACACCAAGGAGCCGTGTGTATGACGCCAGACATCCTGCTAGTTTTAGGAATTTTGGGGGTGGCTATTATTCTCTTTGTCTCCGAAAAACTGCCGGTAGACCTGATCTCGATGCTGGTTTTGATCACGTTGATCCTGACGGGGCTTGTCGATCAGACCGAAGCGTTCTCCGGTTTCGCCAGTCCGGCGGTCATCACCGTTTGGGCCATTTACATCGTCAGCGGCGGCCTGTTTCGCACCGGCGTGGCCGACTCGATTGGGCAGCGTATCCTGGCCCTGGCCGGTAACAGCGAGCCTCGGCTCACCGGCGTCTTGATGCTTACCGTCGGCATTATGTCGGCCTTTATGAATAACATCGGGGCCACGGCGATTCTGCTGCCGGCGGTGGTGAGCATTGCCCGCAAGATACAACTCGCCGCATCCAAGCTATTAATCCCGCTGGCCTTTGGCTCCTTGCTGGGCGGCATCAACACCCTGATTGGTACGCCGCCTAACATTCTGGTCAGCCAGGCCCTGACCGAAGCCGGATATGCCCCCTTCCGCATTTTCGATTTTACCCCGATGGGGCTGATCATCATGACTTGCAGCATTGTTTACATGGTCCTGGTTGGGCGTCATCTGCTCCCCACTCGACAGAGCGAGAGCCCGACCGAAAACTTCCATCTCCGCGATTATTTAACCGAAGTGCGCGTGCTTCCCTCATCGCCTTTGGTCGGCAAAACCGTGATCGAGAGCCGCTTCGGCCAGGATTATGACCTGACGATCCTGGGCCGAGTCCCCCACGAGGCCACCTCGTCTCCCTCGAATGATCACCCCGACCCCTCCTCTCAACACAGACCTATCCAATTGCGTCGCAGTGACCGCATCGAACAGGGCGATGTCCTGCTGGTAAAAGGGCGCTTAGACACCATTCTCAAGATCAAAGGGGCGCAAGGGTTGGACATTGTGCCGGAAGAGGAGATCGAAGATGCCAAGCTGCGGCCGGAAGAAACCAAAGTCGCCGAAGTCGTCATTCCGCTCCAATCGAAATGGATCGGTCAAAGCTTAAAACAGATCGATTTCCGTAGCAAATACAACGTGACGGTCCTGGCCTTGTGGCGAGACGGAACCCCTTTCCAGAGCAAACTGGCCGATGAACCGCTGCACCTGGGCGATATGCTCCTGGTGGGAGGGCGCAAGGAACGCATTAACTTGCTGCGCAACAATCCAAACTTTCTGTTGCTGGAACCGGTCAACCTGGAAATGCGCCGCACCCAAAAAGCGCCGCTGGCCATCGCTATCTTCGCCCTGGCTCTGGTAGCGGTAATGATGGGCTGGTTGCACATTTCGGCGGCGGCAGTGTTGGCCGGGATGACGATGATCTTGACCGGCTGCCTGACGATGGAGGAAGCCTACCAATCGATCCAGTGGAAATCGGTCTTCCTGATCGCCGGTATGCTGCCGATGGGCATCGCTATGGAAAAAACGGGGACGGCCATCTTCCTGGCCGATCAGATCATTGCCCTGATGGGAGGGTTTGGGCCCCTCGGCAGCCTGCTGGGGCTTTACTTCCTGACCATTGTCATGACCGCCGTGATGTCAAATGCGGCGGCGGCGGTGCTCATTGCCCCCATCGGCATCGGCGTGGCCCAGGAATTGGGGATCGATCCACACGCTTTTCTGATGGGCATTGCCATCGCTGCCTCCAACTCCTTCGTCTTTCCGATTGGGCATCAGGCCAACATCCTGGTTATGGGCCCCGGCGGCTATCGCTTCTTCGATTATACGCGGGTGGGTCTGCCCCTGACAGTTCTCATCTGGGTTCTGGCCACCGTCTTTCTGCCTATGTTCTGGCCTCTGTTCTGAGCAGGCAACCGGCGTTGACATATACTTCTCATTGGAGTATAGTGCAGAACAGGTTAACCTTGAGGCAGAGGAGATTGGCGTGTTTGGTAGACGGTCGAAAAAGCCGCCGCTTAACAAAATAGAGACACTCATCGGCCCCAACAGCACCTTCAACGGCAGGCTTGTTTGCGACGGCAGCGTTCGCATCGACGGCGTGTGCGAGGGGGGCAGCATCGAAACGGTGGGAAATATCGTCGTTGGCCCGGAGGCCAAGGTGGCCGCCGACTTGATCGCTGAAAATGTATCGGTCAGTGGCGCGGTCACGGGCAACATTAAAGCCCGCGGCCGGCTGGAGGTATTGAGTACGGGCCGCGTCTGGGGCAATGTAGATGTCGGCAGCTTCCTGCTGGATGAGGATGCCTACTTCCGGGGCAAACTGGCGATGGCAGACGCGCCCGACCCTCCGGCGCAAATTGCCCGGCCGTTGCAGGAGAGGGGCGAAACCGAGGGCGCGCCCTCGGAGATATAGAAAGGGAGACGGTAACTATTCAGGTTATAGGTGACCGGCACTTATAAAGGCCATTTTTTGCAGCAAACCTGTCAAGATTATAGGCGAATCTTACCCTTGAAGCGCCTAACCCCTACGGGAGTGCCGGTCACCTGTTTTTGCCAGGCGGCTGAATAGTCACGGGAGACGAACCTTACGACGATCTGCCGGAGGCGATGGCTCGCCGGCGGCCCCTGGGCTGCCGGCGCGGCACACGTCCCAGGCGAACGCGCAGCCAACTCCACCCCTCGCGGCGCACATCCCACAGCCCTTTCAGACCGACGTAGCCGAAACCAACGGCATATATCAGGATGAAAGGCAGCGCAAACACATGCTTGCTGCTCAAGGCGGCCCACAGGGCCACGAGCGCGTAAAGGCTCAGGCCCAATTCGCCCAGAACCACGCCTTCGAAGGGGAGCTTGTAGACGCTTTCCTGCCAGCGATCGGAGTGATGTTCGACGTGAAATTTGGGCGTGCGCCGGAAGATATTGCCCATCCCTAATAAGGCTTCAATCACAGCCCGGGAATTGCTGAGCGCAATGCCAGTGCCCAGGAGAACCAGCAGCAACATGTAGCGATACCGTTGACGCCACCTCCGCCCGTAGAGGGTCTGCAAAGCCACCGCGTATAGCACAGGCGGCCCCAGGCTGAACAAACTGAGATAAGCCAGCGGAAAATCAACCCGCGCCGCGCCCAGCATCAACGGCAGCGAAACCAGCAGGAGTACGATCATCAAGGGGTGGATGAGATAGCTGCTCAGGTGAACCAGGGCCTGCAACTTTACCCACCAGGCCAGCGGCGAGCGCAGCACCGGCCGGCTCAACTTTTTCAGACATTGAATGGAGCCCTTGGCCCAGCGAAATTGCTGCTGCTTGAAGGCCGCCAACTGGGGCGGGATCTCAGCCGGAGCCACTACGTCAGGCAAATACAAACACTGCCAGCCGACCAGTTGGGCCCGGTAGCTCAGGTCCAGGTCTTCCGAGATCGTATCGCCGTGCCAGCCGCCGGCCTCATCGATGCACGCCCGCCGCCAGACGCCGCCGCTCCCGTTAAAGTTCATCAGCAGCCCGGCGCGATGCCGGGCGGTTTGCTCGACCACGAAATGACCGTCCAGGGCAATGGACTGAGCGCCCGTCAACCAGGAGTATTCAGGGTTTAGATGCCCCCAGCGGCTTTGCAAAAATCCGATACCTGGCTGCCCGGCAAAGTGGGGGATGGTGCGCCGCAAGAAGTCGGCTGCCGGAACAAAGTCGGCATCGAAAATGGCGATGAATTCGCCTTTGGCCCGCTCCAGACCCCCCTGGAGAGCGCCTGCTTTGAAACCGCTCCGATCTTGCCGGTGGATGACCTCGATGTCAAGGCCCTGGCGGCGGTAGAACTCGGCCCGGGCCTGGGCCAGCTTTGTCGTCTCGTCGATGGAGTCATCCAGGATTTGGATTTGCAATAGATGGCGGGGATAATCTAAATTAGCCACGGCATCGATCAGCCGCTCTACCACCAACGCCTCGTTATAGATCGGCAACTGCACGGTCACGACAGGTAAGGGCGCAGGTGGAGGCACTGGGGATTGACGATGCTTGTGCCAGAGAAAAAGAGTCGTCAACATCCAGGCGTTCAGGGCGTAGAGGGTCAGTAAGATGGCAGCGAACGCATAAATCAAGCCAAGGGCCGTTGCAATCAACGATGGGCCTCCTGTCTCTCAGATTGTGCGGTGAAAACAACAAGCGGGCAGTATAGCATGATTGAGGGGGGGCAACAAATCGATTTTGAATTTAGGACAGGCGCTTTAGTTCAGATCAATGAAACAACCTGACGACGAATATACAAAACTCCGGCGGGAGATGGTTGACCGGCAACTGGCCGCCCGTGGCATCACCGACCAGCGGGTTCTGGCCGCGATGGCCGTCGTCCCGCGCCATCGCTTCGTTTCCAGAGATCTGTGGGACATTGCCTACCGCGATTCGCCCCTCCCGCTGGGCTACGGTCAGACCATTTCGCAACCGTACATCGTAGCCTATATGATTCAGGCCCTGCATCTTCTCCCCAGCGGGGAGGTGAAGGTTCTGGAGATCGGAACTGGATCGGGCTACCAGGCCGCCATCCTCAGCCGCCTGGTGTCGAAGGTCTATTCTGTCGAGCGGTTGCCGGAACTGGCCGGGCAAGCCCGGCAATGCCTGGCAGACCTGGGTTACGACAACGTCGAGATCAACGTGGGGGATGGGGGGTACGGCTGGGAGGAACACAGCCCTTACGATGGCATCATCGTCGCTGCGGCCGCCCCGGAGGTGCCGGCGCCCTTGGTGGCCCAGCTAAAAGATGGGGCAGCCCTGGTCGCGCCCATCGGGCCGATGGGCAAGCAAGAGTTGGTCCGCGTGCGGCGCAGGCAAGAGGGGACCGTGCTCGAGTACCTGGCTCCGGTCGCGTTTGTACCCCTGATTGGCGAGCACGGCTGGTCCGAACGATCCCAAGATTAATACATTTGGGCGTAAGTGACTGCACGGTGTAGTCGCATCCTTCGACAAGCTCAGGATGCGAGCTGAATTGCGCGCCCTGAGCCTGTCGAAGGGCGCCAGGTAACCCTGGTCGTCCGTCTTTCGTCATTCGTCCTTAAAACCGGACGGGGAACGGGCGGCGGCGCCAGGTATCGGCTGACAGGCCAACCTGGACCGTCTCCGGCGACTCCGGCCAGATGCCCGGGATGCGCGTGCCGCAGCCGGGGCAGGTGCCCTGGCCCGTCAGGTGATAGGAGAGGATGACGTACCCCAGCCGCTCGACGAGGAGGGTCTGGCAGGACGGGCAGTACGTATTCTCCCAGCGCCCCACCTCGCCGGGGCGGTTGCCGGCGTAGACGTAGCGCAACCCGGCAGCAGCCCCGATCTCGGCGGCCCGGATCAGCATCCGGGCCGTGGTGTTGCCCGGCTCGGTCATCTTGTAGTTCTTGTGGAAAGCGGTCACGTGCCAGGGGATGTCGGGCGAGATGCCGGCGATGAATTGGGCCGCGTCCCGCAACTCCGCCTCAGAGTCGTTAAAGCCGGGCACGACCAGGGTCAGAGCCTCGACCCAGAAGCCCCGTTCGTAAAGCGCCTCGAGGGTCCACAGCACGTGCTTCAATACCCCGCCCAGGACCCGGTAATTCTTCTGGCGCATACTCTTCAAATCGACCTTGTAGCAATCGGTCAGGGGTTGCAGGTAATCCAGCGCCTCGGGGGTGGCGTTGCCGTTGGACACGAAGCCGGTCACAAGACCGGCGGCCCGCGCCCGGCGAAAGACCGCCGCCGCCCACTCGGCCGTGATCAACGGTTCGTTGTACGAGCTGACAACCAGACGGGCCCCGGTCTCCTGGGCGATCTGGACCATTCGTTGGGGGGTGATCGAATGCGCCGGGGCGACTGCCGCCTCGTCGCGCAGGGCCTGGCTGGTGATCCAGTTCTGGCAATACGAACAATGGAAATCGCAGCCGAGCATGCCGAAAGTCAGGGCGTTGCTGCCCGGCATCACGTGGAAGAACGGTTTCTTTTCAACCGGATCGGATTGAATGCCGGCCACATAGCCGAAGGGCACGCGCAAGGTCTGGCCGTCGTTGTAGCGCACGCGGCAGATGCCCCGCTGGCCGGGGAAAATCAGGCAGCGATGGCCGCAGGCGAAGCAACGCAATTTGCCATCGGGCAGCCGCTCGAACAACTCGCCTTCTGCCGTCAACGCATCGAGCACATCTTGTAAAGCTGTGGCCGGGGACATTTCTTTTGCCCGCAGATCGGGGGCGGCGAATCAGGTGCGACGCACTTCTGGCCTGCATTTCAAGAGACGGCTATAAAGGGACGAGAGCGATTTTCGAGCCAACCGCTTGCTGGAAGTGCGTCGCACCTAAAATTTGAGACGCACCCTCTCCAATCTCTATGCTCAAATATCCAAAGCGATATATACGATTGTACTTCGTAGCGGTGGGGGAGTCAAGAGACGATTTTGGATCGGGTCTGTCCCAGATTTTAGGCGAATTAGGTGCGACGCACTTCTGATGTGCATGTCAACGGACAGATCTAATGGTACGGGGGGGGATTTTCGAGCCAATAGCTTATTGTAAGTGCGTCGCACCTAAAATTTGGGACACACCCTTTTGGATCGCCCGTCCGGGACGGGCGCTCAGGCCGTGGCCCGGGCCAGGCGTCGCCGAAGCTGCACCCGCTCATCCTTTTTCGCCTGGTGGCAGCGGTTATCGCCGATGAGGGACATCATCTCCAGGACTCGTTTGGGGGTGAGGGGTTCGGGCAGGAACCAGGACAATTTCAGCTTTTCGGCCAGCAGGACGGCCTCCTCCGGCGGGCGGGAGGAGGTGCCAATGACCGTCACTTCCGGAAGATAACGTTGAATGATCTCCACAAACGAAACCGACGACTGCAAGGCCGTGTCGATGTCAACCAGCAGGGTTTCGTAGGGGTTCCAGAGCAGCAAGCGCAGCAATTCCGGGAAAGTGCCGCAGCTATGGCTACACAGCCCAAAGCGAGTCAAATAATCCGCGTACGCCTGGCGCATTGCAGCATCTCGATTGTAAATCAACAACTTCGGGGACTGATTCATCGTGGCCCTACTCCGTTTTTTTCTTGCGAGTGCGTCGAGGCGTCGTGTAACCCTATGTTCCTATTATACCTGAAAAGTCCATTGGAAAGCTATTTGATAAATCTATGAAAATCGTTAGTAAGTGAGGGGAAATTCGTTTTGACATGCGCCGCGCCTGGGGCTATTATCTGCCTATGACGGTTTCCTCCCTCCTGGACCGGTGGCAAACAGACGCGGACCTCAGGGCCTGCCTGGCAGAATGGCGGACGCTCCCCCCCCGCCCGGCCCAATTCGCGGCCTGGCCCCCGGCCTTGAGCCAGCAGGTCGTGGCGGCTTTGGGGGCGCAAGGGATCAGCCGGCCGTACACCCACCAGACGGCGGCCATCGAGGCCGCCCTGCGCGGCGAAAACGTGGTGATGGTCACCCCCACCGCCAGCGGCAAGACGCTGGGGTACAACGCGCCGGTCCTCCACACGCTCCTTGAAGCGCCCGACGCCCGCGCCCTGTATCTGTTTCCGACCAAGGCCCTGGCCCAGGATCAACTGGTCAACCTGCAAAGGCTGGCGAACCTCCTGGCCGCTCCCGATGAACAAGGGACGAAGGACCAGGCACGACAGTCGAAAGGGATCGCTGCCTCCGCCCCTGGCTTGTTCCCGGCCCCCTACGACGGCGACACCCCGGCCTCGCTGCGCAAGACGATCCGCGACCGGAGCCGGCTCGTCCTGACCAACCCCGATATGTTGCACGCCGGCATCTTGCCGCACCATCCCCGCTGGCGAGAATTCCTGGCCGGATTGCGCTACGTGGTACTCGACGAACTGCACGCCTATCGCGGCGTGTTCGGCAGCCACGTGGCCAACGTGCTGCGCCGCCTGAAGCGCGTCTGCGCGTTTTATGGCGCATCGCCCCAATTCCTGTGCGCCTCGGCGACCATCGCCAATCCGGAAGCCCTGGCGGAAACGCTGGCAGAAGCCCCCTTCACCCTCATCCAGGAGAACGGCGCGCCGCAGGCCCGTAAGCACTTCCTCTTTTACAATCCCCCGCTGCTGGACCCCGCCTCGGGCCTGCGCCAGGGCGTGGTGCTGGCCGCCCGCGGCCTGGCCAGGGATTTGCTGGCCGAGGACGTGCAAACTCTCATCTTCGCCCGCTCGCGCCTGACGGTGGAAGTGCTGCTGGGGTATCTGCAAGACCTGGCGGGACAACTGGACTACGCTCCGGAGGTTGTGCAGGGCTATCGCAGCGGCTACCTGCCCCGCGAGCGCAGGCTGATCGAAGCCGGCATCAGAAACGGTTCGGTTCGGACGGCGGTGGCGACCAACGCCCTGGAATTGGGCATCGACATCGGCGGCCTGGAAGCCTGCCTGCTGGCCGGCTACCCCGGCACGATTGCCAGCACCTGGCAGCAAGCCGGGCGGGCGGGCCGGCGCACGGATGACACCCTGGCCGTGCTGATCGCCGGCGGCGGGGCGCTCGACCAATACCTGATGGCCAATCCCCACTACTTTTTTGACCGCTCGCCCGAACACGCCCGCCTCGCGCCCGATAACCTGGCTATCTTGCTGTCGCATTTGCAGTGCGCCGCGTATGAGCTGCCCTTCCAATCGGGGGAGACATTCGGGCGGGCGGAGGACGTATCCGAACTACTCGCCTACCTGGCCGAAGAGGGCCTGTTGCGGCGCGCCGGGGGAAACTGGTACTGGGCCGGCGCAGGCTATCCCGCCGAGGCCGTCAGCTTGCGCAGCGCCCTGGCCGACAATATCCTCATCGAGGCCGAGACGGAGGTCATCGGCGAGATCGACCGGCCCAGCGCGCCCCTGTTCGTTTACGAGGGGGCGATCTATATCCAGCAAGGGCAAACCTACCAGGTGACCGGCCTCGATTGGGAGGGCGGTCGGGCCAGGGTCAAGCCGGTTGAGGTCGATTATTACACCCAGGCCCAGGTGAGCACCAGGGTGGAGATTCTGGCGGTGACCCGGGAAGCCCAACAGCGAGGAACGCGCAAGGCCCACGGCCAGGTTCTGGTGACCAGCCAGGCCACCGGCTACCGGCTGGTAAAGCGGTACAGCCACGAGACGCTGGGTTACGGGGACATCGACCTGCCGGAACAGGAGATGGACACAACCGCCTACTGGTTGTCTTTGCCGGAGGAGACGCTCGACCGCCTGCGGCAGGCAGAGCTGTGGCGCTTCGACCGGATTCGCTCCTATGGCCCGGATTGGCCGCAGCAGCGCGATGCCGCCCGGGCGCGGGACGGCTTTCGTTGCCGCCTGTGCAACGCCCCGGAGCAGCCGGAACACCGGCACGACGTTCACCACTTGCGGCCTTTGCGAGAGTTCCTGTTGGAGTCATCGGGGCCAGCCTCGACCCCCACGCCCAATCTGGCCCAGGCCAGTTTCCCCCCGGAAGTTTACGCCCGGGCCAATGCCCTTGCAAACCTGATCACCGTTTGCCGAAGCTGCCACCGCCGGGTTGAAACCGCGCAGCGAGTCGGCAACGCCTGGCGCGGCCTGGCCTATGCTCTGGGCAATCTGGCGCCGCTGTTTCTAATGTGCGATCCCCGCGATATCGGCACCACCCACGAAACCCAACCCCGGGCGGGCCAATTGCCCTCCATTACCCTTTACGATCAGGTGCCGGGCGGGCTGGGTTTCAGCGAGCTTTTGTATGAACTCCACGAGGATTTGCTGGCGGCGGCCCGGAGCTTAATCGAGGGTTGCGCCTGCCAGGCGGGTTGCCCGGCCTGCGTCGGGCCGGTGCTGGAGGGCCAGGAGCGGACCAAAATCGAAACGAGGGAACTCTTGAAAATCGTGCAAACCGGACCCTCAG
>JBHHXL010000049.1:0-17846 GCA_046757065.1 Anaerolineae bacterium
TGCATCGTAAAAGAAGGTGTTTTAAGAACAAAGTGCGTCGCACCTTGAGGCTGAGTAGTTACACGGGCATTACATCAGGGAGGTGACAAGATGCATGAATAAGAGAGCAGTCGGTAATTAGATTTACACCGTGAATGCTGTCCCCCGTGACGAAAGACGAAAGACAAATGACGAAATCAAGCCTTTTGACCGGATATTGGTCACGCTTCGCGGTCTACCGTCCTTCGTCCCTGACCAGCCAAATGTAGAACAAACTGTTAGTTTGTTCGATCCGGACAAGCTAACAGCTTGTCCTACAACTGATTTTGAGCATACTCATTAGATTTACCCCAATGTACAAACTTTATTGGTTTCTTGTTTAGATGTCACGGCACATTAACAACTTAATTATGTTTAGAAAGGACGGTGGTAGCGATGGTTAGTAACATGTGGAAAACTTTGACCAAATACTTATTGATCAGTTTCGTGGTAATGTTGGCTTTGCTCGCTGTTCATTTCGCCTGGTTGGGAGCCAAAGCCGAACCCCAGGGCTTCACCCCCTTCTCCTCCCTGCCCCTGGCCGATGGCACCAACGAGGGCCGTCTGGCGCCCGGCGAGCAACACTGGTACAAGCTCGTCCACAATGATTATGATGCCGACTTTCGAAGCAATATGGACCTGACCCTCATGTTCACCCCTGATAACGGCCAGCGCGTGCGGAACGTCGGCTTCCAGCTCTTTGAGGAGGAACAACTCGCCAACTGGTATGAAGGCGACACCAGCAAGATGGTCAATTTCGGGGCCGGCAGCCAGGTCTCCCGCGACGATAATCCAAACACCGGTGAATACCTCTGGAGCGGCTGGATCGTCGATGGCGAAAGCTACTACATCCAGGTCTTCAACAATACCGATGCCGAGGTGGACTACTGGCTCTTCACCGACGACGTGGCCCGCACGGAGTTGGGCCCGCCGGCGCGGGTCGAGGCGGAGCCAGCCATCGCCGTGCCGGCCGGCATCGACCCCGGCACGCCGGCCAGTCTGAAACCCGGCCTCAACACGGGTTCGCTCAAAGCCGGGCAGGAAATTTGGTACGCTTTCACCCACGTCGATTTCGACAGCGAGCGGTCTGAGCCGATGGACCTGACCATGTTCTTTACCCCCGATGACGGCAACCGGGCTCACAACGTCACCTTCGAGCTGTTCCCCGCCTCGCAACTGCACCTCTGGCAGCGCGGCCAACGGAACCTGATGCGCAATTTCGGGGCCGGCAGCCTGGTTTCACGCGACGGCGATCCGGCCACCGGCGAGCGCGTCTGGAACGGCTGGATTCAAGACGGCGACACCTACTTCCTACTGATCCAAAACGGCAGCGACGTGGACATTGATTACTGGCTCTACCAGGAGAACGTCATCAACCCCATCCTGGGTCCCGTTCCGGAGCCGGTGGCCGCGCCCACCTATCCGTCCGGCGCTTCGCCGCAGACCGCCGAGCCGCTGGTCATTGGCCTGAACAAGGGCGGTCTCGATCCGGGCCAGGAAGCCTGGTACTACTTCTCCCTGACCGACTTCGACGACCAGGTCTTTGAGCCAATGGCTCTGACTATGATCACCACCCCGGACGACGGCAACCGCCAGTATTACATGACCTTCGACATTTACGAGGCGGGCGAAGTCCATCGTTGGTCGCCCGGCGATAGCAGCCGGTTGCGGAACCTCGGCGCGGGCGGCGTCATTTTCCGCGACAACAACCCGGTGACCGGGGAGCGGCTGTGGAGCGGCTGGGTCATCGACAATGATCTGTATTACGTGCAGGTCCGCAACGGGGCCGACGTGCATATGGATTACTGGCTCTTCACCGGCGATGTTATCGCGCCCGAACTGGGCGAGAAACCCGTGCTGGCGGCAGAAACGGCTGCCGCGCCCGGTTCGTCTCCGTGGGCGCCTCAGCCGCTGGCCGTCGGCGTTGAGCAGGACAGCCTGGACCCCGGTCAGGAGCGGTGGTACACCTTCTCCCGCGCCGACGTCGGCGATGGTATGTTGCAGGAGACGATGTTCACTATGATCTTCACCCCCGATGACGGCAACCGGGTCTACAACGTCGAATTTCAGCTCTTCGAGAAGAGCCAGCTCGATCTATGGGCGCAGGGCGGGGGCCGCCAGATGCAAAACTTCGGCGCGGGCAGCGTCGTCTTCCGCGACGGCGATCCCAACACCGGCGAACTCCTGTGGCGCGGCGTGGTTTTAAGGGGCGATCAATATTTCCTCCAGGTCAGAAACGGCGCCGACGTGCCCATTGACTACTGGATTTTCCCGGAGGACGTGATTCACGCGGACCTGAACTAGGACACCGTCTCACAAAGTTTCAGGCGATTATCAATCAGTCTCTTGCACATTGAGCAAGAAACCGCAGAGACGCAGAGAGCACAGAGGTTTTTTATGATTTTCTCAGCGGGCTCTGCGCCTCTGCGGTGAACCATAAATTCTTGGCTCATGTTCAGTACAAGTGACCGGCACTTTATTCTTCTCCGTTTTAGCCAGAAGTGCCGGTCACTTTTGCACTTGTTCTGGACATGAGCCAAATTCTTTGGTTCCGGCTTGTCTGGGTTAGGGTTTAGACCTGTCAGGTTTTTATGGGCGAAGTTTCAATTTCCACGGCAATTTTGTCAAAACCTGACAGGTCTTTTACCTCTCCCCGCCGGCGGGGAGGGGCCAGTGCGCCTACGTGCGGCAACCCGCCTGGCAGCAATCGTATTGAGGACGTTAGCCCTATGAGGTTGGGAAGGACTGAAGCCCTCAATACGGCCAGGGTGGACGCCGGATAAAAGGGGAGGGGTATTTTCAAAAAAGTTACCTGCCCCCTCCCATCCCCGTTCCCGCTCTGGACCAGGACCCTGGCCGGGTTAAGGTAGGTCCTATATCTTATTGTTCAAGACTTTTGTCCTATGGTATAATTGGGTCGGCAAGTTTTAAGCAACGAACATTGCCGGTCTGCTCGGTTTATAGAATATCTTCAAGGATTCGCGTGGGAAGTTCATCGGTTAATTTCTCAATCAATTTCCCGTATTATCTGTTCACCTTTTTCTCTATTCTGGCGGCGCTCTGGATCGCCAGAGACCATTGGCGGCGGAGCGCCTCTTTTCGCGCGCGCCGTCTGATGTTTGTTTACGGCGGGCTGCTGGCGATGCGCCTGCTGCTGATCCTCGTCATTGCCTTCACCCGGCTGCTCGATTTAGATGCCAACGTCTGGATCCCCCCCTTCGACCGCACGGTGTCGGTCGTTTCCCTGAGCTTGTTGGCCTGGGGGTTCGTGCCGGGCTTGAAAGGCGGGTCTGGGTTGGGCCTGCTTTTTCTGAGGGCAAACGTGGTTCTGCCCTTCAGCTTTTACCTCGTTTCAGCCCTCGGCTGGAGAGCCAATCTGGCCACCGCCGGACCCTCGGCGCTGACGTTCAACACCTCGCTGTGGGAAGTCATCTGGCTGGCCTGGCAACTGGCGACTGTTCTATTCGTCCTGGTCAATCTGGCCCGCCATCTCGATGATGAACGCATGCTGGCCCTCTTTAGTTTCGGGGCGATTCTCTTGGGCCTGCTGGTCCACGGCCTGACGATCCTGGGCCTGCTTCCGGCCTACGCCAACCACGATCCGCTGTGGGTGCGGTTTGGCGAGATGATCGCCTATCCAATTTTAGCCGTGGCCGCGTACCAGAGCATCATCCAATCGCTCGACCTGCGCAGTCAGGAATTGCAGACTCTCAGCGATAGCACGCTGGATCAGATCAAGGGCATGATCGGCCTGTTCGAGGCTACCCGCCGCATTACCTCGTCCTTGGACCTCTTTGATGTGCTGGAAGGGGCGGCGCAAAGCGTGGCCGAGGCGCTGCACGCCGATCAGTGCGCCATCGCCCTGCCGGAAGAAGGGGAGACCGGACAGCTTCGGTTGATGGCCATTCACAACCCTTACCGCGAGGGGCGGGGCGAAGCGGTCACGTTTCCGCTTAACGATCATCAAGCCGTGAAGCACGCCCTCAATCGCCTGCGCCAGGTTCACCTTAACGAAGCCGAAGACAACCCCCAGCTCCGGTTGCTCTTTGCCCTGATGGGCGCTCGCGAAACCGGGCCGGTCGTTTTTCAGCCCCTGGTCTATCGTGACCAGGCCATCGGCGTCCTCATCGTCGGCAACAGCCAGAGCAAGCGCGCCTTCGGCCCCAGCGAGTTGCAACTGTGCCAGACACTGGCCAGGCAAACCGCCGTGGCCATTGACAACGCTCGCACGCATCAATCTTTGGGGGCCAAGGCCCAACAATTGGCCTGGACCCTGCGCAACCAGGAGCAGGAAAATAGCCGGCGTAAGGCGGCGATGGAGGCCGAATTAAAGAAGAGCCGCGAAGAGGTGGCGCTTTTCGCCCAGCGCCTGCACGAGCAAGAGACCATCGCCAAGAACGACCGGCGCGGTTTGGAAGAGGCCAAACAGCGCCTGAAGGTGCTTGACGAAGCCATCCGCGCTACCAAAAACGCCCTGGACGAGGCCAGCCAGAAAGCCCGGCAGTATGAATCCGCCCTGACCGATGCCAAACGAAAAGACGATGCTTTGACCGCCGACCTGGCTCGTAAAAATGACGAGTTGGAGACGCTGTTTGCTGAACGGGCGACATTGCAAACCCGGGTGCAGGAAATGGAGCAAGAGGTCGCCGAGGTTGAGCGCCTGAACCGGGAAATCACCTCGATCAAGAAGCACGCCCGCAAAATGGCCCGTGCCTTGAAGCAAGCTCACCAGCGGATTCAGCAATCTGCCCCCGTGCCGTCCGGCCTGTCGAGCGCGCAGGCCAGCGTCGAACTTGAAAACCTCTCGTGTGGGGTGATCCTCAGCGATGCCAGCGGCAAGGTCAACCGGGTCAATGCCGTGGCCGCGTCGATGTTGGAGTCATCTGTCGAAGAATTGCTTGGCCGGGAATTGGGCGCTATCGTCCAGGATGGGCACTGGTCCGAGGTGGTCAGCAAGCTGCGCGAGGAGCCGAAATCCACCCTGTCTGCCACCCTTAGCCTCAACGAGCGCGTGCTGCGAGCCACCGTCAGCCCGATGGATGCCCCGGAAGAGGGCGGGGCAGCCGGCGGCGTAACCCTGCTTTACGACATCACCGAAGAGGCCGAGAGCCAGCAGGCGCGTGATGAGTTCGTGGCCTCGATGGCCCAGGAGTTACGCACGCCGATGACCTCGATGACCGGCTACACCGACCTGCTGCTTGGGGAGTCGGTGGGGGTCATCGGCGATATGCAGCGCAAATTCCTGCAACGGATCAAGGCCAACATCGAGCGCATGGGCACTATGCTCAACGACCTGATCGGCGTGACCGCTATCGACGCCGGCCAGTTGGAAATCCGGCCGACCGCCCTGGACATGGCCGAGGTCATTGAAGACACGATCATCGGCGCCCGGGCGCAACTGGAAGAAAAAGAACTGACCCTGGAGCTAAACCTTCCGGAGCAGATGCCGCCCGTTGAGGCCGATCCGGAGTACGTCCGCCAGATAATGGCCAATCTGCTGGGCAACGCCACCAAATCGTCGCCGGTGGGCGGCACGATGGAAATCACGGCCAGCATCCGCGAGGAAATCACCGACGGCCAGAACGGTAGCCCGGCGGCGGAACAGGCGTTTCTGCAAATCGCGGTCCGGGACTCCGGGGGAGGGATCGCAACCGAAGACCTGAGTCGCGTTTTCGACCGCTTTTATCTGGCCGAAAAACCCCTCATCGAGGGGTTGGGCGAAACGGGCGTGGGTCTGGCAATCGTTAAATCGCTCGTTGAGGCTCACGGCGGTCGCATCTGGGTCGAGTCGGAGATAGGCCGGGGGTCCACCTTTAACTTTTGGCTACCCATCAGCCATCGCTACAATGACCCCTGGCAGGAGATCGACGTGCCGCCATTGAACCTGAGCACGGATGACTAGGGATGGGTGAGCAGTAATCTGGTTTCTCGTTAACCGGTTAACCAATTAACCAACTAACCAATCAACCAATCTGCCAACCCACCAGGTAGCACTGAACAGTATTATGGCAACACCGCCCTCCGGCTTTAACAATTCATCAGGGCCCGTCAGATTTCAACGCCTGGCGATTGCCCTGGGCGTGGTAGTTATTATTGCCCTGACCATCCTGGCCGCCTTTTTTCTGGCGCTCAGCGATGTGAGCCAGGTGGCGCTTGAGACGGCTTCTCCCACACCGTTGCTGCCCACGCCCCTGCCGCCCGCGCCCACCTCGACGCTGCCCCCACCCCCGCCGCCAATAACCGCGCCCACCGCTCCCCCGGGTGATGGCCTGCCAACGGCCACGGCCACGCCGATACCCGCCGTGCCAACGCCGACCGCCACCTTCATCCCCAGCCCGACGCCCCTCGTTTTCGTTTGCCAATATCCCGCCGGCTGGAGCCCGTACCTCATCCAGCCGGGGGAAACGCTGCTCTCGATAGCCTATCGCTACAGCATCTCCGTGGCCTGGCTGATGCAGGCCAATTGCCTGACCTCGCAAAACGTGCACCCCGGCCAGTTGATCTACGTGCCGCCACTCAGCCGGCCACCGACGCCGACGCCGATCCCCTGTGGCCCACCCGCCGGCTGGGTGCTTTACGCCGTACAGCCCGGCGACACGTTGTACTCGCTGGCCGTTCGTACAGGAACCACGATTTACGCCTTGCAATGGGCCAATTGCTTGCAGGGCACGGACATCTTCGTCGGCCAGCAGTTGTATGTGCCCTTCATCCCGGCCACCTTCACGCCGACGTTTACCCCTGCGCCGACGTCGACCTTCACGCCCGTGCCGACGCTTTCGCCGACACCCGCCAGCAGCGACACCCCCGCCCCGACCGGGACGCTGACGCCGACGGCCACCCTGCCGGCCGATACCCCGACCGCCAGCCCGACCCTGACTCCGGAGCCGCCGACGGCTACCCCGACGCCGACGCTCCCGGTCGACACGGCCACGCCGACACCCTCGGCCACGATCCCTCCC
The DNA here is from genome assembly GCA_046757065.1 of Anaerolineae bacterium. Lineage (GTDB taxonomy): Bacteria > Chloroflexota > Anaerolineae > 4572-78 > JBHHXL01 > JBHHXL01. Next base: position 6,978 of record JBHHXL010000049.1, read on the forward strand.
CCGGAGGACACGGCCACCCCCACGCCTACGGCGACGCTCCCGCCGCCGCTGGACACGCCCACGCCGACGCCGACAGCGACGGATACGCCGACCAGCACTATGACGCCGGACGCCGGCGTCCCGACCCAGGAACCGCCGCCCCCCGTGCCGACGCCAACACCGCCCCCTGCCCCCGAGGAAACGCCGACGAGCGAGCCTTCGGGTTAGGCTCGCTGTGTCTCTGTGGTTAAATTATTTTCCTCGTTATGAGCACCAACACTTAACGGGGGTACTACCCAATTTCAGTTGGGAAAAGATGCTCAGCGGATAGGGAGCGGATTAACGGATAACCTCCGTGTAAGAGGCATCCGCTAATCCGCCAGGCCACAGGCCAGCCGCTGATACCGGTGAGCCGGGCCGGGGCGCTCAGGCGCGGATTTCCTGGCGCTGGAAAAGCACGTAGCCCAGGGCGAACAGTAAAATCGTGGCGGCGATCAGGCCGGTCAGGTTCGGCCAGATGAGCAGCAGACTCTGGCCGAGCGGCAGCGGCGCGCCCAGGATCGCCCCCTGAAGCTGGACGGGTAACACCAGCCCCAGCGAACGCACCGTTGGGTTGAGGATGGCCAGAATGGCCTCCGCGTAGAGCGCATTGGGCGACAGGCGCGTCAGGGCCAGCTCCAACTGCAATTGGGCCAGCGCCTCCTGCGGAAACCCGGCCTGCACCGGTCGCAGCACCTGGGCCAGCAGGCCGGCGATGATCCCCCAAAAGACGATGAAGAACAGCCAGACGGCGATGGAAGCCAGCGCGGCGGTGGCCGGCTGGCGGAACAAGGTGGAAAAGACCATCCCCAGAGCCAGCCAGATACCCCCGTAGAAAATCGTCAGCAGTAAGAACCACAGGCTGCGGGCCACCTCCTCGCCGCCGGGGGGAACGCCCAGCCCGATCAGGCCCAGGCCCATAATCAACAACCAGATGGTGGTCAGCACCAGGGCCAGGGTAAATAACCCGGCCAGGAACTTACCCAGCAGCAGCGCGTCCCGGTAGATGGGCTGGGCCAGCACCCTCGACATCGTTCGCTGGCTGAATTCGCCGTTGACGGCGTCGAAGGCCAGGGCGATGGCGGTCAACGGCACCAGGAACCCCAGAAAGCCGATGAAGGCCGGCAACGGCTCGCGGGCCGTGGTGAAGAGTTTCAGGAAGAGAAACGGGTCCTGGCCGACCGTGTCCCGCAAGTTCTGGGTGGCGGCATACACCGTGCCCACCGCCGTCAGCACGGTCAGCAGCTCCAGGATCAGCATCCGCACGCTGGTCAGGTGGTCGGCCATCTCCTTGCCGATGACGGCCCACAGGCCGGTCCAGGGTGAGCCTTCACGAACCTTAGTTCCTTCTGCCAGTTCAAGCTGCGCGGCCATGTTCCACCTCCTGCTCGAAGTAACGGGCGTAAATCTCATCGAGGCCCGGCGCTTCGACGTTGAGCGACCGGAGCTCTCCACCCGACTGGACCACGGTCCGCGCCACCTCGGGGCGCAGATCGCGTTGCGCTTCCAGCTCGTAGATATTGCCGTTGGAGCGCCGGACCTGCACCACCCCCGCCAGATTCTTGAGCGGCTCCTCAAAGCCAGCGGCGTAACCGTCGGCCTCCAGATGAATCCGGTAAGCGCCGCCCAACACGCGTTGGGCCAGATCGTTGACAGCGCCTTCGAGGACCATCCGCCCCTGGTGGAAGAGGCCGACCCGGTCGCAGACGGCCTGCACCTGGTAGAGCAGGTGCGAGGAGAGTAAAACCGCGATGCCATCCGCCTTGAGGCCCCGGATGATCTCCAGAAACTCGCGGGCGGCTTCAGGGTCGAGGCCCATCGTCGGTTCGTCCATGATGATCAGCTCTGGTTTTTTGAGCAGGACCTCGGCCACACCCAGGCGCTGGCGCATACCCCGGGAGAAGGTTCCCAGCCGGTGGTCGGCCACGTCGGTCAGGCCCATCTGGGCCAGCGTTGCCTCGATCCGCTGATGGGCCTCGCGCCGGCGCAGGCCGTTCAGTTTGGCGGTGTAAACCAGGTTCTCGCGGGCGGTCAGGTTGTCGTAGAAACCGACCTGGTCGGGCAGGTAGCCGACCCGGGCCTTGACGCTCAGGGGTTGGCGGGCCGGATCGAAGCCCAAAACCCGCACACTGCCTGCCGTCGGCTCGGTCAGGCCGAGAAGCATCAGGATCGTGGTCGTCTTCCCGGCCCCGTTCGGACCCAGCAGGCCGAAAACCTCGCCGCGCCGCACCGTAAGGTCCAGACCTTCGACGGCAACGAAACGGCCATAGCGTTTGGTAAGGCCCTTACTTTCAAGTACGACGTCGTTCATCATCCACCTCCCCCGCCGTTAGCGGCGGCCAAAGCGGATGACGGCCAGGCCAACCACGGCCACCGCCACCGCGATCAAGGCCACCCCGGCCACACCCCACAGGGTTGAGGTGCGAACGGTGATGCGGAATTCGGCGGATTCGGAGCTGCCATCCTCAGGGCGGGCCCGGACGGTGATCATATAGTCCCCGGCGACCGCCTTGTCGGCCGGCTGGATGTTGGCCGTCACTTCAACCTGCTTGCCGGGGGCGATTTGGGCGATCTCCTTTGGCTCAAACTCGACCGACCAGCCCGACGGCTGGGAGGCGCTCATCTTGATGCCACGGGCCGGCGCGCTGCCGTTGTTTTGGACCACAATCTTGAGAGGGGTGATGTCGCCCACGTACGCCTGCCCGGAAAGCCGGCCATCGGGGGCGGTCACGGTCAGGTCCGGTTGCCCGGTCACCTCGGCGGTCAGGTTGATCTGGGCCTGGGCCTCATCGCTCTGGGCCAGGATATTGATGGGGTACGTGCCGGCCGGAACCTGGGTGAAGGCTTTGGCCTCAATGGTCAGCCGCTTGGAGGCATTGGCCTCCAGGGGAATATCGACCACATCCTGGCCGCTCAACTTGAATTTGACGTTGAAGCCCAGCGGCGCTTCGGCCACCAGATTGACCGCCAGGTCCTGGTCGCCTTCGTTCTTCAAGGTGGCGTTGTAGCGGAAGGTGGTCGTTGGCGAGCCGCGCAGGGTGGGCAGGTCCACGTTGAACTCCAGGCTGGGCGGCAGCTTCTCCTTGACGATCAGCTCGATGGGCAGTTCGGCCTGGCCGTTATCTCCGAGGGCGACGACCGAAAAGCGATAGGTTCCGGCGGCAACGTCTGCCGGGGGTTCCAGCCGCAGATCGACGGTGGCCTCGTCTTCCGGGTCGACGAAGGCGGCCTCAACCACCCGGCCGCCGCCCCGGAAGGATGCGGTCCAATCCTCGGGCAGGTCCCGTAGCTCGAAGTGGGCCGTTTGCGGCGTGTCTGCCGCCCGCAAGGTGAGCTTGAAGGTAACGCTCTCGCCGATGGCCGCCTCCTGGGCCGGGTAGCGGGTGAACAGGGTCAATTGCGGGGAAATCGTTTGCTGGCCCCCGCCCTGGGCCAGAGCCGGCGGGCCGCCGATGGCGGCTGCTACCAGAACTAACGTTGTGAACAGGGCAAACATCTTTAGGCGTTGCATGATTCTTTTCCTCCTTTTTCGTTAGATGATTTGGGTACATCAAGTGATATTGGTTTTAGGGGCGTTCGCCCAAAATCAGGTGACCGGCACTTGTTTTCAGACACAATTCGGATTGTTTTGGCAACATTCAGCTTGAAAACATCAGTTTCTAAGTGCCGGTCACCTTAAGTGCGTAAGTACTGTTAGATGAAGTTGGTACATCAAGCGATGTTGGTTTTAGGGGCGTTCGCCCAAAGTTACCTCTACATCGATGGATTCGCCGTCACGCAGAACGGTCAACGTTATGGCCTGGCCGGGCTTGGCCTGACGGATGAGGGCCTGCAGGCCTTCCATATTTTCGATGGCCTGGCCATCGACAGCGACGATGATGTCCCCGCCGACCAGCAACCGCCGCCCGTTGAGGGTGACCGGTTTGTAACTGCCGCGCAGACCGGCCTCATCCGCCGGGCTGCCGGCCTCGACCTGCTCGATCAGCACCCCGCGCTGGTCGGCGTCCAGATTCATGGCCTGGGCCAAAGCGGGCGTTATCGTCCCGCCACGGATGCCCAGCCAGGCGCCGTGCGCGACCTCGCCCTCGGCCTGCCGGCCCTCGCTATCCGTTTTGGGCCGGGCCGCCAGGGTAACTTCGATTACCTCCTCCTCACCCCGGCGCAGGACGGTCAGGTTGACCGTCTGGCCGACCCGGGTTTCCCGCACCAGGTAGGTGATCAGGTCATCAAAACCCTGGAGGGGCTGGTCATCGATGGCAACGATGACGTCGCCGCCAACCCGGATTTCCTGGCCGTCGATAGTTACCCGGCGGTCGCTGCCGCGCAGACCGGCCTTATCGGCCGGGCTGTCGGGCACCACGTCCACGATCAGGCCGCCGCGCAGATCGGAGGCCAACCCGGCTGCTTCGGCCAGGTCCGGGGTCAACGAGGTGCCGCTGATGCCCAGCCAGGGATGCTCGTAGTAGCCGCTTTCGATCAGGGTCGGCACGACCTGCTGGACGATGGCCGAGGGGATGGCGAACCCAATCCCGGCTGAGGCTCGCACCGGGGAGATGATGGCTGAGGTGACGCCGATGACCTGCCCCCGGTCGTTGACCAGCACCCCCCCGGAGTTGCCGGGGTTGATGGGCGCGTCGGTCTGGATGACGTCGGGGATGCTGTAACCCGGCCCCGGCGTGTCGCCGGAGTCGACGGGCAGCAGCCGGCCCAGGGCGCTGACGATGCCGGTGGTCATCGTTCCTTCCAGGCCAAACGGGTTGCCGATGGCTATCGCCAGTTGGCCCACCTTGACCTGGGTCGAGTCGGCCAGTTGCACCGGCTGCAAGCGGCTGGCCGGAACGTCGACCTTGACCACGGCCAGGTCACTGTCCGGATCGGTGCCGATCACTTCGCCCGAAACGGTCGTGCCGTCGGCGAAGGTGACGCTGATTTTGTCGGCGTCGGCCACGACGTGGTTGTTGGTGACGATGTGGCCTTGTTTATCCCAGACAAATCCGGAGCCGGCTCCCCGGCGGAAGAACTCCTGCGGTTCCTGCGGCGTCTCCGGGGGCCGGAAAAAGAAGGGGAAGCCCGGAATCTCCGGGATGCCTGGAGTCGAAACCTCCTCCTTCTGCACAACGCGGATGTTGACCACCGCCGGGTTGACCCGGTCGTAGATGTTCTCCAGGGCTTCCTGCCAGGCAGCCAGGGCATCGCCTGCGGCCTGGGCGGTGGTCGCCGCCGGAGCCACGGCGGCCGGCGCTTCCGGGGCCGGCGCGAACGGGGCCAGCTTAACCGGCAACGTCAACCCCCCGCAGCCGGCCAGCAGCAAGCCCATTAACAGAAAGATGATGAGGGGTAACGTAATCTGTTTTTTCATCATTGCCTCCTTGGATTTGATATGATTTCTCAAGCACGAAGGCCCAGCAAGATGTATGTTAAGAACACGCCCAAGACGAAGGCGGCCAGCACCGACAGCCACAAAAGCAAATCATCCCTGACCCCCATCAGGGTTTCGCCGCTTTCGGGCTGGCGGAATCGCCAGAATCCCCAAACCAGCAGGGCAAGTGCAATTGCCCCTGTAGCATAAAATAGCAGCGGCATTGCGTGTACCGGCATCGTCAGAGCTGTCCCAGGTCAACAGAATGGTTCGCCTGGAATCTAGCACAAAGGGGGTGGCGTAGTCCTTACCTCAACCTGTAGACAACCTTACGGCAACCTTACAGGGATAGAATTTTGGGATTACCTGGCAGGGGATTCGGGAGGAAAAGGGCCGGATGACTTCGTTTGGGGGGCTACTCGTCCAGCACGGCCCGCACCTTTTGGGCCAGTGCCAGCGGGCTGAAAGGTTTTTGCAAAAAGGCCGCTCCCGATTCTATGATGCCGTGATAGGTGATGACGGTGTCGGGGTAGCCCGATATAAACAGGGTCTTCAGGTTGGGGCGGGTCCGGGCCAGTTCGTCGGCCAGGGCTTTGCCGTTCATACCGGGCATCACCACGTCGGCCAGCAGCAGGTGGATGGGGCCCGAATGGCGGGCCGCCACCTGCAATCCCTCGCTGCCGCTCTGTGCCGCCAACAACGTATAGCCCAGGTCTTCTAACACGTAGCAGGCCAGTTCGCGCGCGCCCTGATCGTCTTCAACCAGAAGAATGGTTTCGTGGCCGCCCGGCAACTCCATCCCTGTTTTTGAGGGAACGGAGGGACCAGACTCGGTTGCTCTGACGCGGGGAAGGTAGATTTTGAAGGTGGTGCCCAGGCCCTCTTCACTGTAGACCCGGATGCAACCGTGGTTTTGCCTGACAATGCCGAACACGGTGGCCAGCCCCAGGCCGGTGCCCTGGCCCGGTTCTTTGGTGGTAAAAAAAGGCTCAAAGATACGGGCCTGCACGTCCCGGCTCATGCCAACGCCCGTATCGCTGACGGCCAGCAGCACGTACTCGGCCGGTTGCATCGGCCCGTACCCGGTGATTCGGGCCTGGTTCAAGACCACGTTGGCCGTCTCGATGGTCAATTCCCCCCCATCAGGCATTGCGTCGCGGGCGTTGACAACCAGATTGAGAATGACCTGTTCGATTTGGGTCGGATCAACTTTAATCATCCCCAGGTCGGGCGACAGGATGGTTTCGATCTGAATGTCCTCGCCGATGATGCGCCGCAGCATCTTGTCCAACTCGCTGACGCAGATGTTGAGGTTCAGCACCCGGGGTTCGGTAATCTGCTTGCGGCTAAAGGTCAGGAGCTGGTGGACCAGGTCGGCGGCGCGCTGGCCCGACTTGAGAATCTTGTCCACCATCTCCTGGCCCGGGTTGTCCTCCGGCAACTCGTGCTTCAGCAATCTGGCGAAGCCATTGATAGCCGTCAGCAAGTTGTTGAAGTCGTGGGCTATGCCCCCGGCCAGCCGGCCGACCGGTTCCATCTTCTGCGCCTGGAGATATTGCTCCTCCAGCTCCACTTCTCGCGTTACATCGCGCTTGATGGCTACATAGTTGATGATGCCGCCCCCCGGCTCGCGGATGGGGCTGATCGTGGCCTCTTCGGTGTAGAGAGTCCCATCTTTTTTCCGGTTCACGAAGCGCCCACGCCACACCCTCCCGGCGACAAGGGTGACCCACAACTCTTCATAAAAGGCAGGGTCATGCTTTCCACTCTTAAGGATGCGCGGGTTCTGGCCGACGGCTTCGGCCCGGCTATAGCCGGTGACGCGCTCGAAAGCGGGGTTGACGTAGAGGATGGTCCCACCGACATCGGTGATGATCACGCTCTCGGCGCTTTGCTCGATGACCGTCGTCAATCGCCGTCGCTCCTGGTCGAGGCGGGCCCGGGCCAGCACCCCGGATACCTGGTCGGCCACGCTCCAGGCCAGGCTGACTTCTTCAGCCGAGAAGGAGCGCGGTGCCGTCGCGTCCAAACCGAGGCTGCCCACCACTTCACCCTCGATGGTGAGGGGTAACAGAAGCAGGGAGACGGTGCCGCGCTGGCGCATCAGGGCATGGATTGGGGCCAGGCGCGGGTCATTTTGGGCGTCGTCCACGGCCAGCGGCACTTTGCGATCCAGCAGGTATTGAAACGAGGGATTGCCGGCGACGGGGATCGTCTTGGTGCGAGCCGGGGGCCGGCCCTCGGCCAGATACTCGGCCACGACCACTGCCTCGGTCTTTTCCTCGTTCAACAGGGCCGCGGCGGCCTGCGGCACGCCAAAAGCACGGGCCAGTTCGCGGCAGACCACATCCAGAATCGATTCTATGTCCTGCTCGACGGCTGAGGCGGCGATGACCTGGTTAAGCAGTTTCAGTTCACGGTTGCGACGGCGGATTTCGACCTCGGCCCGCAGGAGGATTTCAAGGCGTTCGCGGAAGGCCAGGCCATAGGCCATGAGCAGTTCCAGCAAGGGCGTTGAAATGAGGCGGGCGGTTTCCAGCAAGGTCAGGTCTGGCAACTCCCGTCCCAGGCGGCGCAGCGCTTCCTCGTGGATCTCGACAATTTCTTCAGTAGGAACGTTGGCCCGCACCAGCTCGCGCCCCAGCTCCGCCGCCGCCATTAATGGCGCTTCCGCCTGGTAGTCGATGTAGTCTTTCAGCGCCGCAAAATATTTATCCCGAATAGCTTGCTCTGCTATCATTTGTTCAGCTTCCTTCTGTAGACAAGAACGGCCACGTCGTCCGTTTCGCGGCCCCAATCCCGGACGATCCGCTCGGCCAGGTGTTGTTCGTTCGACCAGACATCCGGGCCATAGCCGGCCAGGTCCATCGACTCCGGCAGGCCGTCTGTGAACAGCAATGCTATGTTGCCGGGCAGGAAGGGGACGGTTTGCGGAACCAATGCCTGGTAGCCTCCGCCAACAATGCCGGGATAGCTGCTCAGGCGAACGATCTGGGCGAAGGGCCGCGCCTCCCGGCCCGCCGGCGCGATCCCTCTGATGATGATCGCCCGGGTGTTGCCCACTCCGGCGTAGGTCAGCGTTCCGGTCTCTTCGGCGATGGCGGCCAGGCCCATTGCCGCGCCCCGGCTGTTGCGCAGGGCCAGGTCGCAGCCGGCAAAAATAGCGAGCAGCGACTCCGACAGGCGCTGGGCGACGTAATCTACAGCCGCCTGGGCCGCCGCCTCTGCTTCCGGGCCGTGGCCCAGGCCATCGACGATGCACAGCGTGGTCCGGCTTCCGCTTCGCCAGCAGGCAGCCTGGTCGCCGCAATGTGGGTCGTTCAGAAAGCTCCGGGTGGCAATACCTAGCGGCATAGTTGCCACTTCCGAACGATAACCCGCGTCCCGGCCCCGGCTGTTGAGGTAATCCTAAACTCGTCCATCAGCCGTCTTACCCCCGGCAGGCCGCTGCCAAGGCCGCCGCCGGTGCTATGACCGTCTTGCATCGCCAGGTCGATGTTGGGGATGCCCGGCCCGTCGTCTGCGGCGATGACTTCCAGGCCGATCTTGTTGCCTTGCCTGAGGGGGAGCAGGCTGATGGTGCCGCCCCCATCGGTGTGGAAAAAAAGGTTGCTGGCCAGCTCCGAAACGCTGGTTGCAATGTAAGCGACCAGAACCCGCTTGAAGCCCATCTCTGCGGCCACGGCGGCCGCCGTCTGGCGGGCGCAGGCAATGTGGTGTTCCTCTTTGACCCGGATAACGACCGGCTCGCCGGCCGGGGCTGGTCCGGGATTCGTCATTTGCTGGTTGCGTTTCACTAACATTGGCAGAGCATTACCGCTTCCGGAGGAGCATCTCAATGGTTACCCGGGTGTGGCCGGGCCTGGATTCCAGGTCAAAATTATGCACCAACCGCCGGGCGCCCGGCAGTCCGACCCCCAGCCCGCTACCGGTGGTGAATCCATCCCGCAACGCCTGCTCAATATCGGGGATGCCGGGACCACCGTCCTCTACAACCACCCGAATCTTGCACGTGTCCCGGTCCGATTCGTCGTTGATCAAGCACGTGCCCTCGCCGGCATATTGGATGACGTTACGCGTCAATTCAGAGATGGCCGTGGCCAGGCGGGTCTGGTCGGCCAGGCCGAAACCGAGTTTTTGGGCCAGCTGTCGGCCTGTTTGGCGGGCAGCCAAGATGTCGGATTGCTCCCGGATGTTGATGAAGTTCTTAGCCATAGTCACTGCCATCGTTTTTTCTGGGTGGGGGAGCGCCCCCGTCCCTGGCCCGGATCAGTTTTCGTAGTTTCTCCAGGCCCTGGTCGAGGTTCAGGGCCGTTTCCACGTCGGTTAACTCCCGCCCCATTTCAACCAGCGTCACCGCCACCGCCGGCTGCATGCCGGAAATGACCACCTTGGCTCCCAGCAAACCGACCATCCTGGCCGTCTCGTTGAGGATGCGGGCCATAAACGAGTCGACCACGTCCATAGCCGTAATATCGATGACGATTCCGTCGGCGCTGGTTTCAGCCACCCTGGATAGCACGTCCGCCTGAAAATCAAGCGCGTCCTGGTCGGTCAGGTCAATCTGAATCGAGGTCAGGAGAATGTTATTGAGTTTAAGGATCGGGATTTTCATTGCATACTTTCCTCAGCGTGGGGTGACTTGTTTACCGACCAGGTTGAACGCTTCGGCCACGCCCGCTCGCAGCGTGCCCCGCGTTCGCATCTGGCCCAGGTCAACGTTGAGTTTGACCAGCGTTTGGGCGATGTCGGGGCTGATGCCGGTCAAGATGACTTCGGCTCCCAACATCCTGGCGGCGATCACCGTCTTGGTCAGGTGGGAGGCGACCCGGGTATCGATGACCGGCACGCCGGTGATGTCGAGAATCGCCACCCGCGCCTCTATTTTGACAATGCCCTCCAACAGCCGCTCGATGATGCGCTGGGCGCGAATGGTGTCAATGACGCCTACCAGGGGCATCATGATGATTTCATCCCAAAGCTGGATGACCGGGGTCGAGAGTTCCAGCAGCGAACGGCTCTGTTGGGCAATGACCTCCTCGCGCGTCTGGGCAAAGGTCTCAAAGGTAATCAGGCCCAGGTTGTCGATGATCTTGTTCATTTTGATGAACTCGCGGTTGAGCAGTTCGGGGTCGTCGCCAAACTCCACCTGCAAGTATTCCAGCAAGGCGTCTTTGAGCGAGAAGACGAGGACGGCCGTCTCCGAGGGGGTGAAGCCCTGCTCGGCCCACGAGGCGCTGATGTCGCGCAGCATAGCCACCGAGTCGGCAAACTCGGGCCGCTCGAGGTCGTCGTAGAGTTCGCTGCTGAAGGCGGTGATCAGGGTTTGCAACAACTCGCTTGTCTGCTGCCGGAGCTGCGCCTCGGTCATCAATTCCAGCGTCCGCGTTCCGGCCAGGGTGATGATCTTCTTCGGCCAGGTTTCTAACAGTTCGTTTTGCCTGGCGGCCATTATTTCTGCTACGGTTTTGGGTCTTGGCATAGTGTTCTCC
>JBHHXL010000050.1:0-17695 GCA_046757065.1 Anaerolineae bacterium
GCTGCGTACGGAGGTGGCCGACCTGCGGACGGGCCAGGAAGCGTTGCGGGCCGAAGTGGCCGACTTACGAACGGGCCAGGAAAGTCTCCGTACAGGGCAAGAAGCGCTGCGTACGGAGGTGGCCGACCTGCGGACGGGCCAGGAAGCGTTGCGGGCCGAAGTGGCCGACTTACGAACGGGCCAGGAAAGTCTCCGTACAGGGCAAGAAGCGCTGCGTACGGAGGTGGCCGACCTGCGGACGGGTCAGGAAAGCTTGCAATCAGAATTAAACAGTATGCTTGAGATTGTGCAACACAGTATGCAATTAACTGCTGAGGAATTTACCACCATCAACCGGCGTCTTGAAAGGATAGAAATCCGGGTTGAGAGTTTAGATCGGGCGATGATTAACCTGGAAAGGCATATGACGTGGGCCAGAGATGCCATCGTTGAATTGCGCCAGGAGCTCAGTTCGTACCGGAGCCAGGAACATCCAGCCCCGACCCAAATTGCCGATCTGGAAGCCCGGGTCAGTCGGTTAGAAGCTCTGCTCAAGAACTGAGACGATTCCTCCGGAGCAGCCATCCCCAAAATCCGCCCCAACTATGTGGAACCGAGGCTTCGCCACAGCAACGACGCAAAGCGTGGAGTCCAGAGCTTGCTCTGGTCTACCAATTTTCCAAGGAAAGCGTTTAGCTTATGAAGGGTCTCATACTCTCCGGCGGGAAGGGCACCCGCCTTTACCCTCTGACCTACACCAGCGCCAAGCAGTTGATCCCGGTGGCGAACAAGCCGGTCCTCTTCCGGGTTATCGAGGCCATTCGCGATGCGGGCATCACCGAAATCGGCATCGTCGTTGGCGACACCGCCGATGAAATCAAGCGATCTGTTGGCCAGGGCAAGCGTTGGGAGGTGAACATCACTTACATCCCGCAGGACGTCCCCCTTGGCCTGGCCCATGCCGTCAAAATCTCGCGCGACTTTCTGGGAGATAGCCGGTTCGTCATGTTCCTGGGCGACAATGTGCTCCAGGGCGGGATCAGCCCCCTTATCGCGCAATTTGCCGAGAGCGATTACAACTGCCAGGTTGTGTTGACGCGAGTCGATCAACCGCAGCAGTACGGGGTAGCCGAGTTGGGCGAGGATGGCCGCCTGCTGCGCCTGGTGGAAAAACCCAAAGAACCGCCCAGCGACCTGGCTCTGGTTGGGATTTATATGTTCGACCCGCACGTGTTCGACGCGGTTCAGGCTATTACGCCGAGTTGGCGCGGCGAGCTGGAGATCACCGATGCCATCCAGTGGCTTCTGGACCACGATTATCGGGTTCACCCTTACATCCACCGAGGTTGGTGGATCGATACCGGCAAGCCCCGCGATATGCTGGAGGCTAACAGCCTGGTTCTGGAAGAGTTGACCCCGCGCATCGAGGGATATGTCGATCGGGGCAGCGAGGTCGATAGCCGGGTGACCGTGGAGAAAGGGGCCGAAATCATCAACAGCGTCGTCCGGGGTCCGGCTATCATCGGCGAGCAGACGCGGGTGGTCAACGCCTACGTCGGTCCCTTCACCAGCATTTACCACCACTGCCTGATCGAGAACGCCGAAATCTCCCGCTCGATTGTTCTGGAACACAGCCAGATCCGCAACATCGAGCGCCGCATCGAGGACAGCCTCATCGGGCGCAATGTGACCATCCACCGGTCCCCCATCCGGCCTCAGGCGTACAAATTCACCCTGGGCGATCATTCCAATATCGGCCTGCTGGGCCAGAGATAACCCCTTGCCTCAACGCGGTATCTTCCGGTTCTGGCTGCTGCTAAGTAACTGTCCGTAAATAACTTTTCACTTTTCCCCAAGAAACACCCTGCAAAAACGCCAAGTTATTTCTGGACAACTACTAAGCGTCCCTATTTCACCATCTCGCGGGCGGCCCGTCGCCCGATCTCTACGGCGTAGTTCGTGCCCCGGTCCCAGGGATAGACCTGGCTCATACTGGCCCAGTAAAGGCCGGGTACAGGCGTGGCCAGCGGGGGGATGCTGGCGCTGTGATTGATCGGGGGCACCGGCTGGGCGTACTTCTCGCGGAACAACCAACTGTCTCGCAGCCAGCTTCGATCAAAATTGGGATTGAAGCGCCGCAGATGGGGCAGGAAGCGCTCCAGAAGCTCTTCCCTGGCCAATTGGAAATATTCGTGGTCAGGCGGCAGATAGTCCCCCAAATAAACCAGATGATCGCCGCCATAGTGGCCCGGGTCGATGAAGTTGGTGTGCTCGACCAGGGCGAGAAAGGGTAGCTTCTCGGCTTTGGGCAGGTTGATCCAGTAATGCCCCTCGACGAGTTGGTGCTTTAAGGCCAGGACCAGCACGACCGCGCCCAGGGAATTCAATCGTTTGAGGGCCGCCGTGTAGCTGGCGGGCAGGGCCGGCGCGATCCGGGACAGCAGCCCCGGCGAAACGGTGGCCAGAACCCGGTCGAAGCGTTCAGCGCCGGCTTGGCTGCGAACGGTGAGCGTTCGCTCCGGCGTTGGATCGATTTCCTGTACAGGCGTGGCCAGGCGCACCTCGGCTCCCTGCGCTTTTACCTGGTCGCACAGGGCATCGATAAAAGCCTGGAACCCGCCTTCAAAATACCCCAAGCGACGCGTGCGCGAGTGCAGGCGCGCCCAAAACCAGGCCATATTGACCTCCCGGTAATGTTTGCCGAACTTCCCCTCCAACAGAGGCTGCCACAAAACGCGATAGGCCGTATCGCCCATCGTGCGCATCAGCCATTCTTCGGCGGTGTATTTTTCCAGAGCGCGCCAGTTCTTGCTGAGGCGGATATAAAGCCCGGCCAGCCCGAAGCGCAGCTTGGGTATCAACGGAAGTTTTGGGAAGAACAGCGCGCTGGGGATGGAGTCGAGCTGGTGGGTTTCCCCGTCGATGAACAGCGAGGTCACCGGTCGCCCGAAAAACAACCGTTCTTGCTGGCCGATTTCTTCGATCAATCGCAGGATGTGTTTATCGGAGGCGAACCAGTGATGGTAGAAGCGTTCCAGCTCCCAATCCCAACGGTCGGTTTTGAAGCCGGAAGCCAGTCCACCCGGCCGGGGGTTGGCTTCGAAGATGGTTACGGCGTGTCCGGATCGGGTTAAATCGAAGGCGGCGGCCAGCCCTGCGACTCCGCCGCCGATGATCGCCACTTTCATCTCAACGTTGTTTGCGAGGGAGCGATAACGGTGTTAGCTGTTTCTCCACTTGCCGGGGTTTCCTTAAGTTCGCTGGCAACCCGGATGTCGCGCCAGGTCAGGCTCTCGCGGGCCATGTACCAGAGCCCCAGGACGGTGATGGGCAGCCACAGGGCGGCGTGTAGAACCAGGGTGTACCCGGCGGCCAGGGCGGGTTCGATGCTGAACACTTTTAGAATCTCGATGCCCGGCCCATCGAAGGTGCCAACGTAGCCTGGCGCTGAGGGCAGCGTGGTGGCCAGGTTGACCACCCCGTTCATCAACATCAAGGTGAAGAAGCTGACCACAAAGGGGAAGGCGTGCATCACAAACCAGTACTTGAGCGTTTCCAGCAACCAGATCATCACCGAGGTGATAAAAATCATAGCAATGTCGCGGCTACTGCGCAGGCTGCTCAACCCCCCCAGAAAGCGGTGGGCCAGGTCCAGCAGACGAGGTTGTGCTCTCCCCGGCGTCAGGGTTTGAATCAGCCGGGTGTAGATCGCTTCCGCCTGGCGGGGCAGGGCGGCGATCATGAAAAATACCAGCAGCGCGCCCAAAAAGGCCAGGCTGGCCCAAATGACGGTCTGCCGCAACCAATCTGGCAGATCGGGGATGGTGGGCAGGGTGATGAAAACAAAAAGCAGCATCACCAGCCCATCGAAGATGCGCTCTACCAGGACGGTAGCCAGACTGGCGCTGATGCTGATCCGTTCCTTTTTCTTCAAAACATAGGCCCGCAGCACTTCGCCGGCTCGGAAGGGGTAGACGTTGTTACCCATATAGCCGATAACCACGATCGGCCACAGGTTCCCCAAACTCACCGGTTTGACGGGCCGCAACAAATAGTGCCAGCGCCAGGTCCTGACCCAGACGCCCAGGAAATAAGCCACAATCCCCGGCACAAGCCAGGCGTAGTTGGCCGCCCGCACTTCGAGCCAGACTTGTTGTAAATCCAACCCGCGTAGGGCAATCGCAAGAAAAAGAGCGCTGACCCCAGCGCCCACCCAAAATTGCCAGCGTTTCAACATAGGTTTATTCTACCATTGGCGTTAGATTCCGACAAAAAAACTGCGGGGTGAAAGCCCCGCAGTTTGCGTGTGAACCAGGCAGAGATGAAGTTCAGGCCGGTGTGGGAATCGCCTCCGCCGGTTTTACCCAGTCGATGAGCAAACGCTCCAGGGTCATAATATGGGAACAAACGCCGCGACATTCAAAAAAGTGGCAATCACAGGTCCAATGGCCGTAGCGATACTCAACACTGTGTTGCCGGTGGTCGCCGTCAAAGGTTACCTTGAAGGAGTCAAAAGCAATTCGTTCAGGCTCCTGAGCATATTGCATAGCCTTCTCGATTTTTCCGATCATTCCTGAGTCCATACAAGAATCCTCCTGAGTTATAGGGTGATAGGGGGGGCATCCCAAAGCCTGTTAGGAAAGGAAAAGCACCCGCGTGCGCGCGCTAGCGGGTGCCGTGAATGTTCGTTTATGTAGCTGGCAGGTGTCTAGCTGGGTCATAGCCAGGGTACCTTCTAAAGGCATCTTCGCCGCCATCATGCTTATGAGTATACCCCACCTGGAGGGATTGTGTCAACCCATATTTCCTGACGACTTCCCTACGGATTCGTCCGGGGTTTGTCTCGTCCTAGTTGCTTGTTGGCGCTGGCGGAAAGCTCGATGATCGTTCACGGGGTGTCTCCCAGGGGTAGACGATAAACCGCGTGGTGATCGCCCCATAGTAATCGGGGGCCGCATCGTGGAAGATGTTGGAGCCGGGCCGGAAATGGAGAACCGCAATCTCCGGTTGAGCGCCGGCGGCGCTGAGACGACCTCTGACCAAAACCGGCGTGCGACCGCTGCCCCAGATGTTATCCACCACCAAAATCCGTTTACCGGTGACAAACGTGTCCGCCGGGAATTGCATAAAGGTCGGCCAGGCTATGCGCTGGTCAACCGCTTCATCGAAGTGGACCGCAGCCGTCAGGACGTTCTTAATATCCATCGCTTCGCACAGAATCCCGCCGGGGATCATTCCGCCACGGGTGATCATCAATAACGCGTCAAAGTCGCTCTGAAACTGCGGCATCAGATGGTCTATCAACTTGTCGATGTCATCCCAGACCAGAACTTCGCGCTGCAGGGAATCGAGAGGAAGCACTTTATGCAAGACCTTTTGGCTATGAGTTTCGATTATGTCTCATTCTACGCGATTTAGGACTAACTGTCAATGGATGCTCCAGGGCAACAAACAGCAAAGTTGACAAACGCACTCGCTTATGCTACACTCCGGCCACTATAGCGAACCTGGTTCCCTATAGCGAACCAGTTTGCTATCGTTCTTGCCTTGTCTTCCTGCGAACTCTTCATCAATACTCAATTACGATCTTGAGGTGAATTGATGAGCCCCCGCGTTACAGATTACCTGCCCGATCCGTTATTTGCCCTATTGAAAGAGGGATGCCCGGCACTGCTGCTGACCGTCGGCGAAGATGGCTACCCGGCCACGGCCTACACCTGGGCGGCAGCGCTCCAGCCCACCACGGTCCGCTTCGGGGCAGACCACGGCAGCGCCACCCTGGCCAACCTGGAACGAGCAGAACGCGCCTCGCTCCAGGTCATTCAGCGGGAAAACCTGATCTTCTTGATTAAGGGCAATACCTCGCCGGTCAAAACGCAAATCGAGGCGGCCCCTTTCAAGATTGCGATGTTGGCCCTGGAGGTGACGGAGGTCAAAGACCAGTCGTGGCCCGGCGTCAGCATGCAGCCGCTGGCTTACGAATGGGCCGCCGGGCAACGAGACGAGATGCTGGCGATGGAGCAAGCCGTTTACGCCGAGATGCGAGAGTGGCAGCCATGACTTTCGCGGGGCGCGTGGTCACCGGCCTGGGAGCCGGCGCTTCGTTCACCCAGGTCACCTGGGCCAGGGAGCAGTTTCTGGCCCGGCTGGGCATCGACCCCTACCCCGGCACGCTCAATTTGATTCTCGACGAGCCGGCGGACCTGGGCCGCTGGGCGGAGCTGAAGGCGCAGGCCGGCCAACTCCTGGCCTCCCCCGACCCGGCCTGGTGCAACGCCCGTTGCTATCCCGTCCGCGTGGGAGGCAGGGTTCCGGGAGCCATCGTCTTCCCCGAAGTGCCCGACTACCCCGAAGCGCAGGTAGAGGTCATCGCCGCGCTGCCCCTGCGCGAGCAGTTGTCCCTGGCCGACGGCGACCGCCTGTCATTGCAGGTCAGCCTGCCGCTGGCCGTACGGGCCGCGATCTTCGATGTGGACGGCACGCTGGTCGATTCGGTCGAGGCCTACCGCGTCGTGGCCGAGCTGGCCGCCGCGCCGCACGGAATCGAGATCACGCCCGAGGTGGTGCGCCACGCTCTAAACACCAACCACCCCTCGTTTTGGGAGCTGGTCGTGCCCGACAACGAACCAAATCCGGCTGCACTCATCGACGCGATGAAGCGGGAAGCCCGGCGGCAATGGCCGCAGGTGTTGCGCCGGCACGGTCGGGTATTCCCCGGCCTGGGCCGGACGCTGGAGACTTTGCGAGATCGGGGGATGCGGCTGGCAATTGTGACCGGCTCGCACGGCGGTTCGTTGCAGCCGTTGCGCGAAGCGGGTCTGCTGCAACTCTTCGAGACGGTTGTCACCGGGCGGGACGTCGAACGGCGCAAGCCCGATCCGGAGGGATTGCACCAGAGCCTGGCCGCCCTGGGCGTCGGACCCGATGAGGCGGTCTACATCGGCGATACCCCCATCGACGTTCAGGCCAGCCGGTCTGCCGGGATGGCCTCGGTGGGTGTCCTGACCGGCGCCGGCGATTCGGCCCAACTGTCTACCGCCGGCCCGGATTGGGTCGTCCAGACTCACGCCCGCCTGCCAGACATTCTGGCAGGGAGCAATAAGTAGTTGTCCAGAAATAACTTGGCGTTTTTGCAGGGTGTTTCTTGGGGAAAAGTGAAAAGTTATTTACGGACAGTTACTAAGGGATGATCGTTGCCTGAAATGAACGATTCTCTTCAGGACAGGACCCTGGCCTACCTGCAAAACCATAACGTGATGACCCTGGCCACCTCCGGCCCCGAAGGGCTGTGGGCGGCGGCGGTCTTTTACGTCAACGACGGCTTCACCCTCTACTTCCTGTCCGCGCCGACCACCCGCCACAGCCGCAACATCGCCGCCCAGCCGGGCGTGTCGGCCACGATCCAGGAGGATTACCGGGACTGGCCCCAGATCAAGGGCATCCAGCTTGAAGGGATGGCCCGGCGCATCGAAGGCCGGGAGCAGGCGGCGGCCACCCGCCGCTACGGGGCCAAGTTCCCCATCATCGGCAATCTCTCTCGCGCGCCGCTGGAGATCGCCAGGGCGATGCGCAAGATCGCCTGGTATAAAATTGTGCCGGAACGCCTCTACTTCATCGACAACTCGCTTGGCCTTGGTCATCGAGACGAGGTGCCGCTGTGATCGTCCATCTTGTCCGCCACGGGCGCATTCCCGACCATCGAGCGGACCATCCCCTGACCCCGGAAGGGCGGGGCGAAGCGCTGGCCGCCGGGCGGGGCCTGGCCGCCGGGGTCCGGCCCGGCGAGACCATCCGTTTTTTTGCCAGCCCAACCCGTCGCACCCGCCAGACGGCGGCCTTGCTGCGCCAGGGCCTCAGCGCCGGGCTGGCCCAGGCGAAGGTGGATGCCGTCCTGGAACCGGTGGTCATCGATGACCGCCTGGAAAACCTGCAATTCTACCTGGATGGCCTGAGCTACGACCCGGTCCAGCCGCTGCTCGACGCCGCCCGCTGGCGGTTGCAGACGACCGGGTCGCCGGCCTACGAAGCCTGCGTCGCCTTCCAGAGCGCCTTCTGGGGCTCGCCCGATCCGATGGATTACTGGCTGACGCACCCCAGCCAGGCCGTCGAAGCGCCGGAAGCGGTCGCCGCCCGCACCCGGTCCTACATCGCCGAGCGGTTGGGCGACCCCCGTCCGGGCCGCGCCGTCTGCGTCAGCCACGCGGCCAACCTGCGGGCCTTTCTGCGGCTGGTGTTTGGCCGCGATCCGGGCGAGCCGGCTTTCTGCGGGATGCTGACGGCCAGCGAAGGCCGGGTCGAGTACCGGGGACAGCTCGGGCATTTTCCAGCCGGAGGGTGATCGGCGATGAACTATTGCAGCCAATGCGGTCACGCCCTGTCCACGGCGTTTGTCGGCGGTCGCGAGCGGCCCGCCTGCGACACCTGCGGGCACGTCGTTTTTCGCAACCCGGTGCCCGTAGCGGTGGTTTTGGCCCGGCAGGGCCAGAAGCTGCTCCTGGTGCAGCGGGCCAACGCTCCGTTGGCGGGCTATTGGGCCCCGCCGGCCGGCTACATCGAAATCGATGAAACGCTGGAAGAGGGCGCCGCCCGCGAGGTCAGGGAGGAAACGGGCTACGAGGTCGAGATTGAGCGGCTGCTGGGGGTGTATTCGCGGCCCAACGCCGGTGTCATCTTCACCGTCTACGAGGGACGGCTGACCGGCGGCCAGCCCCGGCGCGATGAAGAGGAAACGCTGGACATGGGCCTGTTCGCCCCGGACGCCCTGCCCCGGCAAACCGCCCCAACCGGTGGCCCGGACCTGGACGCCTGGTTTTTCGAGGTCGTTTCGGACTTGCTGGCGCGGTTTTGTGAAATGTGAAGCGTGTTGCGTGTTGTGTATTGCGTGTCAAGTGTCAAGTGCTACGCAACACATGACACATGATACCTGGCACCTGACACACCTTACGATGTGACCCGGAAGAATCATAAGGAGAGATTACTTTGAAAAGACTGATCGTTGGCATTTCGGGCGCGAGCGGTATCATTTACAGCATCCGTCTGCTGGAAGTATTGCGCGGCGTGGAAGACATCGAGACGCACCTGGTGATGAGCAACGCCGCCAAACGTACGGTGTTGCTGGAAACAGACTATGCCGTCAACGATATCGAAGCCCTGGCTGATAAACTTTACAGCTTCGGCGACATCGCCGCCTCCATTTCATCGGGATCGTACAAAACGATGGGCATGGTCGTCATCCCCTGCGCGATGAAGACGCTGTCCGGCATCGCCAATTCCTACAGCGACAACCTGCTGCTGCGGGCCGCCGACGTGGTCCTCAAGGACCAGCGCAAACTGGTTCTGGTCGCCCGCGAGACGCCGCTACACCTGGGCCACATCCGCCTGATGGCCCAGGTCATCGAAATGGGGGCCATCCTGATGCCCCCGATGCCGGCCTTTTACCACCGGCCCAAAACCCTGGACGACATCATCAACCAGACCGTGAACCGGGTTTTGGATTTGTTTGACATTGAGCTGGACGAGGACCTGTTCAATCGCTGGCAAGGACCTGCCTACGGCGTTGCCGCCAAACGAAAGGAGTAACGGTTTCACCAATGATCACCGATATTGAGACTCTGCGCCAGGGACTGGTCGTGATCAACGATGAGGTCAACCCGGTCAATGTGCCGCACGATTTTGTGGCCGAAGGGGAGACCCCCCTCTTGATGTTTTACGTGACAATTCAAACGAAGTCCGCAGGCGACAACGGTGACGCGCAGAATTGACAACCCATTTTACCTGTGCTATACTGGGGCCGCTGTACAGAACCGGGTTCGCTATACAGAACCCGGCGCGAGGGACGAGGTTCCTCCCATCACACCTTCACCACAGCCCTCTCTTCAGTTCAAACCCATCGGGCCATAACTGGTACGGCCCACCATCACCAACAACCATCCGTGAACCACCGTTCACGGTTCTCAAAAACCATCTGGCAAATCTGACCGGCGGTTTCCCGACAATCGCCGCAGGCTCTTGACATATCTTATGCCATCCCTGGTTTCAGCCGTTGACCGAGCCGTTCAAATTCTAAAGGCTTTTGAAGCTGACAAAGATGAATACAGCTTAACCGAGCTTTGCCAGCTTCTCGGCCTTAACAAAAGCACGGCGCACGACATCCTCAACACGTTGTGCCAGCACCGCTTTCTGCTGCGCGATCAAAAAACGCGCATGTACCGCCTGGGTCCGGCCCTGATCCGCCTCGGACACCTGGCCCACGAACAAATGGATGTGCGCCGCATCGCCCGGCCTTATATGGAAGCCCTGATGCAGCAGACGGCCAAGTCGGTGCTGCTGGGTACTTACCACAACAGCCGGATCACCATTATCGACAAGGTCGATCCGGTGGGCGTGCTGCACGTGTCGGCGGCCATCGGCCAGCAGATCCCGTTCTCCGCCGGCTCTTTCGGCAAGGTGTTTCTGGCCTGGATGGATGAGGCGGAAGTTGATCGCTTGCTGGCCGAGCAGGGACTGAGGGCCTTTACGCCAACCTCCGTTGTTGACCCGATCGCTTATAAGAGGGATTTGGTCAAGGTTCGCCAGCAGGGTTATGCCATTGATGACCGGGAGGAGTATTTGCTGGGAGTTAAAGCCATCTCCGCGCCGCTCTTCAACCACCAGGGAGTGGCGGCGGCGATAACCATCGTCGGTTTCACGTCGCGCAGCCGGGAAGAACCCAGCCAGGCGACCATCATCGCCGTTACCCAGGCGGTGGCTGAAATATCACACCAATTGGGGGCGCCAATTCCCCTAAAACAGTTCTAAAAGGAGAATCGAGAAAATGCCATATAATGATTTACGGGAGTTCATCCAGACGCTGGATGAAGAAGGACAACTGAAACACATCAAAAAAGAAGTTGATTGGAACCTGGAATTAAGCCACATCTCCAAGCTAAACGAGGAGCAACAAGGCGGCGGTTCGGCCCTGTTGTTTGAGAACGTGAAGGGCTATCCGGGGCGGCGCGTCTTTACCAGCGCCCTGACCGCCCGTGAGCGGCTGGCCATCGCCCTCGAAATGCCCCAGGATACCAGTTTGATGAACCTGTCCCAGGAATGGGTCAACCGTATTCAAAACAACCGGGTCAACCCCAGGCAGATCGAAACCGGCCCCTGCAAAGAAAACATCCTGATGGGTGACGAGATCGATCTGACCGCCTTGCCGGCCCCCTGGTTTTACCCCGGCGATGGTGGCCGCTACCTGGGCACGGCCGGCTACCTCATCACCCGCAACTTGAAAACCGGGCGCTTGAACCTGGGCACGTATCGGGCGATGGTGGCCGGCAAAGACCGGATGACCGTGTTTATGATCAAGGCCAAGGACGGCGAGATCGACCTGCGCGATTACGCCGAAGCCGGCATCCCTATGCCCGTGGCCTACATTCCGGGCGGCGATCCCGCCCTGTTCCTCTGCTCCAGCACCCTCTTTGGCCTGGATGAAAGCGAGTACGACGTGGCCGGGGCCTTGCGCGGCGCACCGGTCGAGGTTGTCCGGGCCGAGTGTTCGGACCTGCTGGTTCCGGCCACCGCCGAGTATGTCATTGAGGGCGAGATTATGCCGGGCGAGAAGATCGGCGAGGGCCCGTTCGGCGAATACACCGGCCATTACTCCGGCAAGGGCGACGAGCCGCAGGAGTTCATCCAGGTTAAGGCCATCACCCATCGCAATGACCCCATCCTCTGGTCCACAACCGTGGGCCGGCCCACAACCGACACCCATATGATTATGAGCGTCAACCGCACCGCCTCGCTGTGGAACGACCTGAAGACGATGCAGATCCCGGGCATCAAGGCCGTTTACGGCCCGCCGGCCTCCGCCGGACGCATGCTGGTCATCATTTCGATGAAGCCGATGTACCACGGCCATTCCACCCAGGTCGGCCTGGCTGCCTTTGCCAGCGTGACCGGCAACTACGGCCTGAAAACCGTTATTCTGGTCGATGACAACATTGACCCCGAAAATATGGACCAGGTGATGTACGCCCTCAGCTTCAAGTACCAGCCTGAGTTCGGCACCCAGATTTTGCGGCGCGGTCGCTCCACCCCATTGGATCCCTCATTGCCGCGCTCAAACCGCTTCATGACCTCGCGCATCATCATCGACTGCACCACCCCCTACGAATGGGGCGAGGAAGACCTGCCGCATCCGATTTACCTGGACGAAGAGATGGTCGCCCACGTCAAGAAGAATTGGGACAGCTACTTTGCGCCGTAGGCGAGTAGGCGAGTAGGCGAGTTTGCGAGTAGGCAGGTTTGCAAGTTTGCAGATTGGCGGGTTGGCGAGTTTGTAGGTTGGCGAGTCAGCAATTTAGTAAGTCACTCGCTCACTCGCCCACTTGCCCACTCGCAAACTCGCACTCAAGAAATCTGGAATCTGAAACCCGATGACGAATCGTTTTGATGGCATTGTGTTCGACATTGACGGCACCGTGGCCCGGGGCAAAAAGGCCCTGCCCGGCGTGCTGGAGACGCTGGCCGAACTGCGGCGGCGCGGTATTCGGTTTGCCTTTTTCACCAACGACAACTCGAATACCATCAGCTTTTGGATTGACCGGTTGGCCGGGATGGGCATCGACGCCGGGCCGGAAGAAGTTTTAACCTCGGCCTTGATCGCCGCCGAAGCAACGGCCGACCTGCACCCCACTCGCAAGATTCTGCCTTTGGGCAACGTCGGCCTGATCGAGGCCCTCCGCGCCAAGAACCTGACCCTGCTCGATATCGACCAGGCCGACCAGGCCGAGGTCGTGGTGATGGGCAAAGACCCCGACTTCGATCAGAAGCGCCTCAACCTGGTCTGCCAGGCCATCTGGAACGGGGCGGAATTCATCGCCACCAATTACGACCCCAAAGTGCCGACGGCCACCGGCTTCATCCCCGGCACGGGGGCGATGGTCAAGGCGGTCGCTTACGCCACAGGACGCGAGCCGCTCGTCACCGGCAAGCCCTCGCCCTGGTCCGGCGAAATGGCGATGAAGATTCTGGGCGTCACCCCGGAGCGCGGCGCAATCGTTGGCGATCAACTCGGCACCGATATTAAAATGGGCAAACAGGCCGGTTTGTTCACCATCCTGGTTCTGACCGGAACCGCCTCCCAGGCCGACGCCGATGCCGCGCCTGATGAGATGAGACCCGACGTGGTCTTGCCCGACGTGAATCGATTGATTGGCTGGCTGGACAACTAAAACCAAGGGGAATGGCCTAAAACAACAGTAAGGAGGAGAAGGCTATGGCGCCAACCTCACCTTATATTCTGACCTTTGAGCAGTGCGATACCGGCTCCCACGCTCGTGTTGGGGGCAAATGCGCCAGTTTGGGGGCGATGATTCAGGCTGGGGCTCCAGTGCCCCCCGGCTTTGCAGTGACCACCGAGGCCTACCAGGAAATGCTGGCCACCGGCGACCTCGGCCAGCACATTCGTTCCCAACTGGAAACACTCGACCCGAACGACGTCAATCGCATAGAAGCCATCAGCCAGGCCGTCCGCGCCCTGATTGAGCAAACGCCGGTGGCGGCTGGCATCGAGCAGGCCATCCGGGCTGCCTATGCAGACCTGTGCCAGAGATGCGCTATGGACGAAGTGCCCGTGGCCGTTCGCTCCAGCGCCACCGCCGAGGATTTACCGGGAGCCAGCTTTGCCGGACAGCAGGATACTTTTCTGTGGATCGTTGGCATAGAGGAAGTCTTAAAGCACGTTCGAAAGTGCTGGTCCAGCCTGTACACGGCGCGGGCCATCACCTATCGCCTCGAAAAAGGGTTTCCCCACGAAAAAATTTCAATGAGCGTCGGCGTGCAGAAGATGGTCAACCCCAAGGCCGCCGGCGTAGCCTTCACCCTCAACCCTATCAACGGCGACCGCTCCAAAATCGCCATCGATTCCAGTTGGGGGCTGGGCGAGGCTGTGGTTGCCGGGGAGGTAACCCCTGACAACTTCCTGATCGACAAGGTGATTTTTGAGGTCGTCAGCCGCGCCATCTCGCCCAAGCACATCGAGTACGTGCTGGACCCGGCGGCCAACCGGGTCGTGCAGCGCGCGGTTGAGCCTGAACGCCAGATGCAACCGTCGTTGACAGAGGAGGAGCTGGTGGCCGTGGCCAAAATGGCCAAACGGGCCGAGCGTTTTTACGGCAATCCCCAGGACGTTGAGTGGGCCGTTGACGCCGATCTGGCCCCGCCCGACAACGTGGTCATCTTGCAAAGCCGCCCCGAAACGGTTTGGAGCCAGCAAGCCCGGCCCTCCATCAGTGCCGGTAAAGCGGCCGGGATGGCCGGTCTGGTCGATACGCTCATTACCGGCGTCAGAATCAAGCCGGCCAGAGGAGCGGAGGGCGGTGGAAAGGAGGGAGCGTAGCACATAAAGATTTCTTTAATCGGGCCGAGGCCGGGTGCAGCCGACGCCCGGCACGGGGTTCCCTCGTGTTGCAGGCAAAACCTTCAAAAATCCAAGAAAAAAGGAGACCAGCGATGGCAACGAATGGTAGTGGGCGCTTTCCCAGCCCCTTTGATCTCGAAACCCCGCCCGGCGCGGAAGGGTGGGAGGAGCTTTATACCTACAATCTTCTCTTCAGCGATGACCGGCGCGACTATGAAGATTCAACTTTCTGGTTCCAGGATGGGATGCACTGGCGCGAGGTGTTATATCCGTTTGATAGCATCTTTATGGAGTTTGCCCTGACTTCCCTCTCGCAATACAATACTCGTTTCTACATCATCCCCCCCGCCCTGGGCGTCGATTACCGGATCGTCAATGGCTACACTTACCTCAGCCCGGTAGCCATCACCGACGGGCCGACCATAGAGTCCCGGGTGCCGCACTTTATGGAGCGAGCCGGTCACTACTTCCAAAACTGGGACCAGCTTTACAATCAGTGGAAAGATAAGATCAAAGAAGTCATCGACCAGCTGGAGCAGATCAGCTTCACGTCACTGCCGGAAATGGTTGATCTGGAATGGGTGACCGAGGGCCGGGGCATCGGCAGCAACTTCGACCTGCAGGCCGAATACAACCGGCTGATCGAGCTGGGCTACCAGGGCTGGCAATACCATTTTGAATTTTTGAACCTGGGCTATGCCGCCTATCTCGATTTCTTCATGTTCTGCAAGCAAGCCTTCCCCGACATCCCCGACCAGTCGATCGCCAAGATGGTGTCCGGCATCGAGGTGGACCTTTTCCGCCCTGACGATGAGTTGAAGCGCCTGGCCAGGATTGCCGTCGAGCAGGGTGTGGCCGATGTGTTGAAAGACAACGAGGACCCGGCCGTGGCTATGGAGAAATTGGCCGGGAGTGACGGCGGCAAAAAGTGGCTGGATGAATTCGAGGTTTCCAAGAACCCCTGGTTCAACTTCTCGACCGGGACCGGCTTTTATCACCACGATACGGTTTGGATTGAGGACCTCAAGGTGCCGTTCAGCTTCATCCGCAACTACATCACTCAGGTCGAAGAGGGCGTTGATCTGGCCCGCCCTCTGGATGAGATCCGGGCCGAGCGCGACCGCATCGCCGGGGAATACGCGGCCCTGCTGCCCGGCGATGAGGACCGCGAAACCTTCCAGGGCAAACTGGGCCTGTCTCGAACGGTTTTCCCCTACATCGAGAACCACAACTTCTACGTTGAACACTGGCATCACTCGGTTTTCTGGCGCAAAATGCGCGAGCTGGGCCAGGTCTTTGCCGCCGCCGGCTTCTGGCCAGAGGCCGACGATATTTTCTACCTGCGCCGCGATGAGATCCCCGTTGCCATCTTTGACCTGAGCACCGGCTGGGCCGTTGGCACCTCGGATCGAGGCTCAAAGTACTGGCCGCGCGAGGTGCAACGGCGCAAAGGCATCGTTGAGGCCCTGCGGGCCTGGACCCCACCGCCGGCCTTGGGGATTCCCCCGGAAGTGGTCACCGAGCCGTTCACCATTATGCTGTGGGGCATTACCAACGATAGCATCAACACCTGGCTGGCCGGCAGCGCCGAGGGCGATCTTAAGGGCTTTGCCGGTTCCCCTGGCTCGGCCGAAGGTCCGGCCCGGGTCATCACCAGCACCGCCGAGTTGGACCAGGTGCAAGAAGGCGAAATCCTGGTTTGCCCTATCACCGCCCCCAGCTGGGCCCCGGTTTTCAATCGCATCGGCGCGGCCGTAACCGACATCGGCGGGATGATGTCGCACGCGGCCATCGTCTGCCGCGAGTACGGCCTGCCCGCCGTGGTCGGCACCGGCTTCGGCACGCAGACGATCAAAACCGGCCAGAAGGTGCGGGTCGACGGCACCGCCGGGACGGTGACCATTTTGGACTAACAGGCTCTCAGCCGGGCGACGCAAGACCAGCGACGAAGGACGAATACCCCCCAACCCCAACGGCATTGGTCGTTCGTCCTTCGTCATTGGTCGCGTCAAGGCTTAAGTCCCTGAATAACTTTCACAGCTTCGGCAGATCCAAACTATAGACGGAGGATTATCAGCAGATGGCCTTCGGCCTAGCGGATTAGTGGATGCCTCCTGTGCGGAGATTACGGTCCTTATCCGCTGAGAATCTTCCTCTGAGCAAAGAAGCCGTTTGAAGAGGGGTTGAGTTGTTCGTAGTAACCGCTTCAGCGGTGCAGCAGGCGGCTAAAGCCACCCCTACGAACCTTTAATCCGATGCGAGGCAGCCAATGGCAACTCAGGTCACCATTCAAGAAGGGGCTGAACTGGAGGCGCTCGAACGCGCCGCCGAACAAATCAAGGCCGTGGCCCGGGCCGCCGGCGCGCCGATGGCCGGCGTGGCCGCCGTCGAAGCGATCAACCAGTACGCGCCGCCCGGCACCCGGCCCACCGACATCCTGCCCGAGGCCCGCTGCGTGATCGCCGTCGGCGTCGAGTCCTCGCCGGGCGGGGCCTGGCACACCCCCGATCCGCGCCTGATGGGCATCGTCAGCAACAACCGCCTGTCACAGGCCAAAGACATCGCCTTCCAGGTGGCCGAGTTCATCGACGCCGAGTTCGGCTACTACGCCATGCCCTACGGCACTTACGCCCTGGGCACCGGCGGCTGGGACCCGGTGCTCAGCTTCAAACTGTGCGCGGAGCTGGCCGGGCTGGGGTCGCGTTCGCTGGCGGGGGGGATGATCCTCAACCAGGACCACGGCTTCCCCTACATCGGCCTGTGCCTGACCTCGATGCCGCTGCCCGCCGATGGCCCGCCGGAGGAGGACGTCTGCCCCCACCCCTCCTGCGTCAAGATGTGGGAGCGCTACGGCACGACGCCCTGCATCAACATCTGCCCGATGTGCCTGTCCGGCTCTATCGACGAGGCGGGCAAGATCGAATATTGGGCCTACGACCGTTACCGCTGCGCCCCCCGGGCCAACTACACCCGGCCTCGCCTGCTGAACATGCTGCACGAGGTGATGACCGAGACCGATCCCGACCGCCGCAAAATCTTGCTGCACGGCCCCGAATTTTCGCACCACATCTCGGCCATCGCCAACACCACCGAGATTTCGGGCCAGTGCTTCGAGTGCATCCGCGTCTGCCCGGTGGACCGCAACCGGCGGCTGAAGCAGCGTTCGTGAGGCAAGAGCGCGAGACTAACCCACAGGATGCTTCGCTTAAGCCATCGCGCTGAGAGGGCAAAGCTTTGCAAGCTGTTCATTAGACACTGCAAGACTTTCGTCCGTGCCTGGCGTTGGTGGAGTTCTCCCCGCTTCGCGTCAGTCCCCCC
>JBHHXL010000051.1:0-17560 GCA_046757065.1 Anaerolineae bacterium
CCTTGTGTTACTATGCCTGTGGTTTGCGTATCAACCCGGCTAAGCCTCACCGATCTCCCCCGACTGGAGCCAGCGATGACGACCGGCTACGTTTACGACGAGATTTTCCTGGAGCATTTTCTGCCGGGCCATCCAGAAAGCCCGGAGCGGCTGCGCGCCATTTTGGAGCAACTGCAAGCGGCGGATCTGCTGGGCCGGCTTACGCTGGTCCCGGCCCGTCCGGCGACGGTGGACGAGCTTTCTACCTGCCATATCCTCCGGCACATTGAAGCGGTCGAAGCCATCAGCCGGAGCGGGGGCGGCCACCTGGACGCCGACACCTATACCACCTCCGCCAGTTTTGCGGCCGCGGCCAAAGCGGCCGGCGGCCTGATCGACCTGACGTTGGCCGTGCTGGATGGCAGGCTCAACAACGGCTTTGCCCTGATCCGCCCCCCCGGTCACCACGCCACGCCGGAGCGGGCGATGGGGTTTTGCCTGTTTAACAACGTTGCCCTGGCCGCCCGCGCCGCCCAATCCACGGACTCCGTTGAACGCGTGGCCATCATCGACTTCGACGTTCACCACGGCAACGGCACCCAGGACATCTTCGAGGCCGATCCCGGCGTGCTGTTTGTCTCCAGCCACCAATACCCCCATTATCCGATGACGGGCAGCGCCGGCGACATCGGGCGCGGCGAAGCGCAGGGAACCAAAATCAACCTGCCGCTCGGCCCGGGCGTCGGCGATGATGGTTTCCGACGGCTGTACAGCGACCTGGTCTTCCCCCTCGTCCGTTGCTTTCAGCCCCAACTCATCCTGGTTTCGGCCGGGTTCGACGCGCATTGGGACGATCCTCTGGCCCAACTTGGCTTGAGCCTGACCGGTTACGGCTGGCTGGCCCAGGCGCTGGTGGAACTGGCCGCCGAGTTGTGCGGCGGGGGCCTCGTCTTTACCCTGGAGGGGGGGTACAACCTGCGCGTGCTGGCCCCGGGCGTGGCCAATGTGTTTCGGGCGTTGTTGGACCAAACAGAGGTTGATGATCCGCTGGGCGGGTCCCCCTGGCCGGAACCGGATGTAACTGCCTTGCTCGAAGCCCTGCAGGAGCTGCATCACCTGTCATAATAACCAACGTCTGCGCTGCGCTGCCGGGAATATTTACGCGAGTTTTACGGACAAATTGGATGTTATCGGATATACTCAGGCCAACTAAATACTTCGTGATTCAGTTCAGTTCTGTTGTGACCGGATAACCCTCCTTCCCTCCGGCTGCAAGCCCAATTGCAGTCATAACCTCTTACCAACCTATCGGCCCAACTGACGCTGGCAAAAGCTTCCTCCCCTTCTTTAATCTGGTCACTTCAGAACGATCTCAGGGTTGACAGGCTCCAACCAGAACCCTGAGGACCAAATCGCCCACTTCATCCTGTAAGTGGGCGATTTGGTATTTTGCGCAACAAGATCAGCGGGGCGATTGAATTACAGTGCGACTTTTTTCCCCTCGCGGGCCGCTTCGATGGTCAGCGCCTGTCCTTGCTGGGCCAGGCGATCCCGGTGAAGAGACAGCAGCTCATCCATTGCATCGTCGCTGCGGTTGGGGTGATGGTGAAAGAAGATGAGATGGCGGATTTCGGCGGCCAGGGCGAAATCGACCGCTTCGTAGCTGGTGCTGTGGCCCAATTCGGGCTGGAGGTTGTGTTCGGCCCAGTGAGCGTCGTGGATGAGCACGTCCGCGTCCCGGGCAAAGGCCAAGATCTCGGCCGGGAACACCCCCTGCGGGTAGCCGACGTCGGTCATATAGACCAGGCTCTTGCCCTCCTCGTCGAAGCGATAGCCCCAGCTGCGCATATCGCCGTGTGGCAATGGGTGGGAGGTGATCTGGACCCCGTCCACGGTGAAGGAGGGCCGGTTGGGGTGAAAATTGAAGGTGGCCCCCATATTGCTGAGCGAATGTAAAGGGGAGTAGCTGGGGCTGACCAGGCCCTCGTGGATTTCCTGCAATTGCTGGCGCGAGCGGGTGGGGCCGTAAATGTTAAAGCGATTGCCGGGGATGTAAACCGGCGCGGGGAAGAGGAAGCCCAGGATATGATCCAGATGGTGGTGGCTGAGCAGCAAGGTTAGCTCGCCCTGGCCGTACGAAAACTCGCGGGCCATCAGGGCGTCGCCCAGCCGGCAAAAGCCGGTTCCTGCATCCAGGACAATCAAATGCCCGGAAGTTGTCTCCACGGTAACGCAGGCCGTGTTACCGCCGTAGCGGCTCAGACTCGGTTCGGGCCGGGCGATGGAGCCGCGCACGCCCCAAAATTGAATCCTCATTGGCTCCCTCCCCGTTGCAGAATCAGGCCCTCGCGGGCCGCCGAGACATGCAACCCCTTGCCGCCGAGCCGGGCCCGGCAGGCGGCCAACATCATATCGACCTGGTCATCGGTCCGTTCTGGGGCGTGGTGGAAGAGGAGCAGGTGTTTGGCCCCGGCCTCCAGGGCCATCTCGGCGGCCTGGGCGGGTGTGCTGTGCCCGTGATGGAACTTGGCTTCGTAGTCCCGGGCGGTAAAGTGCGCGTCGTAAATGACCCAATCGGCCTCGTCCATCAGGGTCAGCGCGCCGGCCTTCATCCGGGCCAGCGTTTGCTTGACCGCTGGGTCTGTGTCTTGAGGCTCAGCCGACCATTGCGCCGGTTGTTCATCGAACAAGATGTCGTGGAAGGGCCCGGTGTCGCAAACATAGGCCAGGCAACCGGTTTCACATTCAAGCCGGTAGCCCAGGGCCTGGTAGGGATGGTTGAGGCGGCTGGTGGTCACCTGCACCCCGTCTTCGATGGTAAACCGGGTGTAGGGTTCAAGCTCGCGAAAACTCAAATCCGACTTGGCCTGGGACAGGTCGGTTGGAAACAGAGGGCGGCTGAGGACGCCGGCCAATACGTCTTGCAAATGCTTTCGGGATCGTTTCAAGCCGTAAAAGGTGATATGGCTATTGGGGTGGTAGAGCGGGCTGAAATAGGGCAGGCCGATGATATGGTCCCAATGCGTGTGGCTGATCAAAAGATGAACCCGCGCCCCGCTGCGGGCGATTTCGCCGTAACGGTCCAGGGTGAGCGGGTAAAGTCCGGAGCCGGCGTCGATGATAATCGTCGTCCCACCAACTCTGACTTCGATGCAGGCCGTATTCCCTCCGTAGCGCATCACATCGGATCGTGTCACCGGATATGATCCACGTACCCCCCAAACAACAACTTCCATACACTACTCACTTATCCAATTGCTCTTAGCAAGCCATCAGTGGCTGCTTTCTTATTGTAAAGCCAAAACGCCTCAAGAGTCAATGGGCTTGTTCGCCTAGGGTGCGTCCCGGATTTCAGAGACGGTCTGAAAAGCCAGGTTTCAGGTGACCGGCGCTTAAAAAACCGCAAAAGTGCCGGTCACCCGCCCTTATCCCTATGCGCCTGCGGCATCGCCCATCTGATGCGCTTTAACGGGTCAGAAATTCAATCTGAAAGACGTAAATCTGATGGCTGGCGACATCGGTGATGTAAAGGCGTTGGCGGACGCCGTCCACAAAGATGCCGACCGGTTGCTGAAAGGCGATTGACTCGATGGCCTGCCATTCGTCGATCAGGGTCCCATCCGGGCCGTACCGCAGCAGCGATGCGGAAGCGGAGCTGGTAACCAACAGGCTAGCATTCTGGTCGCCCCCGCTTGTCGCGCCTGGGAGCCAGGCCAGATGCGCCCCGTCGAGGGCGACGGTGGGTGGGATCAGCCATTGGGCCAGCGGCACACCAAAGGCATCCAGCCGTTGCAGGCGGTGCATCTCGATGCCCTCGGTCACAAAATAGGTGCCGGACAGGTCGCGGGCCACGTCGACCGGCTCGATGAACTGGCCCGGCCCCCGGCCCAGCGTGCCCAACGTGCCCAGCAGGAGGCCGTCGGGACTGTAAAGGGTCACCCGCCCGTTGCCGGTGTCGGTCACCGCCAGAGAGCCATCCTCAAAAACGGTCAGGCCGCGCGGGTGGAACCAGCGCGCCTCCGCCCCGCCGAACCTGTCCCGAAATTCTCCGTCCGGGGTGAAGCGATAGACCCACTGCTCGGTGGAGTCGAGGACCCACACCTCGCCCGCCGGCGAAATCACCACCGCCAGCGGCTCGACCAGCGGCTGGTCGCCGGCCGTCTCCCAGGCAGCCAGCGGTTGGTAATCGGGCGAGAAGACCTGCACCCGCCGGTTGCCGGTGTCGGCCACGTAGAGGCGCCCGTCCGGTCCAAGGGCCACATCTCGCGGCTCCAGAAACTGCCCCAGGGCGGAACCCGGCCCGCCCAGCGTTGTTAGCGGAACCAGGCGCACGGGGGGCGCTTCGAAGGGGGCCAGCGGTGCGGCGGGCGTCTCCGCCGGATAATCGCCCTGGGGCGGCCACAGATGTTCGGCGGGGATCGCCTCAAGCTCCCGGCCCGGCGGTCGCCACAATAGATGCAACTCCGAACGCGACATCGTGTCCTTGAAGCGCAGGCGCAGGTCGTGCAAGCCCGGGGTCAGTTGGGCCGTGCCCTCGGCGTAGACGTTGGGCGCGCCGGTTTCGACCACCCGCTGCCCATCGATGCTCAACTCGGCCCAATCCACCGCCTGCAGGCCCAGGGCGTAGACGCCTGCCTGCGGCGCGTCGAGCACGCCCGTCCACTCAACCGAATAGGGGCGCGGCAGGGGCGTCAGGTGGAAATAAATATCCAGGAAGGGGTCGATACGCGAGAAGGCCGGCAGCCCCTCCCAATTGGGATTGGCGTAGTAATCTCCCTGGAGGCCATGATTGCTGACCGGCGGGCTGTAGAGCGCCCATTGGGGGATGAGCTCGACCTGGCGGCCCGGACGTTGCCAGCTCAGGCTGACCTGCCCCATCCCCGACGCGGCCCGGAGGCGCAACCGGTGATTACCCTGGGCCAGGTTCAAAGCGGCAGCCCCCTCGCCGCCCGTCTCTTCAACCTGGGCCACGGTTTCGCCATCCAGCTCCAGCCAGGCCCGCCCCGGTGCGCGCAGGATGAGCCGGTGCAGGCCATACTCCGGCACGTACAGCACGCCGCTCCACTCGGCGGTGAAGGTTGCCGCGCTGCCGGCAGCCAGCGGCGATTGGTCGGGCCAGGAGACGTCGATGTTTCGGGCTCGCAGGGCCGCCTGGGCCGGTCCGTCCCAGCCTGGCCCCGGCCAGTAGCGCAACTCCAATCCCTGTATCTGGGCCAGGTTCTCCCTGGCCAGCCTGACTATGTAAACAACCGGGTTTTCGCCTTTGGGATCGAAGACCGTTTCAAATTTGCCGGACACGTACAATCTTTGGGCCAGCTCGTAAATCCAGGCGTCGTCCGGGTGGATGAACAGCGCCGCCGGTCTGTCGGCGGGCTGGCGAACGGGCAGGGGATCGGGCAGGGCCAGGACACGCCGGTCGGGTGTGTCGGGCGAGAGGAAGCGGATGGAGGGATGGTTGCTCAAGAACGGCGACAGGTAGAAAGTGTAATCGGGTCCCAATTCGGCCATGCGCCGGGCGGTGATGCTTTCGGCGGTGGAGAAGGCGTGCCAGGAGGCAAAATCCTGGGCCTGCCGCACGAAGTAGGTGTGGGCATTGAAAAAGAAGACGTATCCCCCCAGAACCAGGGCCGGCGCCGCCAACCAGGAATCAGACAAAGGCCGCAGGTTTTGTTCGGCCTGACGCCCCAGAACGGCCAGGCTGAGGGTGCAGAAGTAAAACACAGAGGGCAGGACGGCGATGCTG
The DNA here is from genome assembly GCA_046757065.1 of Anaerolineae bacterium. Classification (GTDB taxonomy): domain Bacteria; phylum Chloroflexota; class Anaerolineae; order 4572-78; family JBHHXL01; genus JBHHXL01. The sequence goes on from JBHHXL010000051.1 coordinate 5,723, forward strand.
CGCAGGGATTGGGGGGCCTCAAAATCAAGGCTCAGGGCTCCTCCCAGCAGCCCGATGGGCAGTAACAACAAAAAGAAAACGTTGGCCGGCTGCTGCCAGCGGACCAACGCCAGGCCCAGGCCCAGGATGAAAAGGACGCCCATCACCGGATCGAGCATCGGTTCGCCGGGCAGGTTGTGACGGCCGTTGTTGTCGCCGTGGAAATTGAACATCAACAGGTGCAGGCGGAAGGTGCGCCCAATGGCCCGGGCCAGATCGGGCTCGTCGCGAATGTTGAAAATGGCCGTCCGCTGCACCCGGCCCCAGAAAGCGGTTGGATTGCTTTGCGCGAAGTGGGCCACAGGCATCGCCGTGAGCCACAAGGCCAGGGCAACCATCGCCAGGCGGGCGCCCAGCTTGAGCCACCAATCGCGCCGGTCGACGCGGGACCACCATCGCTGCCAGATCAATGCGGCCAGGACCGCGAATATGCCCGCGGCCAGCACAAACAGGCGGAAGGCGCTGTAGACGCTCAAACCGAAGCCAAGCGACACTCCGGCCCAGACGGCGTCGCGCAGATACCCTCGCCGCAGCAGGCGCGTCAGGAACAAAAGGGTCAGGAATTCAAAGAGGGGGGTATCGACGCCCGGCATAGCGATCCGGCTGAAATTGACGTGCCAGCGAGCCACGGCCACGAAAAAGGCCAGCGCCAGCCCGAAGCGAGGTCCGTGCAATTCGCGGCCAAAGAAGTAGGCGGCCAGCACCCCGGCCAGCCCCACCCCCACCTGCACCAGCCGGATGGCCTGGATGCTGTGGCCTAACCAGCGCAGGGCGGCAGCGAACAGGAAAATCAGTTGGCCGGGGTTGTTCTCCTTGAACTGGGGGCGAAATAACGGCTCGGCGTTCCAGCGAACGCCCTGCAAGCCGGAGATGGCCTCATCGTACCACGTGCCAAAGGGAACGGCCTCGAAGCGCCACAAGCGCATAAACAGGGCCAGCATAAAGGTTAGAAACAGCAGCCAGCGTATGGCCGAGGTCTTGGGCCACAGGTGCCAGAACGACTCGCCCCGGGTCAGCAAGAACGTGCCGACCAGCAGCGCGGCCAGGCTGGCCAGGTACAGGTCCCAGGCGCGAAGGACGGTTTCCCCATCCCCAAAGGCGCGATAGGCCAGCCAGGAAACGACAAGGGCTGCCCCCAATCCGATCAGGCCCAAGATCGCCGCCGGGCCGGTCCTGACGCCGAGCGGTTTGTCTAATCCCCGGTAGGGGTCGCCCGCGCCAAGCTCCCCCGGCTGCGTTCGCCCCACGGCCCGCACAAAGATGAAGGCGGCCAGGGCCAGCAGCAGCAGGCCATCCCACAGTGAATCGCGCCTCAACAACCCTTGCCCCACCAAACCGATGATTACACCCAGCAGAGCCAGGGCCAGTTGGTTCAGAGTGCGGCGGGGTCGCAGGCGCTCGTGGGAGGATTCGGCGCGAGCCGTTTCAACCAGAGCAGTCATAGGTGATACAATTCTCCATATTGATATAAAAATTATAGCAAAAGATGGTTCAATAGGCGAACAAATGGCCGCATCTACCTGATAGCCGGCTGGTAGCAAAGGGCCAGCGCCGTCTTGTGCTTCGCGCGCCCATCGATTATAGTTAAGTTAAGCTGTCACTAAGTAACTGTCCGTAAATAACTTTTCACTTTTTTCCAAGAAACACCCTGCAAAAATGCCAAGTTATTTCTGGACAACCACTAAAGGGAGGTGTCGTGGGCGCTAAGGGTCGTAGACGAGGGCGCAAGCAAGCGGTTGACCCCCGCTTGTCGTTGGGCATTGTTTTGGGCCTGTCATTAGCGACCTGGTCCTTGCCAACCGATATGCGGCTTTCGTTGTTATGGGTGACGATGGTGGCTCTGGCTCTGCCGGAGTTAGGGCGCAAAGGGGGCAAGGTCAGCCTGGCTTCCGCCAACCTGGGGCGAGGGGCGGTCATTGGCCTGTTGCTGGCGGGACCGGTGTTGGTCCTGGCCCCCGAAACTTTGCTCCTGGCCCAACAACGACTGTATCCGGTCGGGCCGCTGTCGGCGGCGCTGTTGATCTTGCCCATCCTGGCCCCGGTGGTTGAAACTCTCTACTTCCGGCAAGTGTTGCAGGGGGTTTGGGGGATTTCGGGCGGGGTAGGGGCCCATACGCTGGCTATGACGCTCTTCTTCCTGCCGGTGGTGGTTACCTTCCCTTCGGTTTTGCTGGCGCTTGCCCTGGCCCTGGCGTTGTTGGGTTTCATCTACAGCTACGTGCGGGCACGGTATGGCCTGGCGGCAGCAATTGGCTGCCAGGCGGCGGTCAATGCGCTTCTGTTTCTGTCTCCCCTGGCCTGGGAGGCGCTCCCGTTGAAATGAAGATGATCAATGCAGCGGCCTTGAAACCCCCTCGTGAAATTTGACGAACCATGCCGCAACATGGTATAGTACCCGCGATTGTGGTGATGAAAAATTTGGGACCGTGGTGTAGTTGGTTAACATATCGGCCTGTCAAGCCGAAGATCGCGGGTTCGAGTCCCGTCGGTCCCGCCTCAACCCCCTGTCCACCTGGGGGTTTTTTCCTTTTGGCGGTACATCTTTAAACCGGTTTCTCTGCCCGTGTCAGGGAGTGAGATGGAGGGACAAGATATGAGCGTGATCGACGTTTCAGCGGGGGCCATCAGCCGGGTGCCGGGCTTTGCCGCCTCGGGGGTGGCCTGCGGCTTGAAAGAGTCCGGCCGGTTGGACCTGGCCCTGGTCAAAGCGGACCGGCCCTGCGCGGCGGCGGCGGTCTTTACCACCAACGCCTTTCAGGCCGCGCCGGTTCTGTACGACCGGGCGTTGCTGGCCCGCAACCATTCAGCCTTGCAGGCGGTCCTGATCAACGCCGGCAAGGCCAACGCCTGTACCGGTGAACAGGGCCTGCGCGACGCCGGGGCGATGGCTCGCCTGGCGGAGGAAACGCTGGCCCTGCCTCGCGATAGCGTATTCGTGATGAGCACCGGCGTCATTGGCGACCGGCTGCCGATGGGCAAGATAACCGCTGGCATCGAGGCGGCGGCCAGGGACTTATCTCCAGGCGGCGGCGCGGCGGCGGCCCAGGCCATCCTGACCACCGACCTGGTCGCCAAAGAAGCCTTTGTTCAGACCGAGATCGGCGGAGCTGTCGTCAGCATCGGCGGGATGGCTAAAGGCAGCGGTATGATCCATCCCAATATGGCCACGATGCTGTCCGCCATTGTCACCGATGCCAACATCGAAACCGGACCCCTGGCCGAGGCCCTGCGCCTGGCCGTGGCGGCCAGCTTTAACCGCGTCACCGTCGATGGCGATACCTCGACCAACGACACGGTCGTCGTCCTGGCCTCCGGGTCGGCGGAGCATCCGGCCATCGACCGCGCGGACTCAACGGGGTTTGCCCTTTTCCAACGGGCGCTAACGGATCTGTGCATCGCCCTGGCCAAAATGATCGCCCGCGACGGCGAGGGGGCCACGAAGCTGATAGAGATCACCGTCAGGGGCGCCCAAAACCCCACGGAGGCGGAATTGGCCGCCCAGACCATCGCCACCTCGCCCCTGGTGAAAACGGCCCTCTTCGGCAACGATCCGAACTGGGGCCGGATTCTGGCCGCCATCGGGCGCAGCGGGGCCACGGTCGAGCCGGCCCGCGCCTCCCTTTGGCTGGGAGCGACGCAGGTAGTTGCCGCCGGCGAGCCGCTGGCTTTCGAGCCAACGGCCCTCAGCGAATGGTTGGCCGCATCGCCGGAGGTCGAAATCGTGGCCGATCTGGGCCTCGGACCCGGGGCGGCGACGGTCTGGACCTGCGATCTGTCTTACAAGTACGTTGAGATCAACGCCGAGTACCATACCTGACTCAAGTTGCCCTATGAACATCGTCATGATCGGCCCCTTCGGCTTGCGACCGAAAAGCACGATGCGGGAACGAGCTGTGCCCCTGGCGGGGGCATTGGCGGCGCGCGGGCATCGGGTGACGGTTCTCATTCCACCCTGGGATTATCCGTCCGACTCCGGCCAGAGCCGGGAAGAGGCGGGAGTGCGGGTCGTCAATGTGGCGCTGCCGCCTCGAGTTCCCCTCCTGTTCCACCTGTGGCTCACCTGGCGGTTGGTGCGAGCGGCTCTAGCTTTGCGCCCGGAGGTCATCCACCTGTTCAAGCCGAAGGCGTATGCCGGCCTGTCCCACCTCCTGTTGTGGGGGTTGCGGCGTTGGGGGCGGCACCGGGCGCGGCTGGTGGTCGATGAGGACGATTGGGAGGCGGCCTGGAACCAGGTCGAGGCCTATTCCTGGGCCCAACGGCAGATGTTCGCCTGGCAGGAGCCGTGGGGACTGCGCCACGCCGACGCGGTAACGGTGGCCAGCCAGGCCCTGCGCGAGCTGGTGGCCGGGCTGGGCGTGCCCGCCGGTGAAATCTTTTATGTGCCCAACGGGATGCGCCATCTCGACGGGGACGCGGCTGTGTCCCGGGTGTTGGAGCGGCACGGACTAAACTCGAAGCCGGTGATCCTGTTGTATACGCGCTTTGTGGAGTTCAAGGTTGAGAGTTTAGTCGAATCCATTCAATTGATGGCCGGGCGCGCCCCGCAGGCGCGCTGGTTGATCGTGGGCCGGGGCCTGTTGGGGGAAGAGGAGCAACTGGCCCGTTTGCTGGCCAGGGAAGCGCTGAGTGAGCGGGTGGAGTTTGCCGGTTGGGTTCCGGGCGAGGAATTACCCGCTTACTTCGCGGCGGCCACGGTCGCAGTTCAACCCTTTGCCGATACGTTGATCAATCGCACCAAATGTTCGGTCAAATTGATCGATCTGTTGGCCGCCGGGGTGCCGGTGGTGGCCAGCGCCATCGGTCAAAACCAGGAGTACATCGACCACAACGAAACGGGCCTGCTGGTTCCGCCCGGCGATGCAGAGCAACTCGTCGAGGTCACCGCTCAGCTTTTGGCGGACCGCCCCCGGCGGCAGCGGCTGGGGGCGGCGGCAGCGCGCCGGATGCGGGATCGATTTGCCTGGGGGCGGCTGGCGGAGACGGTGGAGGATGCCTACCGGTGTCGCTAGAAGATAAAACGGCCCCCGGAAGGCGACGTTGGCTCGATGGCGGAGCCCTCGCCGGCTGGATGGGGTTGATCTTCGTCCTCTCCGCCCAACCCCAACTGCCGCATATCCCCGGCCCGTGGTTCCAGGACCTGCCCAACATCGCTGGCCATATGATCGAATACGCGGTGCTGGCCCTGTTGTGGTGGCGGGTCTTATCGCCGCAGCGGGAAGCCAGGTCCAGGGTGTTGCTGGTGGCTTTTATCTTGACGCTGCTCTACAGCATCTCCGATGAATGGCACCAGCACTTTGTGCCCAACCGGCATATGGATGTCTGGGATATTGTGGCAGATGGGGCGGGAGCGGCCCTGGCCCTGGCCGCTGCCCGCTTTTGGCGGCTTCGGTAAGGTCCGGGCTGTCCTAATCGTTTTTGCGAACAGAATCCGTAATGATGGCTGCGAGCGGATACACCGCACCTGGAGCGAACTACATCTGGTCGAAATGTAGGGGCAGACCTGCGTGTCTGCCTGGCCCCAGTTACTTCACGAAATCTCGGTCAGGCTGGCCAGCTCGGACCAATCGGCCTCGGTCAGTTCGGGGATGTCGCCTCGTTTACGGATGGTAATATCGCCAAAGGGCTGGGCCTGGGCCACATCGACTACCCGCCGCTTGATCAGTTCCAGCACTGCCAGCAAGGTGACGATGACAACGGTGCGGTTGCCGGGCTTATCGACGAGCTGGTTGAAACTGATCGCCGGCTGATCGGCCAGACGCCGGCGGATCAAATCCATCTGCTCCCCGATGGTCACCCGCACCGGCGTGACCACCTCGTCAACATCCGGCTCCTGGGGCTTGATGGCCAGGGCCCGGTAGGCCGCTTCGAGCAATTCTTCCAGGGACCCGCTCCCGGCCTCAAGGCGGGTTTCCAGTTTGGGTGGCGGGGCCACCCGCACGAAGCTACGCCTGCCCGTCTCCTCGATAGATTTCAGTTCGGCTCCAACTTCCTTGAAGCGTTTATAAGCTCTAAGCTGGCGCGCCAGTTCATCGCCTACGTCCTCCTCTTCTTCTTCTGCGGCGATGATGGTTGGCGGCTTGGGCAACAGCGCCTTCGACTTGATCAGGATCAGCTTGGCGGCGATCACCAGAAAGCCTACCAGCATATCCGGCTCAAGGGCCTTCACCAGGGCGATATAGGCCAGATATTGATCGGTGACTTTGGCCAGGGCCACCTTGGTAATGTCCAGTTCTTCCCCTTCGATCAGGGTTAGCAACAGGTCCAGAGGGCCGCGAAAGTCGGGTAATTCAACTTCGTATGGGGTGGGAGGCTGGGTTGAGGAAAGGTTTGAGTCGATCATCCCTACTAATCCAACTCCAACGAGGTTAGCCGCACCACCGTCTCGCCGTTATCGGCCGGGATGGTAGCCTGCGAGCCGCCGTGATACAGTTGCAGCGTCAAATCGTACGGCCCCGCCGCCAGGTCCGGGGGTAGATCGAGGGCGATACCCTGTCGCCCGGCCTGGCCCAGGTGCGCCAGAGATTGCAGGGGATACTCCCGCGAGACGAGGAGGCGGTCGGCCTGGACGACCGGTTGACCGGCCTCGTTTTGCAGTCGCAGGGAAGCGACCACATCGCCGGAGGCCAGGAGCCTGCTCAAATCGGGTGATGCCTGCCAGAACAGGGCCACCTGAACGCCGCCGGGACGCTCGATGGTAGCAGTAAAGCCCGTCAAAGTCAAGCCATCCCCGAAAGTACGATCTACGGGCCGGGGGGCGGGCAGGGGGCGCTCGTCGAGGAGGCTAAAGGCGCTGAGGTGGCCGGTTTCGCCTATCTGCTGGTCGCCGGTGATGAAGCCCGCCTGGGCCAGGGCGGCCAGAGGCCCGTCGACTGCCAGATCGGGCGAGCCATCCGCCGGTTGTTGCCACAGCCAGGCGGCGCGGCGGTTGGCCGTGGCTTGCTCGATCAATGCTCCCTCCGCCTGCTCGTCGAGGCCATATGTCTCATCGCTGATCCAGGCCCACATTGGGGCCGGGCCGGGCCAACGGTCCAAAAGATAGGCCATCGTTTCGCTGGCGGGGGCGTAGGGAGCGAAGCTCACCAGCCAGACCTCGTCGGCCCGGCTTTGCGCCCGGGCGATTTCCACCAGCTTCTCAAGGTCCTGGCCGGTTTGATCCGGCAGGCTAAGCGAGTCTGCGGCGGCGGCGATGGGCAGGGAAACGGCCAGCGCCAACAGGAACGGGGGGAGGGGCCACCCCGTCGCCGCCGCTGCGCGGTTGCTTCGAGCGGCAGGTTTGTCAAGAGCGCGTTGCCTTCTAAAAAGCGAAAGGGCCAGACCAACCCCGCCCAGGAGCAGCAAGATCAAGGCGGGCCAGGTGGCTCCCAGACCGGCCAGATCGCGGTATCCCTGCCGGAACAGATCGGCCTGAGCGTAAGGCGGCCAATCGGCCAGGCGTCGGATGTCAATGGTGTGAATCAGGTCGCGGGTGATAAAATAATCGTTGAAATCGACGGCAGCGCCGGCCGCATTGATCAGAAATCCGGCCAGGGCGGTTGGATAAATAAGCCAGCGCCAGGGGGATGGCCCGTCGAGCAGGGCGGCCAGCGGCAGGCACAGCAGTGGGACCAGCGGCACCAGGAAGCGCGGCCCCCAGCCCCAGCCGCCATCCCAGGCGTGCCAGGAGCCATAAAAAGCCCACAGCGACGTTGCCAGACCGAGGGACAAAATCGTCTCCGGCGGCCAGCGGCGAAAGCTGCGCCGCAGGCCCGCCAATCCCACCAGCAAGGCCGGGGCGTAGATGAAAAAGCCAAGACCCGGCCCCCAGAGCAGGGTCACCAGCGCCTGGGGCTGGAAGGCAAAGCGCAGTTCGCCGCTGTAGCCGGTGTTGCTCAGGCTGCCGAAGCGTAGCCAGTTATATCCGAGCAGCGCAAGCCCGGCCAAAACCACGGGCAGGGCGAAGCGGAGAAGAGGGTTCCACGCTTTATGCCTGCGGTGACCGGCTGGCGGCGGTCGCCGCCAGACATACCCCAGCAGCCAGGGTAAAGCCACGACCGTTTCCAGGCGGGTCAAGAGGGCAATGGCCAGGCCAAGACCGGCTAAGCCGGGCTTCCGCCGCCGGCTGTAGAACAGAGCCATTACCAGGCCGAAACTCAGCAACGGCGCGGCGAATAGGAAGCGGGCGTAGGGCCAGGCCAGGGTGGTGGTGCCGGCCAGGGCTGCCACGGTTACCGCCCTTCGCGTAGCCAGGCCGAGGTCGATCAGGTAGAGGCCCAGCACGGCGAATGTGGCCGCCGTGATAAACGCATTGGCCAGCAGGGCAACCGAAATTGCGCCGAGCGCCAGGCGATGCCCCAGCCAGACCAGGGGTAGGGCTGCCAGGCTCATGCCCGGCGCCATCTTGCTGTAGAGCTGCCCATCGGGCCCGGCGACGCCCGGCGGAAACCCGCTCGATTTCTGCGCCCACCACAGGGCGTTAATGTCCAGTTGGCCGCGTTGTGCGATGCTATCCGCCACGCCAAACAGGGCAAACTCATCGATGGAGTGCAGTTTGCCGCTGTAGGTCAGCAGGTAGAGACCCATCAGGCTCAGAAAGAGCGCACCTACCGCCATTGCTATGGAACTTGATGCCGCTGATCGCGTTGACAAGCGAAAATCCCTCTGATATAATTCTGCGGCTTCTGACGCTCCGTTGAGAATGACTGTCAAGTGTCACGCATCACGTATCAGGTGTCAGGTGTTGCGTGTTGCGTAGCACTTGACACCTGATACGTGACGCGTAACACGCAACGCGTGACACTCAACCTTCACGTCGCGTCGTTGCCGTCCCGCAGGGACTGTCGGACTTCTGGCGTAACGCGATATGGAGCAACAGTGTACCGCAGGCCGGGCCGGGCGTCAATTGCCTGCCCGGTTCTGCAAAGCCATCGTTGTTCCGGTGAGATTAGCATGAACCAACGAGCCACGTTGCTGACCGTGGCGGTTTTCCTCCTGTTGGGCGCTTACGTCCTGTTTTTTGAGTTGCGCCCAGCCGACCAGGCCCCGTCCCTGCCGGCGACTTCCCCTCTCCAGGTTTTTGATGTTGCAGAGAAAGATATTGTGATCTTAAAGGTGCAAAGCGGGGCAGGGCAGGTCGAGTTTGGGCGGGACCCCGCCCTGAACGGCGATTGGGCTATGCGCTTACCCGAGGATCGGCCTGCTGATCAGGTTGATCAGGTGTTGGTCAACGGCAATGCTACCCGTATCGGTCGTTTGCGAGCGATGCGCGTTTTCACGGAGGGGATTGACCTGCCGGCCTTTGGCCTGGCCGAGCCCCAACTTGAGGTAACCCTGACTTTGACGAACCGCCACCAACTGACTTTGTTATTCGGCGGTAGCAATCCTCTCGGCAGTTCCAACTACGCCCGTCGAGGCGATGACGCAACAGTCGTTTACCTGATCGACCGCTTTGTTCTCGATGATCTGCGGCGATTGGTCACCCAACCCCCGCTCCTCTCGACCGAACCGGCCCCCATAACGGAGTAGATGCCTCTGCATCCCATTTTCAAACTTCAGGATCATTAGGTAAAATGACATAGCGGAGAACTCAAGCACGTATCAGCACAAGAAGGAGCACCGGCGGTGTCGGAAATAGTTGTTCGGCCCTTGCCCGTCCCGGCAGAGGTCGCCATTCGGAGCGCGCTGTTGGCTTTGGCCAACGCCGGCGCGGAGTTGCAGACTTACAACGAAGCCGCGCGCACCATCGTGGCGCGGATGCCCAGGTGGGGCGGCTTGAAAAAGTCAACGGTGATGGTCCGGGTTCAGGATTATGGCGAGACCTGTCGCCTGGAGTTGCAGTTGCCCGACGTGAGCAAAGCCGACGAAATCCTCAACCAGATTGGCCTTTATCTGATTGACGGGCATCGGGCGGCCAGCGACATCACCATGCGCTGGGTCGAGCAGCGGGACCAGGGCCTGGTGCAGTCCGCCGGTCGAAGGGTGAGGGAAGTGTTCCGCCGGCCCAAACCGTCCCTGGAGCCGGGGGCCAGCCTGCCGGCCGGTGGCGAGGATGATCCTGGGGAGGGTCGCGAGACGCAGTTGGCGCTGATCGATCCCTCCGCGCCTCTGGCTACAACTTCCGCCAGCTTCATCGAGGCCGATCCCTCCAACCGGCTGGTGCAAATCAACGTCGATCCCGACATCCTGGCCGACCGGACCAGCTCGTTGGAAACCTGTCCTTCTTGCCACGCGGTGGCGTTGCGCGGCAGCCAGTTCTGTCCCAACTGCGGGCGGCCAATAACGCTGGAGGCCGTTTCGACAGAAGTGAGCCAGGGGAGCCGCAATGCGGCCCGTTCCAGCCTCATTTTCGGCGGACTGGCCGTGGCAGCCAACCTGCTCCCCCTGTTTTTGATCTTCTTCCCGGTCATTGCCTATTGGCTTGGGAATCTTTTCTCCGGCCAGGGAGCCGAAGCGCCGCCTTCCTCGGTGCTGACGCCGGTCAATATCCTGTTGAGCATCTTTCTGGGCGTGGTGCCTGGCGTCCTGTTCGGGAATGAGGCCCGGCGTATGGCCAAAACCGCTGAGATTTACCTCAAGTTCCGTTTTAACAAGGCTCAGGAGGGCAGGTCGCGCGCGGCCTGGGGGCGCATCTTGGGCTGGCTGGCGATTTATCTCGGCCTCGGTTGGATAGTCTTTCTGGCAGCCGTTTATTTGTACGCCTGAGAGATGAATCACTTTGGGTTTCGCCCCAGCACTGCCCACACCCGCCCCGGCTCTGCTTTCCCGCGAATCGGGATTTCGCCCAAGTCGATGAATTCAAACTCCTCCCGCCGATCTTTTAATGCCTCCCTTGAAAATAGAATTCGCGAGGAGTGAGGCACGCCCACGTGCCGGCTGCGAAGCGCGTCGCCGCACGTAGGCGTGCTGGCTCCTCTATTTTCATCGTTGGTGTCGTCCCGCAGGGACTGTCAGACTCCTCTGAAAATAGGAGTGCAGACCTTGCGCTTCGCGTGCAGAGCAAGCTCTGCACTCCATTTTCATTCTCGTTGTCGTCCCGCTAGGGACTGTCTGACTCCTCAGATTAAGTGCGTAAGCATGGCAATCCATCCAGCGCCGGGAGCCATCAAATTCCAGCACCATACGATTCTAACTCGGCTATGACGTCCATAATTTCCTGCGGACCGTATCCATTGCCGCCGGACATCAACTCCCGCACCAGCCGCCCGTCTCGCAGGAAAACGATCCGGCCGGCGTGAGATGCGGCGTACGGGTCGTGGGTGACCATCACAAAGGTTTGCCCTTTCTCGTCGCAGGCGCGGCGCAGCAGGCGCAAAATCTCTTTGCCCGAGTTGCTGTCGAGGTTGCCCGTCGGCTCATCGGCCAGGACGATGGCCGGTTCGGTGACCAGGGCTCGGGCGATGGCCACCCGCTGCTGCTGGCCGCCGGAGAGCTGGTTCGGCTTGTGGTTCTTGCGGTCCCCAAGACCCACCAGGTGGAGCAGTTCGTCGATGCGCCGGGCGTAATCGTCCATCGGCTTGCCATCCAGCAGGAGGGGCAGCGTGGACTTGCCGGAGCCTGACGGCCCCATAATCGCCACAAACTCCCCCTGTCGCACGCTGAAGTCAACCCCTCTCAGCGCGTTGACGACCACCTCGCCCATTTGGTATTGCTTGCGTAAGGTACTGGTTTCCAGTATTTCAACCATAGCATCCATCCTTTGCCGGACTCAGTTCAACTACCTATATCATAAGCTACAATGAATTAACAGGTCAAGGCTGGGGTAGCCTTGGGGTTTGCTCAAACAGCAATTTGCGCCTCAATCCGGCATCCTTTCGGATAGCCATC
>JBHHXL010000052.1:0-17477 GCA_046757065.1 Anaerolineae bacterium
TCCCGCACAAGCTAACAGCTTGTGCTACAAAACCCCATAAAAGCTCAAAGAGCCCTCTTTCATAAATATTGTTGATCAGATGAATCATATCAATCAGATAAATGCTATTATAATCAGGCCAGGTTTGCTGTCAAAGTGGCAACCATCTCTGTAGAAGATAATGAAACACACCTTCCAAGGCTTCTGAGGCTGATTGGGAAGCCCTCAAGGCAATGGAAGATAACGAGATTGATCTAAGCGATATCCCTGAAGTGACCGCTGAGCAAATGGGGTAAACTCAGTTGCAGGTGGGAGGCAAAGCGGCGGCCAAGGGTGAGATGCGGGTCAATATGTATCTGGACGCCGCTGTGGTGGAGTATTTCAAAGTGCAGGTGGGGGATGGGGGTATCAAACGTTAATCAATGAGACGCTGAAGGAAAGTATGCGCCAGAATGAGTTGGAAACGATGCTGCGACGGGTCATCCGTGAGGAATTGGGGCCAAAAGAGTAGTACTCCATCAAGATGGTTGATGGTCCCCAGTCTATTTCCAAGAAACATCCTGCAAAAATACCAGGTTATTTCTGGATAGCCGCTAACAGTTGTGGGGCCTGGATGCGCCCGCCGAGATGGTGCTTCCCGTTCACCACAGTGTGCGGGGTGCCCACGAATCCATAGCTTCGGGCCAGGCCAGGCAGGTGGACGGCGGAGATGGCCTCGGCCTGGATGTAGGGGCTTTCGTAAGCGAACTTGTGGGCTAAACTAACCACATGGCTGCAATTGGGTCAGGTCGGCGTGGTAAAAACCTCCAGGCGGACCGGCCGGTTGAGGCTCCCCAATGCCTCTCTGAAGCTGGCCGGCAGCCGGGCGCTGCGGCGACCAACCACCACCACCGCCGAGACCAGCGCGGCCAGCTCTGTGCCCAGCGGCGGTCCCAGAAAACGCAGCCCCCGGTCGGTTTCACCCACGACGGCCAGCGTATCGGCCTCCAATCCGGGGTCCGTCCGTTGGACCAGCGAGATGAGCGGGCATAGGCGACGTAGATCGGCCAGAGCGTTCAAGAGTTCCGGCTCGGGGGAGTCGGGGCTGGTCAGCAGGAGTCTGACCGGGTGGGTGATTTCGGACAGGACGAGTTCGAGGGATTGGCCTCGAACGATTTTGAGAATTGCCATCGTGGCCGGGATTGTAACATATGACTTTGCCCGTGTCCAAACAGGCGCGGTTGGGGGGTGCGATGGGGTGCATCCCAAATTTTAGGTGCGACGCACTTACAATAAGCTATTGGCTCGAAAATCCCCCCCCGTACCATTAGATCTGTCCGTTGACATGCACATCAGAAGTGCGTCGCACCTAATTCGCCTAAAATCTGGGACACACCCGTGCGATGGGGTGCGTCCCAAATTTTAGGAAACATGTCACTCTGAGCGACCAACGGGAGCGAAGAGTCTCCACGCAGATGGCTTGGAGGCAATGTTTCTGGGGATTCTTCACTCCGCTACGCTGGGGGCCTGCTGTTGCTCGAGGGTGAACCGGGGGTTGGCAAGACCCGTCTGTTGCAGGAGGTCGCCGAGGATGCCGCCTGGCGAGGGTTGCAGGTGCTGTGGGGAGGGGGACGCGAGCGCGAAGCGTTGACCCCCTACGGCGCGCTGCGCCAGGCTCTGACCGGCGGCGGATTATCTCCCCTGCGGGCCGGGCAACTGGCCGATCTGGTCGAACCGGTCTGGCTGCGAGAGGTGAGCCAGCTCATCCCCCGCCTGGCGGAGTGGCTGCCCGACCTGCCGCCGCGCATTTCGCTCGCCCCCGAAGATGAACAACGTCGCTTGTTGGAAGCCATCGTGCGAGTCCTGCTGGCCCTGGAGCAGATTGCGCCTCACCTGCTGATCCTGGACGATCTGCAATGGGCAGACGAGGGCACGCTGCAAGTATTAACCCATCTTATCCCTCGCCTGCTCACCCGCCGAATGTTGGTCATCGCCAGTTACCGGGGCGAGGAGGCGCGCGCTCGTGGCCTGGTGTGGGACGCGCTGTCGAGGGCTGGACCAGGCGGACGGCCGCCGGCGGTTGTTGCTGGACCGGCTGAGCGCTGCTGAAACGGCGGAATTGGTCCAACGAGGGCTGGGACTGGCCAGCCGGGCCCCGCTGTTTGAGAAGCGGCTTTACCGGGAGAGCGCCGGCAACCCGCTGTTCCTGCTCGAAACATTGCGCGCGCTGCACGACGAGGGCTTGCTCTACCAGGATGAAGCGGGGGCCTGGAGCACGCCCTGGGACGACACGACGGTTGATTATGCCGAGCTGCCGTTGGCGCCCGCTTTGCAGCAGGTGATCGCCGGCCGGCTGGACCGGCTATCCCCCGCCAGTCGCGCCCTCCTGAACGCGGCGGCCGTCTTGGGCGATGATTTTGATTTCCGCCTGCTGCGCCGGACGGGGCACGCGGACAGCCAGGCTGCCCTGGCCGGGGTGCAAAACCTGCTTCGCAGTGGCTTGCTCGTTGAGAAAGAAACGGCTTACCGGTTCACCCACGACAAAATCCGGCAGGTGGCCTACGGGCAAATTCCGGGGCCGGACCGGCTACGACTACACCGGCGGGCCGGCGAAGCCCTGGAAAAGGCAGGAGCCGATCAGGTAGACGCCCTGGCCCATCATTTTACCCGGGGGCAGACGTGGCCCAAAGCTGTAGCCTACAGTCTTCAGGCTGCCGAACGGGCGAAGGCGGTTTACGCCTGGCGAGCGGCAGCCGAATATTGCGATCGTGCCTTGCAGATTCTCGACGAGCGTAAGCCATTTGCGACGCAACGCGCTGCCGAAATCCGCTACGATGGATGGATGACACCGCCGTCGCCGGCGAAAGGGCCGAGGTCCATATCCATCTGGGGCAGGCTTACCGAAAACGGGGCTTGTTGAACCAGGCCGAAACGCACTTCCAGGCGGCCCTGGCTATTGCCCGGAGGCTTGACGATGGATACCTGCTGATGAATGTTTACAATTGCCTGGCCCATCTCGCTTCTACGCGCGGCGATCATCGGGCCAGCAGCCGCTCCTACCTGGCAATCTGCTGGCTGGCGCTCGGCCAGGAGCAAGAGGCGTTACGTCTCTCAGCCCAGGCCATCAGCGAACTCGAGGCTGCGCCGGGGGGTGAGGAGCCTCTGGCGATCTATTTCCATCACTGGCGCATCGTGCAGGCGGCGGGCCAGGGGGATGATGCCCGCGCCGTTCTGGAGCATGCCTATTTATCTGGCGCAGGCCGCCAACCGTCGAGGCCCGTCGTCTCTTCGAAGGGGACATCTGCCCCGGCATCCGCTTTGACACCCCGGAGGACTGGTCCCAACTCTACCAGGCAGCCGGCCTCAGCGTGTCCGAGATCGTGTCAGGCCCGTTTGCAATGATGACCCCGCTGGGCTTCCTGCGCGACGAGGGGGTCACGAACTGCCTGGCGATGATGGGCCGAATGGTGTCCCGCTGGCCGTACTTGCGGAAAATGGCCTGGATGATGTCGCGGATGGTGCGCGTTATGCCCTACCTTGGCTATGTTACCCTCTCCGGGCAGAAACCGGGCTGATGGCTTCGAAATGCACCGTTGCGCTTAGCGCGGCGGCAAACCGGCCGGGTCAGGCAGGCTGATTTCCCCAACCCGCAAACCCGCCACATTGATTCCCAACAAATCGGCGCGATTGTTCGTCTCGTTGCTTTCTGGCACCCCGCCGGTTTCCACGCCGGGGTTGAAACTGTCGGCGTAGAGGTACAGGTCTTGCGTGCCGGCCACAAAGCCCCCGCTCCAGACCGAATGAGGAGTGGAATAACTGTGCGAGGTTAAGGTGGTATTGGCTCCGGCGGCCAGGCCCGGCACGAACCAGGCAATGCCCTGTGGCGGCGAAACCTTACTACCCAGGTCGTTCCAGATTTGGTTGGCGCCAGTTGGAACCGGTTCGGGATCGACGTAAAAATCGACCCAAAAGGCGGTGGCGTCGGCGTTGCCGATGTTGGAGATGACGGCCGTGACCGTCACCGGCTGCCCGGCCTCCGGACGGGGCGGGTCAAGTTGCAGGCTGGAGGTCAGGTCCGGTGCGGTGAGGATGTCCTTGCGAATGAGGGGCAGGTAGACCGGCCCGAACAAGGCCTGGCCGACGGTGACATCGACTACCGGGCCGGTGGCGTTCTCGCCCAGCGTGGTCCTGGCCCGGTAGTCGTTGTTGCTGATGACGGTTCCGGTCGGAACGTTGCCGACGGTCACGGCGTAGGTGAAGTCTAGCCTGCCGTTCGGGGGGATGTCGGCGAACCCCCAGCCGATGGTGTTGTTGAGCAAAACCCCCTCAGGTTCGGCCCGGGCGAAGGTCGTGTTGGCCGGAATGGCGTCGGTGATGAAGACGGTGGCGGTTAGCGTGCCGTAGTTGGCGACCGACAGGGTGTAGGTCAATAGCTCGTTGGCCTGCACCAGCCCGGAGGGCGTGAACGGCATCTTGTTGATGGAAACCAGGGGCTGCAAGGTTGGATCGCAGGCGCGAACCACGACATCGTCCACCTGCCACCACCAATCGAAATTGGCGTTGGAATAGCGGAAGCGGACGCGCGCGTCATTCTGGCCCGCCGCCGTGGACAGGTCCAGGGTGATCGTTTCCGGCCCGCGCCGGCTTGCGTCCTCGTGATGCAGCAGGTTCGAGGACCAGCTATCCCCACCGTCGAGGCTCAGGTCAACGTCCCAGCGCTCATCGTCACCCGCGAAAAACCAGCGCATATCGGACTTGAACTCAAGCTGCGGGCTGATGAGGGTGCTAAAGTCCAGGAGCGGCGTTTGCAGGTCGGTGTCCATCGTCGTGCCGGACAGGATGCCGCAGGCGTCGCTGTCGGCATCGGCAAAATTACCGCTGCCGCCGGTGCAGTTCAAGTCCGTCAGCCCGCTGAGGCTGGCGTCGCAAGTGTCGGCGGGCGTGCCTTCCGAGGCGTTGTCGCTATACCAGCTACAGCCGCTGCCGCTGTTATCGACGATGTTCCAACCCGTTAGCGGCCAGGTTTCAAAGGTTTCGCGCACCAGCTCCACGGTGCACAGTTGTCCGTAGTCGGTGTTGGGCCAGATGACCGACACCTCGAGGGGGCTGCCGGTGCTGGTGAAGCCCTGGGCGGAGCGGATGGCGTAGTCGTTGTTGCTGAGCTTGGCCCCGTCCGGCAGCCAGCCAGCCCGGACGGTGAAGGCGCGGGTCAGGGTCTGCCCGTCGGCCAGCGAGAGACCGTTCCAGGTGATGACGTTGCCGGCAAACGCGCCGCCCCCCTCCACCGAGACAAACTGGGTGTTGGCCGGCAGGGCGTCGGTGATGACGATGTTGGTCAGGTTTTGGCCGGTGTTGTTGAAGGCGGACAGGGTGTAGGTCAGGAACTGGCCCGGCTCGATGGTGCTGGCCGCCGCCGACTTGCTCAAAAACAGGCCGGTGGGCAGGCGGCCGTTGTACACCACCAGGGCGAAATCCTGGTCGGTGACATCGCTGTTGCCGGGGACGCCGTCGCCGGCGATGTTGGCGGCGATGACGCGAATAGTAGCCAGGCCGCTCGTGCCCGCCGGCAGAAAGACGGCCTCCAGGTTGTTGCGCGGGTCGGCCCCCCCGCCGGTCGTCGAATTGGCCCCGTTGAACACGTTCCCCCGGTAGGTATTGCTCCCGATGATGACTTCCAGGTCCAGGTCGTTGACGAAGGCATCGCCCACGGTCGGGCCGGGGGCGTCGGTCCAGGCCAGGGTCGCGCGGAACGGCCGGCCGTTGTCAACAATTTCGATGGTCAGGGTAAAGACCTGGCCGGTGGCGTCCAGAACGATGTTCTGATCGCGGAGGAGGCGTTGGGCGTTGTCCGTCGCCATTCCCAGATCGATCAGGCCCAATCCCTGGTCGATGCTGGGCAGCGTTCCGCCGGCCCCGGCCCCGTTCATGTAGCGGGCGTGGTTGGCGATGAAGGCTTTCAACAAGGCCGGGCTGGGGGGATCTCCGTTTTTGGCCGGGTCGGGCCCGCCCTGGGCGTTGGGCAGGGTGTAACGGTTTTCCAGCCAGTAGTACAGCAGCGAGGCTCCGCCGGCCACGGCCGGGGTCGAGTGGCTGGTGCCGGAGGACCAGGTGTAGGTGATCTGGCCGGTGGGGTAGTAGGCGTCCTGGGGCGGGGGGAGGCCATTGTTACCAAACGCGCCGCAGACGCTGGCCCCGGTGAAGCCGGGGTCGGTCGAGGCTGTGCCCTGAACGTGAGTGCCCGGCGCAACGACCGTCAGGCCGAAGCGCCCATCATCCGTGGGGCCGCGGCTGGAGAAGGCAGCCATATCTTCGGCGTTGTCGGCGTTGATCTTGCCGCAACCATCGGCGATGCCGTTATCGCGCACGTTTTCCCCCGCGCCGACGGTGATAACGTTCTTGGCCGTGCCCGGCCAGCCGAGGGTGTCGGTGATCGGTCCGGCGTTGCCGGCGGCGAAGATAAAGGTCATCGGCTGATTGCCCACCGTGCCGCCCAGCGCGTCACGGGTCAACGCATCGTAGACCTGGGAGGCGCTGTTGTAGCTGCCAAGGTTAACGGTCCCGCCCCAACTGTTAGAGCTGATGCGCGCGCCGCTATTGTAACTGGTCTCCACCAGGGTGGCGTAGCTGCCACTGCAATTGTTAAGGTCAAATTGGCCGCTGTCGTTAAAGATGCGGGTCGCGGCCAGCCGGCCGTAGGGGTTGACCCCCTGCCCCAGCAAGAAGCCGTTGGCGTCGGTGTGCGGCGCGCCCGATCCGGCGGCATACCCCCCCACAATCGAAGTGTTGATGTGGCCGTGCCCGTCCTGTCCATTGGGATTGGGGGAGACGGTGCAGTTGTTCATAAAGACCACGCGCGAGGGATTGGCCGGGCTGCCCAGCTCGCGCAGGGTGATGTCGCCCCCGGCGTCGGCGGCGTTCCCGTTGCCGACGCCGTCATCCACGATGTCAACAATCGGGTAGGAGATGGGCGTCGTTGGGAAGCCGAGGCCGTTCAGCCAGGCCAGGTAGCCGGGGCCGGTTGGCGCCAATTGGCCGGTGCCGGTCACCACCAGGTTACCGGCCACGATCTGGTTCTGTGCTTCGTCCAGTTTAACCGGGGCGGACCAGGGTTCGATGTTGACCACGTCGGCCCGTTGGGCGAAGGCGATCAGTCGCTCCGCCGGCAAGCGGACGGTGATGTTGCGATAGGTGAGCACCCGGCTCTCGGTCAGGATGATCTCCAGGGCTGCGCTCCGAATGGCATCCATCGTCTGTTGGCTCTGCGAGTGGTCGTAGACCTGGAAGGTGACTTCGACCTCGCCCTCGTTTAGCCCTTGCAGCGCCGGGTGGAGGGCGTAGTAGGGATGAAACGGGCCGTGCCACTGGACTTCTGGCAGGCCGTCGAGTTGCTTCAGGGCGGCGCTCTCGCCCCAAATGACGTAAGCGTTGTGGGGGATGTATTGCACGATCTCAAGGCCGAGCTGCTGAAGGTTCTCCGGCCAGCCATCCCGGACCGGGCCGACAAATTGAACCAGATGCAGCCGTTTCCCCTCGCCGGGGGACTGCCGCAGCGGGGCGGGGATGTCCGGCGGGGGCCTGGTTGTATCCAACGGGCCGGCGCGCAACAGGATTTTATCGGCGTCATTCAGGATTTTCCAGCCGGCCCGCTCCTGCGGGGAAAGCCTTTGCAGCGCGGCTCTGTCGAGCGCGACCAGGCGAAACGCGCCGTAGTCGGCCAGAATCCGGCCCGGGGCCGTCTCGCCGGCGGGAATCAAAACCTTGACCCGGGCCGGGTCTGTGGCCTGCGGCTCCGGCTCTTTGCCCTTGCCCTCGTCGGGTGGGCCCTGGAAGCGGGGCGTCTCCGGCCCGGAGGGCGGGGGCAGCGGGGCCGAGGCCGCGCTTTCTGGCCCGTCAAATTGTTTGATTGGCGCGCTGGCCTGAATCAGGTGGGGTTTGACGGCCAACATCGCGCCGGCCAGGGTAATGATGACAAGTGTATGGTGAAGTTTAATCATAGTATTCCGCCGCTGGTCAGAGAATTTTCGACCCAGATGATAGCATACTAGAAAAGTATTGGGAAGGAATGGGACTTTGGTATGAATCGGGTTTGAAACAGGTGACCGGCACTTTCATTCGGCGCTTCAAGGGGAAGGGTCGCCCACAATCTTGACAGTTTTGCCGCAAGAGCGACCGTTATCAGTGCCGGTCACCTATAGCCTGTGCACTTAAACTTTGCCCTTCTTTTTTACCGGTGCTAGAATCGGGACCACATCCCAGGAGGGCATTCTCCGATGACCGATTCATCCGTAGAACGGCGCATCGCCGAGCTTCGCAAAGAGATCAATTTTCACTCGTATCGTTATCACACGCTGGATGATCCCATCATCAGCGATTATGAATACGACCGGCTGGTGCAGGAATTGCGCCGCCTGGAGGAAGAAAACCCGGACCTGGTCACGCCCGACTCGCCGACCCAGCGCGTTGGCTCGGAGCCGCTGGAGGGGTTTGACAAGGTGGTCCATCCCATCCCGATGACCAGCCTGGGCAATGCCTTCGACGATGAGGAAATGCAAAAGTGGCTGGCTCGCATCGAGCGCCTGCTGCCGGAGGGGGTGGCGGCCACCGACCTGGAGTTTATGGTCGAGCCGAAGATCGACGGGCTGGCCGTGGCCCTGACCTACGAGGACGGACTGCTGGTTCAGGGTGCGACGCGGGGCAACGGCCTTGAGGGCGAGAACGTCACCGCCAACCTGCGTACGGTCAAGAGCATTCCCCTGAGCATCCCCGTCGCCGGCAGCGAGCCGCCGCCGTTGCGCATCGAGGTGCGCGGCGAGGTCTACATCCCCATCGCCGCTTTCAACGAGCTGAACCGGCGGCAGGCGGAGAAAGGCGAGAAGCTATACGCCAGCCCGCGCAACACCGCCGCCGGCAGCATTCGCCAACTGGATAGTCGCCTGACCGCCCGCCGCCCGCTGGCCTTCTTCGCCTACCAGATCGGTTACGTGGAGGGGGTGTCCATTGCCACCCAGTCCCAGGCGTTGGACTATTTACGCCGCCTGGGATTTCCTATCAACCCCGATGTTCATCTGGCCTCCGGGCCGGCGGCGTTTGAGGAGGTGATCGATTACATCCGGCGCTGGATGGATCGCCGCGAGACGCTGGCCTACGAGGTCGATGGGGCGGTCGTCAAAATCAACGACTTTGCCCTGCAAGAACATCTGGGCGTGGTCGGCAACGCGCCGCGCTGGGCCATCGCCTACAAATTCCCGGCCCGCGAGGCGACAACCCGGCTGCTGGACATCCGGACCAACGTGGGCCGCACGGGGGCGATTACGCCCTACGCCGTCCTGGAGCCGGTGACCATCGGTGGGGTAACGGTGCGCCAGGCCAGCCTGCACAATTTCGAGGACCTGGCCCGCAAGGACCTGCGCCTGGGGGATACCGTCGTCGTCAAGCGGGCCGGGGATGTCATCCCCCAGGTGGTTAAACCGATTCTGGAGTTGCGGCCCCCCGGCTCCAAACCCTACGAACCGCCCGCCCGCTGCCCCACCTGCGACGAGCCGCTGGTCTACTCCGAAGAGGAAGTGGCCGTGTTTTGCGTCAACGCCCTGTGCCGGGCGCAGTTGGTGCGGCGGCTGGAATACTTCGTCTCGCGAGGGGCGCTGGACATCGAGGGCTTTGGCATCAAAATCGCCGAGCAACTGGTCGAAGCGGGCCTGGTCAACGATGTGGCCGACATCTACAGCCTGACCCGCGAGCAATTGTTGGGCCTGGAGGGCTTTGCCGATAAGAAGGTCGATAACCTGCTGGCGGCCATCGAGGCCAGCAAAAACCAACCCTTCGCCCGCGTTCTGACCGGTTTGGGCATCCGCTTCGTGGGCCGGGTTGTGGCCGAGTTGCTGGTGGAGCATTTTCCCACGGTGGAAGGGCTGATGTCGGCCAGCGCCGGGGAATTGGAGGCGATTGAGGGCGTCGGGCCGCGCATCGCCGCCTCCCTGGCCGATTGGTTCAGCCGCCCGGCCCATCGCCGCCTGATCGAAAGGCTGCAACAGGCCGGAGTCACGCTCGCTGCCGCGCCGCCAGCGGCTGTGGAAACCAGCCCTCAACCGCTGGCGGGAATGACCTTCGTCATCACCGGCACGCTGCCCACGATGTCTCGCAACGAGGCCAGGGCGCTGATCGAGCGGCACGGCGGCAAAGTGACCGGCTCGGTTTCCGGCAAGACCAGCTATCTGCTGGTTGGCGCAAATCCTGGGGGCAGCAAATTCACCAGGGCCCAAAGTCTGGGCACGCCTCAGTTGGATGAGGCCGGGTTGCGGCGGCTGATCGGCGAACGGGGCTGAGGCTGCAACTTTGCCCGGCAGGGCGCGTATTGCAAGGTGCATTATGAAGCAAAAGCTGGTTGGGTAGAACAATGGCTAAATCGCAAACGACCCCGGAAGGAAACGGCGATGAGACCCGCCCGCCACCGGCAGCGACCACTCCCGCCTTCGAGTCTTTGTTTGCCGCCGGTCGCGGCGGACGCCGGTCGCGGCCACGCCGGCGGTCCTTTTTCTGGCCGCTGCTGCTGATTGGGTTAGGGGTCATCTTCCTGCTGTCCAATCTGGGCTACTTGCCGGGCAACATCTGGACCGTGTTGTGGCGTTTCTGGCCGTTGCTGCTGGTCTTCGCCGGCCTCGACATCTTGCTGGCCGGCCGGTCCGTGTTTGGCGCGATCCTGGCCTTTTTGCTGGTCCTGGTTTTGGTCGCCGGAGCGGCCGGCATCGGCTTCTTCGCCCAAAGCCTGCCGGGCCTGGTCGGAGGGGTTGAGCTCAAGCGCGAAACCGTTTCGCATCCGCAGGATGGCCTCAAGCGGGCCGAGGTTATCATTGATTGGACGGCGGGTCCGGCGACATTGGCGGCCCTGGAGGATTCTCGGAACCTGATCGAGGCTGACGTTGGCTACTACGGCGATCTGGTCTTTGATGTTACCACCAGGGGCGACCGGGCCAGAGTGGAATTAGGCAGCCGGCAAGCCGGTTTCTTCGTCGGCCCCGGCAGCTTTCCCGCCGGCGATGCCGGCTGGAATGTCTATCTTAGCCCCGACGTTTTGTTGGACCTCGACCTGGATATGGGTTCGGGTAGGGCCAGCCTGGATTTACGGGGCTTGCAGGTTGCGGACTTGCGGATCGACGTCGGCTCCGGCCCGGTCGAACTTATCCTGCCGCAGCAGGGGGCGGTGCAGGCCAGCGTTGATGGCGGGTCCGGGGCGTTGGAAATCCTGCTGCCGGAGGGTATGGAGGCCCGCCTGATGTTGGATGGCGGTTCGGGCGTGTTTCGGCCCGGCCCGCGCTTTCGCCGCGTCGAGGGGGACGGCGGCGAACGGCGCGGCGACGGCATCTGGGAAACCGCCGATCTTGGCGGGGCTGATAACTTTGTTGAGCTGGCCATCGACCAGGGTTCGGGGAATATTGTGGTCCGCTAAAGCCCTTGCGGTCACCAGTCCACCTGGGCCCGTTCCCCCACGACGCGCTCGTAAACTTCGAGAGTCTGGGCGGCGGTATTTTCCCAGCTATAAACGTCTCTCACCACATTTTGCGCGTTTTCTACCTGCCGGCAAATGGTATCGTCGCCAGGGTTGATGGCCCGCAGCACGCCCCTGGCCGTCGAGGCCGGGTCCTCCGGGGTGATGGTGATCCCCGTTTTTCCATCTTCCACAACTTCGGCCAGCCCCCCGACTTTGCTGATGACCACCGGGCATCCGGCTGCCATTGCCTCCAAAGCGACGATGCCAAACGGCTCGTACAGGCTGGGGAACACGGCGCAGGAGGCCAGTTTGAACAGGCGGTTGCGATCCTCATCGGAAATAAAGCCGGGGAACAAAACTTTGTCGCCGATGCCGGTTTCCCAGGCCAGGTGACGCAGCCAGTCTAAGGCCGGGCCCGTGCCGGCGATGACGAACTTGGCCGATGGATGCTTCTCCAGGATTTGGGGAGCCGAGTTTAGCAGGATGTGCAGGCCCTTCTCGTGGACGATGCGCCCTACCGAAAAAATTATATCCTCATCCGGCTGCGCGTATAAGGCCCGGAAGGCAGGTGTGCTCTGTAAATTGTGCTCTTCGAAGGGGACCAGGTCGATGCCGTTGGGAATAATGTCGATCTTTTCATAGGGCACTTCAAAGTACTGCCCAATTTCGTCGGCCATGAACCGGCTACAGGCGATGAGACGCCAGGCTTCATACGTCAGACGCCATTCGGCGCTGTGAATGGATTTTTGCAGGTCGTTATGCAGGATCGCGCCCCGGGCGCGTCCCCGTTCGGTGGCGTGAATGGTGGCGATCAGCGGGCATTTCTGGGCCAGCTTGAGGGCGATGGCGGCAAACGAGGTCAACCAGTCGTGGGCGTGAATCAAATCGAAACTGCCGACCTCCGCCCACAGCTTCTCCAGAGCGCCCTCGAGGGCCCGGTTGGCCTGCCAGGCGCTGGTGTAGATGTCGGATGCCTCGGCGGCCGTCGGCGCGTCCACCCGGTGAACGGTCACCCCCGGCGAAACGACCTCGCAGTCCTTGCCTCCGTTCAGGCGCGGGGTGACAATGTGCACGTCGAGTCCTAACTGCGCCAGGGCGGGCGTCAGTTCGGTGACGTGCTTGCCCATACCGCCGATCACATTGGGGGGGTATTCCCAGCTGAGGACTAAGATACGCATTGTTGTAGCTCCATGATCTTAATAAAACAACCCATCAAAGGCGATGGTTCAAGAATTGGCTAACAGTTTCTTGTTCAGACTAAGGACGAAAGACGAAGGGCGAACGGGATCAGGCAGGAGATTCGTCTCGCTTCACGGTCTTTCGTCCCTCGTCGGCGAGATAAAAGGTTTTTCATCGGCGGCCAGGACGGTGGTCTCCAGGATTGGACATTATAGTAGCTTTCGCCGAAATGACAGTGGGAAAATGGGGCTATTACCTTGTCGAGCAGGGGGGATGGTTGTCAAATTGCTGGCTGCCTAAAAATAGGGTCAAGGAAAGATACGCCGGCCCGGATAGCTGCCCTGTTCGATTTGGTAAACCCATAGCGGCGCGTTGAGGCGCGCCCCATTGTCACCAAAGGCGATAGGGCCTGTCACGCCTTGACGCCGGGTGAGCATCAGACTGGCGGCCACGGCCTGACGCGATGCGTCGTTGTCCGCGAGCAAAGCGTTCTCCAGAGAATCTAGCAAGATTTGGGTCGCATCGTAAGCCAGGGCGGCGCGCGGGCCGGGCGGGAAGCCGGCCAGTCGGGTGTAAGCTTCGACAAAAGCCTGGCCGTCGTGCAAATCATAGGCCGCCGGGCCTGGCGAAACCAGGATGACGCCATCGGCGAATTCGCCGGCTACCTGCACGAGCTGCTGGCTACCGGCCTCGGGTAGGGCAGCCAGGGCGGGTTGCAAGCCCGCCTGCCCCAGCCGGCGGACCCACTCTCCGGCCGACACGGCTTCCACGTCGAGCAAGATCGCCCCGGCATCTCCAAGGCCCCCCAAACCCTCCTCGGAGTCGAGCCTGGAGGCTCGAACTGGCTCAAGCGCTATCAAATGGGTTTGTAGCTTTTGCTCGGCTGCTTCCAGATTGGCCGACACAAAAACCGCGCTGCCGTCCGCCTGGAACAGCGCGCTCGACGCGGGCCAGGGCACGACGACGGCCAGCCTGTTCGCCCGGTAAACCGGTAAAGCCGCTGCCGTCGTTTCGGGGGACAGATGGCCGATGACGCCGCGCACGCCCGCGTCGGCTACAAACTCGCGGGCCTGGGCAATAGCCTCGCCGGGGTTGTCGAAGTCGTTCAGGGCCACCAATTCCACCCGATGGCCGGCCACGCCACCGGCGGCGTTCCGTTCCTGCAGAGCGGCCTTGACGGCGAACAGCACTTCGTAGCCCAGCGGGCGATGCAGGCCGTCGAAGGGAGCGGCCAGGCCGATTTTGAGGACCGGTTTGGTGCTGCCGGGCATCTGGCAGGCGGTTGCCAGCCACAGAATCAAACCGACGCTGAGGATCAGCTGCCAATACTGCGTAACCGCTTTACCCCTCCTCGAAGCCAAACTGGCCTGTAACTACTTAAGGTATCAGGTATTGGTTATTAGCGATAATTACCGAAAACCAATACCTAACCCGGACAGGCCGGAACCAAAGAAGCTAAGGTTCACCGCAGAGACGCGGAGGCCGCTGAGTAAATCATAAAAA
Source organism: Anaerolineae bacterium (assembly GCA_046757065.1). Taxonomy (GTDB): domain Bacteria; phylum Chloroflexota; class Anaerolineae; order 4572-78; family JBHHXL01; genus JBHHXL01. Next base: position 14,126 of record JBHHXL010000052.1, read on the forward strand.
TCTCTCTGTGCCTTCTGCACCTCTGCGGTTAATGTTCTTGCTCAGTGTCCAAGAATTCGATCGCTGCGGCGGTCAAAGATCGCCGCTTGGAACCGGTTCCAATGTAGCATGTCGAGGGTATTTTGTCAATCCTGGGCGGCCCCGCTGAAATCTGCCTCATTTCCCCCAACTTGGACACCAGCGTCGCCGGCCACAGCCGGAGGAAGCCCGACGATTCGAAGAGGAGGGGAATGTGCGCGCGCAAAGAAGCTGCGAGGGCGGTCAATGGACCCGGCTACCTGCTCAGGGAAACCAGGATGGCTTTGTGAGCGTGCAACAGGTTTTCCTTGGCCCGAAAGCCGGCAAAGTAATCGCTTTCCAGCACCTCAGCCGAAACCTCCTGGCCGCGGGTCATCGGCGGGCAGGGCATCAGAATGGCTTCTTTTTTCGCCAGGGCCATCGTCATACTGTTGACCTGGTAGGGTAAGAAGATCCGGTTTCGCGCCTTGCCCTCGCGCTCGTCCAAAGCACGGGGCCAGGCGTCCGTACAGACGACATCGGCTTCTCGCAACCCTTCGGCCAAATCGTGGGTGACCTGGATTTCTCCCTGGGCTTCCCGTCTGGCGAAGGTTAAGATGCCGGCCTCAATTTCATAACCCGGCGGGCAAATCTGGGTCAGGTTGAGCGGTATCCGCGCCGCAAAATTAAACCAGGAGGCGCAGACGTTGGTCCCCGCACCGACAAAGGCCAGCTTCAGGCCGGCAAAGTCCCCCTTGCGTTCGCGCAAGGTCTGGGCGTCCGCCAGCACTTCGCAGGGATGGAGGCGGCGGGTCATAGCGTTGATGACGGGCACGGAGGCGAAGCGGGCCAATTCGGCCACGGCTTCTTGTCGCGGCGCGCGAGCCACGATGCCATCAACCCAACACTCCAGGTAGCGAGCCACGTCGCCGACCGATTCACCCTGTTCCAGGTTGAGGGGCAGGCTCAACCCCACCCCGCCGAGCTGGAGGATGCCCGCCTCGAAGGTGGCCCGGGTGCGCATACTGGGGCCGTCGAAGATCATCGCCCAGGTTTTCCCCTTGAGGGGTTGATCGACCTGGCCCGTCCGGTACCGTTGTTTGAGTTCATCGGCCAGGTCCAACAGGCCCAGAATCTGCCCGCCGGACAGGTCCGCCAGCGACAGAAAGTCACGAATCAAACGGCGCCTCCTTGCCTACTCGTCGGAGCCGGGCTTAAAGCGCCGGTCGCGTTTCGTCTGGCTGCGCCGGCGCTTGCCCTCCAGCCGGCGTTCCCGGCTGGCCGCCGAGGGCTTCGTCGGGCGGCGGGGCTTCGGGCGCTCGGCGGCCCGGCGGACCAACTCGACCAGGCGCTCGACCGCATCCTGGCGGTTCTGCTCCTGGGTGCGGTAGCGCCGGGCGGTGATGATCAGCACGCCGTCGTCCGTCAGGCGCTTGCCCGCCAGCCGGAACAGGCGCTGTCGCACCTCAGCGGGCAGCGAGGGGGAATTGCGGGCGTCGAAGCGCAGTTGGACCGCGCTGGAGACCTTGTTTACGTTCTGCCCGCCCGGACCCGAGGCCCGGATGAACTCGAACCGGAGTTCGCTTTCGTCAATGGCGATGGCCGGCGTGATTTGAAGCATAGCATCCTTCGCCCTCAGGCTGCGGGCCGGGTGCGGTAGGTCAGTTGCACCAACCCGGAATCAAAGAACTTGACCCCAACTAAATCCAGTTGGACCGCAGCGATACCTGTTGGGAAAAGCGGAATCCCGTCGCCAAGGATGACGGGATGGACCGATATGACATACTCATCGATCAGGCCGGCTTTGATAAATATGGAGATGATCTCCAAACCGCCGACCAGCCAGATATTCTTGCCCGGCGTGCTTTTCAGATGCCAGGCCAATGAAGCAGGGTCCTCCGCAACGACTTCAACGCCCTCGGCGGCCTGAACATCGGGCGATCTTGAAAAGACATAACCCTTCTTGTCCGAAAACGGGTAGGCCCCAAACTCGAGCGTCTGTTCGTAGGTTTTGCGGCCCATCAAGACCACGTCGATGGAATCGTAGAACGCCTGGTAACCGTAATCGCCATCCGTGAAGAGCCAATCGACGCTCCCGTCGGGGCGGGCGATGAAGCCGTCCAGGCTTGCGGCGATGAACAAGATGATGTCTCTCATTTTAGAGTTAACCTCCCGGCCCTGATCGCAGAGCCCTCTCGCAGGAGGCGATGACCAACCTGATCCGGGAAATGCTCGGGTCAACATCGGCAGCCTGGAGGATGTTGCGGATTTGCCCGGCGGCCTGCGGCGAGTCTTGCGCGATGCTGGATAGGACAAGCGACACTAAACCGACGATCGAATCGAGGGCTTCGTTCCCGGCGAATCTGATGAAGGCGCTCGTCAGGGCAGGGATGGCGAAGGCGATGTCGTGGCCTCGCATCCGGCCGCTGTCGAGGAAATATGCCGCCCCATAAACGCCTTTGCCGTCGCGGGAACCGAGCAAGGTATCGAGATGGGGCGGCGCTTCGGCCCTGAATTTCTCCGCGTCGGCCCGGATGGCCTCGAAAACGGCTTCGGCTCGCCGCTGGCCTTCTTCGTCGCTCAACCGGGTCAACACGATTTCATCCTCGGACCCGGCGACCAGGAATTCGTAGCTGAAATCCCAATCGTAGTAGGTGCCGCACTTGGGGCACTGTTTGAGGCACGAGTGAGAATAGCTTTCGCGGTCATCGAAGAAAGGCGCGCCCACAACCTCCAGCCGGCTCTCTGCCCGAGGCATATGGCCGCCCATAGGTTCGCCTGCGTGCCAGGATGCTTCGGCCCGGTCAGGCAAGGTGCGGCAGATCGAACAGGTCTGATGGCGTTGCGCCCTGGCCGATCCTTTCTTTCCTGGGGACGATTTTGTCATTATGACCCGAGCCCCAACGATTGCCGGCGTCTGGCAGGATGCGGACAAGTATAGTACAAATGATTCTGCGGACAAATCTGCGGCAGGCCGGAGATACATGTGATGCTTGAAACCACGAAACCAAACGCCGGGTTTGCCGGCGTGGAAGGGATGTTTAACCAAATTGTGCTCGATTCTTTGAGCCAGCTTGCGCCGGGTAGTCCCCCGCTTGGGTGTTGTTGGGCCATCGGGGACTGAGTTGAACCGCCAAGACGCGAAGTGCGCCAAGAAAAGGCGAAAATCAAGCAAAACTTGGCGTTCTTGGCATCTTGGCGGTGCCGCTTCGCCTGGTTTGGAACCAGCAACACTTGATGGGGGGACTACCTTGCGCCGAATGGGAAGGAGCTATAATGGCGAATTGATCAGCCCGCGTCGCCCCAGATGTCGCCGACGGTGAAGCCGTTAGGGAAGGGATCGGTCGGATCGACG
>JBHHXL010000053.1:0-17462 GCA_046757065.1 Anaerolineae bacterium
CTGGCCCACGTCGTGATGCTGGTTGAGGTCGGCCTGGTCCCGCCCCGGGCCGGGGCCGGGTTGCTGGCCGCCCTCTTGAAGATGCAGGCCATCCCCGCCGCCGAGTTCCCCTTCGACCCGGCCCACGGAGACGCCTACACCAACCGCGAATATTATCTGCGACGCCACGCCCCCGCCGTCGCCGGCTGGCTCAAAACCGGCCGCCCCCGCCGGGAAGCTTCGACCATCGCCTACCTCCTGGCCGCACGCCGGCGATTGCTGGGGTTAAGCGGCGCGTTAGAAAAGCTGATGGGCGCCGTCCTTGACCGGGCCGAAGCCAACCTGACCACGGTGATGCCCGACTACACCTACCTCCAACCGGCCCAACCGACCACGCTGGCCCACTATTTGCTGACCTTTGCCCAGCCGATGGGCCGCGACCTGGCCCGCCTGCGGGCGGCGTTCGAGCGCACCAATCGCAGCCCGGCCGGATCGGGCAGCGTCAACGGCTCGCGGCTGCCCCTGGACCGGGCTCGCCTGGCCGATTTGCTCGGCTTCGACGGGCTGGCCCTGCACACCCGGGACGCGATGTGGCAGCCCGACGGCCCCATCGAGGTGATGGCGGCGGCAGTGGCCCTGATGGTCAACGCCGACCGTCTGGCCGAGGACCTGCAAATCTGGGCCAGCGCCGAGTTCGGCCTGATCGAATTGTCAGATCGCCACTCGCGGGTCAGCGTCATTATGCCCCAAAAGAAGAACCCCTACAGCCTGGCTTTTGTGCGCGGCGTGGCCCGGGAGCTGGTCGGGCGGCTGGCCGCCGTCGCCGCGCAGGGAGCCACGCCCTCGGGGCAGGTGGACAACCGCATTTTCGCCTACGGCGGCGTACCCCGCGCCCTGGACCTGGCGGGGCAGGCCGTCGAGCTGCTGGCCGCAACTATCGCCGGGCTGACCGTCAACCGGGAGCTGATGGCCCGCCGCGCCGCCCAGGGCTACAGCGGCGCTACCGACCTGGCCGACGTCATTATGCTGGAGACCGGGCTCGACGCCGGCACGGCCCATCGCATTGTCGGGCAGGCGGTGCGGGCCGCCCTCGACGCCGGCCAACCCCTCGACGCCGGCCTGCTGGACGCGGCGGCAGAGGCCGTCATCGACCGGCCCCTGAACTTACCTGAGGCAACAATCGCCGGGGTGATGGACCCCCGCTCCATCGTCGAAACCCGGACCGGGCCGGGCGGGGCCGCGCCGGAGTCCGTGCAAGCGATGATCGCCGATTTCCGGGCCGCGCTGGCGGAAGCGGAAACCTGGCGCGTGGAAACCGAACAACGACTGGCCGCCGCCGAGTCCGGCTTGCTGGCCAGGGCGCGGGAGCTGGCCGGAGCGTAAACATCCGGCGCTGAGCCTGGTCGGGGAAGGTGCCATCCGTCCATCTTGCAGATGACATCTGTTACCTGCAACAGGCCTGACCCGTATAACCGGCGCAGCGCCGCCCGACCGCCTCGACCCTGACCCCGAACCCGGCCAGAGCCTCGGCCAGGTCCCCCAGCGGCAGGCCCATGACGCTGACGAAACAGCCTTCGAGCCGGGCCACGGGCCGGAACCCTTGATGTTGGATGCCATAGGCCCCGGCCTTGTCCAACGGATCGCCGGAAGCAACATAGGCCGCGATCTCGGCCTCGGTGTAGGGGCGCATCCAGACCCGGGTTTGGTTGACGCGGGTGAGGGAGCGATTCGACGCAACGTCCACGACGGTCAGGCCGCTCAAGACCTGGTGCGGTCCCTGGCGCAGCCGGCGTAACATCTGCCGGGCCTCGGCCGGATCGGCCGGTTTGCCCAGGATGCGGCCACCCCGAACGACCACGGTGTCGGCGGCGACGATCACGCCCTCAGACAGGCCCTCGGCCACGGCCAGGGCTTTTTCGCGGCTGAGGCGTTGCACCAGAGCGGCGGGGGCTTCGCCCGGCAGGCGCGTTTCGTCGATGTTGGCGGTGCGAATGGTGAAGGGAATTTCAAACAGAGCCAGCAGCTCGCGGCGGCGGGGGGAGGTCGAGGCCAGGATCAGGGGCGGCATCAAGGCTCAGGCTTCAAGAGGTAGCATCACGTGAAAGCGGCTGCCCGATCCGCTATCGCGTCCTTCGCTCTCCACCCAGATTCGCCCCTTGTGCGCTTTAACAATGCCCTGGGCAATCGTCAGCCCCAGCCCCATCCCTCCCCCCATGTAGGCCGTCTTGCTGCTGCTGTGGTAAGCGGTGTCCTCGATCACGTAGAATCGCTTGAAAATATCCGCTTGTTCCTGGCGGTCGATGCCAATGCCGGTGTCGCTGACGATGACCTCAACTTCGCCCTCAACGGCGCTGGCCTCGACCCGAATGAGGCCCCCGTCCGGAGTGAACTTCATAGCGTTGCTGATCAGGTTCCAGAACACCTGCCGCAAGCGGCCCTCATCACCGGGGATGTGGGGCAGGTTGTCCAATCCGGTCGTCTCGACGGTTAGCTGCCGCCCCTTCTTCAGCGGGTTCAGTTCCTCCAAAACGAATTCGACCACGTTGAGCAGATTCACCGGTCGAATATCAAGCTCCATCTCGTCGGCATCGATCAAAGAGATGTTTAGAATATCGTTGACGACCTCGTTCAGGCGGTTGGCGGCGTCAAAGATGCGATGGGCCAGGTCCTTGACAGGTTGCATTGCTTGAGGATGGCCGGTGACGGCATCATTGTGCATCAGCAGCCGGGCGTAGCCATAAACCAGGGTGATGGGCGTGCGCAACTCGTGGGCGGCCAGCGTCACGAAATCGGTCTTCATCTTGTCGAGCTTGGACAAGGCTCGATTGGCTTCCTTCAGATCGATGACGTTTTCTTCCAGCCGCTTGACCAGCTTGGCAGTGTGCTCTTCCAGATATTGTTGCCGCTGCTTAGCCGAAACGACATCCCGGCGGCCGTTCAAATAAGCCCGTATTTGACGCGGCAACTCGTCGACGTCGATGGGTTTGGAGATATAGCCGTCGCACCCGGCAGTAATGGCCCGCTCCCGATCCCCGGCCATCACGTTGGCCGTCACCGCCACGATGGGCACGTGCTCCAGACCGGGCAAACTACGCAGACGGGTGGCTACCTCGTAGCCGTCCAGATCGGGCATGTTGATGTCGATCAAAACCAAATCGGGGCGCTCGCGGCGGGCCACTTGCAAGCCGGATAGACCATCCTCGGCTTCAACGACTTCGTACCCGCTGTTGAGCAGCAAGCGCGACATCAGCACCCGGCTGGCTACGTCGTCTTCAACATACAGGATTTTGGGGGGTCTGGTCACCACACCTGGAGCTGACATTTTCGTTTCCCTCTAAAATTAGCACCTTGCCCTGACTATTCCAACGCTTCCAAAATATTGTCCAACAGTTCCTCTTCCATAAAGCTCCCTTTTTGCAAGAGCGATTCGACCTGGCCCGACAGGCGACGCCGCTCCGCCCGGGAGAGTTCTTTGGCCGTGACCACGATCACCGGCACGTCGTGCAACATCTCATCGGCTTTCATCATATCCAGAACGGTGAAGCCATCGATTTCGGGCATCATCAAGTCGAGGATGACCAGGTCCGGGCGGCGCTGCCGGATCAGCTCGATGCCGTCCCGGCCATTGGAGGCTTCGTGGATTTTGTACTGGCCTTTGGCCTGCAAAATGCGCCGCAGCAGGCGGGCTGCGTCCGGCTCGTCTTCCAGGACGGCAATGCTTTGCACCCGGTCATCCAGGCGATCCAGGGCGCTGATCAGCCCCTCGCTGGGGGGAACGCTGGGGGCAAGGCCATCCTCCACCAATTCAAAATCGCGCACCCGGCGGTCATCCAGGGTAAATTTGTCGACCGGGAAGGTATGCCCGGAGACGTTGACTACGACCGTCTCATCCGGCCTGATAATTTGCTGGCCGATCAGTTTGAACAACCCGGCGCAGGCTATCGCCGCCGCCGGTTCCATCGACAGGCCATCCATTTGGGCCATGACGTGCATCGCCCGAAATGCGTCTTCGTCGCTGACCGTCTCCATCGTGCCGCCGAATTGCAGGATGATGTCGCGCAGGTAGGGGTAAACCGCGCCGGGCGAACCGGTGGCAACCGTGGCAATCAACGTCTGCGGGGCGGTCACGCTTTCGGCTTCATCCAGGCCGGCCTTGAAACTGTTGACCATCGGGGCGCATCCTTCGGCCTGGATCAGGGCCAGTTTGGGCATTTTGTCCGTCAGGCCCATCGCCTGTAGTTCTTCAAAGCCTCTCCATACGCCTACCGGCCCCAGCCCACCGCTGACCGCCTGAATGTACCAGTCGGGGGCCTGGAAGCCCCCGCCGTTCATTTGGCCCAGTTGCTCGGCGATCTCGAAGGCCAGGGTTTTCATGCTCTCCTTGGCCGCGATATTGCGCACGCCCTTGTCGTAGAAAAAGCCTTTTTGCCGGGCGAACTGGGCGGCAACCTCCTTGGTTTTGTCGTAAGTGCTGCTGACCTTGATGACCTCCGTGCCGTAGAGGGCGACCTCGCGCATCTTCTCGGCAGGAACCGTGCTGGATAGGAATGTCCACAGCTTGATGCCGGCCCGGGCGCAATAGGCCGAGTAGGAGATGGCGACGTTGCCCGTCGAAGCGACAACGACCTCGTCGATGCCGGCCTCTTTGAACACGGATATAGCCAGCGATGCCTGCCGGTCTTTGAACGAGCCGGTGGGCGTTTGCCGCTCGTCTTTCATAAAGATGTTGGGGCAGCCGACCATCAGGCTCAGGTTGGCCAGCGGCAGCAGCGGCGTCCCGCCCTCGCCCATCGAGACGATGTTGTTGCGGTTCAAGAGGGGCAAAAGCTCCCAGTAACGCCAGATGTTTCCCGGGCGCTGGCCAAGACCGGCACGGAAGGTCTCGCCCGCCGTGGGATAATTGTAGATGGGATCGAGCCAGTCCCCCCCGCATTGGGCGCAGGCGCCGACCAGTTTGGCGAAGGGCATTTCGTGCCCGCACCGAACGCATTTGACGGTTATGGTTTTATCAAAGCTTGAATTGGAACCGTTAATATATCACCTTCCTCTAACTATTCCTCTTGCTGGTGAAAAATCTATCCTCGCTGGCCCACAGATATGCGGTCCAGCACCTTGCTGACTTCGGCAACCAGCTCATCTTCGCTGAAAATGCCTTTTTGCAGCGTGGCCTCGACCTGCGCTTCCAGCACCCGCTGCTCCTCGGGCGTGGTATCCTTGGCCGTCACAACGATGATGGGGATCGAACGCGTTTTCACGTTGGCTTTGAGCGACTCGACGACGGCGAAGCCATCCATCTCCGGCATCATCAAATCGAGGATGATTAAATCCGGGCGCTTGCGGCGGACCAAATCCAGGCCGGTCGCCCCGTCGGAGGCTTCGATGATGTGGTAGTTGCCGTGGGCTTCCAAAACGCGGCGGACCAGCAAGATGTCGTCGGCTTTGTCATCGATCACCAAAACCCGCCGGTGGTCTTTGGTGGAGCTTTCCAACGTGCTCAAGGCGTCGCGCAGTTCGCTCTCCATAATGGGTTTTCTCAGGTAATCAACCGCGCCCAGGCTTAAGCCCCGATCCTCGGCAGCGACAATGCTGGCGATGATGACCGGAATATCGCGCGTTTGGGGGTCCCCCTTCAGCTCGCGCAAGACGGTCCAGCCATCTTTGCCCGGCATCAGAATATCGAGCAAGATGGCATACGGCTCGGTTTTTTTGGTCTGGGCCACCACGTCGCTGCTGTCGGTCAGGGGGATGATGTGGAAGTTGTGCGTATGCAGGTAACGTTGGTAAAGGGTGGCCACGCCTTCATCGTTGTCAACAACCAGGATGATGCGGTCGCGTGTTTCCTCGGGAGATGGTTCGACAGGGGTGACCGCCGGGGCCGCCTCATCCGTCTCCCCGTTGAGGGGCAGGCGCACGGTAAAGACGGTGCCGCTCCCCTCCTTGCTTTTGACCGAGATTGTCCCGTGGTGCATTTCCACCAGGCGGCGGGTGATGGGCAGCCCCAGGCCGGTGCCGCCCGCCCGGCGCGTCGTTGAAGCATCGACCTGGGTGAACTCCTCGAAGATGTGATCAAGTTTGTCCGCCGGGATGCCGACCCCGGTATCTTTCACATGAAGGACAAGGTAGTCCCCTTCGACCCTGACCATCAGGGTAATGCTGCCCTCACGCGTGAATTTGGCGGCGTTGGCGATCAGGTTCAGAATCACCTGCCGGATGCGGGTTTGGTCGGCGTAGATGCGGGGCAATTCGTCAGGCACGTGCTGGATAAGTTCAACGTCTTTATCTTTAACCAGGGCCACGGCGGTCGACATAACGACCTTGATGACCTGGCCCAGGTCAACCTCCTCGAAGTTCAACTCAAACTTGCCGGCCTCAATTTTTGACAGGTCCAAAATATTATTGATCAGCCCCAGCAGGTGCTGGCCGCTGTTGTAAATGGCGGTCAGGTCGCTTTTCTGCAACTCGGTGATGGGGCCATCGATGCCCTTGAGAATGACGCGCGAAAAGCCGATGATCGAGTTGAGAGGGGTACGCAACTCGTGAGACATATTGGCCAGGAACTGGGTTTTCATTCGATCCAGCTCGCGCAGACGGGCCGCGCTTTCCTGCTGCTCGGCAAAGGCGCGCGCATTCTCGATAGCGACGGCGATCTGGGCGGCCAGCAATTCCAGCGTGACCACGTCGTTCTCCGAAAAGGCATCGGATTCGTTGCTTTGCACGTCAAGCGCGCCGATGAGTTTATTGCCTATCTGGAGCGGGATGGCGATTTCGGCGCGGGTGTCGGGCAGCAACACATTGGGCCGGTGCACCAGGTCGCTGCCCACATCGCGGGCGATCAGCGTTTGGCGCCTGGCGGTGACCTGGCCGATGACGCTCTGGCTGCCCACGGGCAGTTTGTGACCTCGCGCCAGCAATTCACGCCCGACCGGCCCGGTGCTTTTATGCAGGACCGCCCATTTTCCGTCCTCATCCAGCAAGAAGATTTGGGCGTGGTCAAAACCAAACCGGTCTCGAATCAGCTCAACCGTCTCTCCCAACAACACATCAAGATCGAGATTGGAGGTGATCACCCGTCCGACATCCGCCCCCGTTTGAAGCTGTAAAGCCAACCGTTGCGTTTTGGCCAGAAGCCGGCGGTTTTCCAGGGCGATGCCCAACTGGTCGGCCATACCCTGCACCAGCGAGACCTCGCGAGGGGTAAACTCGTGAAATGCTTCGGTCGCATCCGCGCCCAAGGCCCCAATCACGGTGCCCCGCACGATGATGGGCACGAAAAGGATGGATTTAATGCCCAACTCGATGGTCAGATCGCGCACCGGCTCCAAACGCTCATCGTGAAAGACATCGTCGATGATGACCGGTTCCCGGGTCTCTATCAACTGCTCGTAGGAGGGGTTGCCGGCTACCGGAATGCGCAAGCCCGGTTCAACGAACTTCCCCGCCACTTTGTGGGCGCGCAAGGTTCCGTACGCGCCGTCGTCATCAAAGAGGAGGACCCCTCCCTGCTGCAAACCGAGTTGCTGCAAATATTCGGCCAGAACCAGCTCGAACATCTCTCGCTCGTCATCGATCTGCGTCAGGGCGCGGGTCACGCGGTAGAGGGCCGCCGTGTCCTCCAGCGTGATCTGAGTTTCTTCAAAAAGTCGGACCTTCTCAATAGAAATCGCCACCTGAGCGGCAATCGCCCCGGCCAGCGCCAGGTCCGAGTCGCTGAAAACGTAGGCCGGGTCGGACACATCCAACCCCATAGAACCGATGAGGCGGTTCTCCAGGATGATGGGGATCAGGGCGACCGTGTTGATACTCATAGCCTGAAAGACGGGGGTTACTTCTCCCATCGCCGTACCGTTGAGAATGTCGCTGATCACCAGCGGTTCCCGCTCGGCCAGGAACTGATCCCCGGCGGGGTAGCCCCGGGCCGGGAGCTGAGCGCCCAGCGCCCCGGAGGCCGGGTATTCGGCTTCAACCGTCATCACCGTCTGGGTGCTGTTATAGAGCACAATGCCGCAGTGATCGATGTTGTAATGCTCAACCACTCGCCTGGCCACTTCGGTCAGAAACTCCGTATGGTCAAAGGTAGTGCTGGCGGCGGTGGTAACTTCTTTGAGGAGCGACTGCTCCTCAAAGTTTCTTTGAACCTCGGAGAAGAGCCGGGCGTTGACGATAGTGTTGGCTAAGAGGTTGGCCATCAGTTGAAGCGCATCGACGTCTTCCTGGCTGAAGGCCGCCTCCTTTTCGCTTTGCACGGTGAGCGCGCCAATGATGTCGCCCCGGCTGTGCAGGGGCAGCGCCAATTCCGAGCGCGTATCCGGCAGATGAGGGTTGGCGAAGAACTCCCGCGCTTGATTGATGTTGTCCACCAGCCGAGGCGCGCCGACAGCGAGGCAACTACCGATCATCGACTCACTGCCAATAGCCAGGCGGTGTCCCTCCGTCACCTGGATTTGCCCGGCCTGGCCGGTGCCGGCCTGCAAAACGGCCCATTGCTCCGTTTCATCGACCAGGAAGAGGCCGACGTAGTACAAATTAAACCGCTCCCGGATCAACTCCACGGCGCGGTTGATGAGCCGGTCGACGTCTAAAATGGAGGAGGCGATGTGGCCTACCTCTGCCGCCGATTCAAGCTGGATGGCCCGGCGCTGCAGGGCCAATTCCAGGGTGCGGCGGTCGCTAATATCAAAGATGATCCCGTCGAGATAGGTAAGTTGGGCCTTTTCATTAAACACGCCCCGCCCGCGCTCCAGGACATATCTGGTATCGCCAAATCTGTCAATCAAGCGATATTCAATCTCGTAGGGTTGCTGGGCGCTGACCTGGTTAGCGATGGCGTCGGCGTAGTGCGCCCGGTCGTCGGGATGGATCAGGTCGGCGAAGGCAACCTCGTTGTTGGGGCCGAAGACTTCGGGTTCGTACCCGGTCAACGCTTGAATCTCCTCGTTAATGTAGTACATCGTGTAGTTCTCGTCGGGGAGGCGACGATAGACCGCGCCGGGGATGTTATCCACCACCGTCAGATATTGCTCTCGCGACTCCAGGAGGGACTCAATCGCCTGCAACCGGCCGAGCGAGATACCGGCCTGATCGGCCAGCAATTGCAGGAACCGGATGTCGTTTTCGCTGAACGAGCGGGGTTGCTCCACCGTTCCGGCCACCAGCCAGCCCAGCAGCCGTTCCCCGGCGGAGAGGGGCACCATCACCGTTGATCTTATGCCCAGCCCGGTTAAGAAGCGCCGCGTTTGCGAATCCAGGCTGCGGCTGTTAGCCACGTCCGGCTCGACGACGATCTCGTTCGCCTGCGAGCTGGTCAGGGCGGGCGCCATCTGGCTGGAGTAGCGGTTGCCGAGAAAGTCCTCCGGCGGGGAAACGCGATCCCAGCCGCTGGTGACCTCAATCCAGGTGCTTTCAGGGTCGTGGGGGTCGTCTTTCAGGGTGAGGATGACGTGATCATAAGACCTTTTCGGCACGGCATCCACAATGACATCGGCCACCTGTTTGCTGGTCTGGGCAGCGGCGATCCGGCGGCTGATGGTGTAGAGGGTGTTCGTTTCCTCAAGGGCCAGATTGACCGTGGTAAAGAGATCGGCGTTGTCAATGGCGATGGCTACCTGCTCGGCCATTGTTTGCAGCACCCGAATATCCTCGTCGCCAAAAGCGCCTTTCTGGACGCTTTGCACCGTCAAGGCCCCGATTATTCGCCCCCGGCTGCTCAAGGGCAGGGCTATCTCCGAACGCGTTTCGGGCAGATGCGGGTTGACGAAGCGGACCGCGCCCTCTTTTACATCCAGATTGACCCTGGGTGAGCCGGCGACGATACAGCCACCGACCATTGAGTTGTCATCGACCCGGAGCTTGTGTCCGGCCTCCAGTTGGACCTGTCCGGCTTCTCCCGTGCCGGCCTTCAAAACCGCATACGGCTCGTGTTCCTCGCCGATTTCCTCCACCAGAAAAAGACCGACGTAGTAAACATCGAAGCGGTCCCGAATGATGGTTACGACCTTTTCCAGAAGCTCGTCGGGGTTGAGTATGCTGCTGGCCAACTGAGAAACTTCGGCTGCGGTTGTGAGTTGCGTGGTCCGGTGGCGCATTTCGTCCATCTGCCAGGCGTGCTCAATGGCAATGGTGATCTGGTTGACGATCGTCCGGTACAGGTCTATTTCCCGATCCTCAAAACGATAGGGGGCGCGGCGGGCGGCCCAGATGTAGCCAATCGCCTGCCCCTCGCTGACCAGGGGCAGCACAACCAGGGCCTGAATATTCGCCTCCAACAGCACCTGGCGCTCGTTCTCATCCAGCCCACATTCGGTGGACAGGTCGTGGACAATCACCGGCGTGTGTGCGGTAACCAGACGCATCAGGGCTGGATAATCGGCCAGGTGATGCCGCCTGCCGAGGTGGTTGAGATAAGCGTCGGTATCGTGCCGGTTAACGAGGACGACAACCTCGGACCAGGTCGGCTCTGCGCCCTGGTAGGAATCGACGATGGCCAGGGCGCAACTATCAGCGCCGGTGGCCATAAAAGCCTGAACGGCCGATTTATAGACCGCCTCCGTATCCAGCGAGGAGGAAAGCTCGCGGCTGATGTCGAGCAAGATGTGGAGTTCGTTCAAACTGCGCTCCACATCGGTCAGGGCGGTCAGCGGCGAAGCTGACCCCTGCCGGGCCGGTTGAAGGTTCCGAACAACACCGGCAACATGGTCTAAAATAGCCAGGTAGATACTTTGTTGGGAGGGGGGCCAGTTGCCGGTCTGCCGTGAAGCAAGCAGCAATACACCCAGATATTGTTCGCCGGCCACCAGGGGCAAGAGCGCCAGGGAGCGCAGATGTCGTTTGTCAACGAGGAAGGTCTTCAATTGAGGAGGGAACTGTCGCCCGTTGTCCTGGCTCAGGTCGGAAAAATAGAGCGCCGCCGCCGCGTTGGCCGAGTTACCATCCGACACAGCCCGCAGAATCGCTTCCGGGGGCAGGCGATCCCCGATCAGCCCGGCGGTGTTGGCCGCGCGATTCCACTCGGCAGCCAGTTCAAGGGTTTGGGGATCATCGGCCTGAGCGGAATGTACCAGCCACAGACTACTGTGATCGATGTTGGCCCCGACCACATTGTCGACGATAGCTTGCAACACTTCATCAAGGCTGCCGGCACGAGCCAGCGCCCGATTGGCCCGGATGACGGACTCCAGGGCTACCTGGAGCGCGGTCTCGTCAACATTCGCGGAAGCCACAAGTCCCTCCTTGGTGCAGACCTGCATCTGATAATCTGCATACAATCCTGGCAATCAACAGACGAAAGATCGAAAACACAAGTAAAACACCAGGGCGTTTTCTCAGTAATTGTCCGCGAATAACCTGGCGCTTTTCCCAAGAAACATCCTGCAAAAAACAAGTTATTTTCGGACAACCACTTGAGAGAATATCCCTGGCGTTCTTATCGTTCCTAAACCAACCTGTTGGCTGCTTCCCGGAGCAGGTTGAGTTGGCCGTCACCCAGAGAATGGCACAAGGGCGATGAAGGCGAATCCGGTCACGTTTGATACCCCAGGTCCCAGACCTCCTCGCCTTGCAAGATGGCCCGAATCTGGTCGGGGAACCTGTCCGGATCAATGGGCTTGCCGAGGAAACCGTCGAAGCCAGCCCGGCGCGCTTTTTCCCGTGAAGCCGGGTTGGCATCGGCGGTTATAGCGACCACCCGCGTCTTTTCAAACTTGGGGTTAGAGCGAAGCCTGGCCAGCGCCTCGTAGCCATCTTCATAGGGCAAGTGAATGTCCATCAAGACCAGGTCGACGCGGGGCATAGTGTCGGCAAACTCCAGCACCTGCCAGCCGGAGGCTTTCCACTCGTACCGGCGAACGCCAATGAAGGCCAATAGCCTGGCCACCAGCACCAAATTTTGCAGGTTATCCTCTACGACCAACACATAGGCATCGCGGGGTTCAATGGGTTCATACGGTTCAATTGGGCTCATTTGTTGATCTGGTTGGGCCAGAGATTTATTCGCCATAATTTGTGCCTTTTGGAAACTTGCAACCCATCTCGGCAGATTGATGTCAACGAGCACCGGCTCGCACCGCTATCATAGCATAGAATTTATGAGGATGTAGTTACAAGACAATTACAGTTAAATCGGCCACAACCGCTTTATTGCAAGGGAAGCAAATAGCGCCCGCCGGCCACTGTCGTTACATAACGTGGCCTGGCGGGGTCTGGCTCAAGCTTTTGGCGCAGGCGGTGGATGTGCACCCGCACAATCGAGCGGGCATCGGTTTCCGTGGCTTCATAGCCTCTGACTTTTCTGAGTAAGGTGACCGCATCCAGGGCCACATTCGGCGACGACATCAGACAGGCCAGCAGGTCAAACTCGGTTGGGGTCAATTGCAGGGCCTGGCCGTCGCGGATCACCTGGCGACTGGCAGGGTCCAGGGTCAGACCGCCCACAACGAGCGGCTGAATCTTTGACTCCGGCGGTTTCCCTTCCACCGCTTGCGAGGCGATGGCATCGGCCACGCTGGCCAATAGCTCTTCGGTGTCAAACGGCTTGATGACATAGTCGTGCGCGTCATGGCGCAGGGCTTCAATCGCCGATGAGAGGCTGGCGTAGGCTGTCAGGATAATGACCTTGGTCTGCGGCGATTGTTGATGCAACTGCCGCATCACTTCCAACCCATCGACCCCGGCCATACGCAAATCGACCAGGGCGACATCAAAAGGGTTGGCCTTGATGAATTCCAGGGCCTTCTCACCGTTTTCAGCTTCCGTCACGTCGTACCCCTTGCCTTCAAGCTCCAGCCTGAGGAAATAACGCAACGTAGCCTCGTCATCAACGATTAGGACCTTATGGCTCATAGGTATGGGTCCTGTCCGATGGTAAAGCGATGAGAAAGGTTGTACCGTGTCCTTGGGCGCTGTCTGCTTTGATACTGCCGTTGTGCTCTTCAATCACACGGTGGGCCACGGTCAAACCCAGCCCGGTCCCCTTGGCTTTGGTGGTAAAGAACGGCTCGAATATTCGGGGAAGCACATCGGAAGGGATGCCCGGCCCGCTATCTTGCATCGATACATATACCTTACTACCGCTTGCGGTTACTTGCAAGTTGATATCCCCACCTTCCGGCATAGCCTGGATGGTATTCATCAACAGATTGGTGAAAACCTGCTCCAGGCGGGTTCTATCGCCTTGAACCCTGGGCAGGTTATCTTGATACTCCGTCTTCAAACAAATGTTGCTCTTTTCAATCTGCGACCGGTAGCGCGAGATGACATCATCGATAAGCGCGGGCAGCGCCAGGGCCTCCAGGTTCAAATGCAAGGGGCGGGCCACGAACAAAATATCTTCCAGGATGCGATTGATGCGGTCAATCTCGTCCAGAATCATTTGCACGCCCTTGGAATCTGGCAACTCCTCGCCCATGTGGCGGGTGATGTATTTGACGCCCGCCGCCACGGCCGCAATCGGGTTGCGGATTTCGTGAGCCACCACCGCAGACATTTCGCCCAGGGCGGCCAACCGATCCAGGCGCCGCCTTTCCGCTTCCAGGGCCTTCAGCTCCGTCAAATCTTCTACCAACCCCACGACCCCGGCCACCGCGTTGCTGCCGTCGCGCAGGAGGGATACACTGGCCGAGGCAGGCGTGGGTTTCCCGTCTCGATTGATGGTGACCTCCCGATGGACGGATGGCAGGCGGTGGTCGAGAGTCTGGCGGAATGCCTCAACCAGCTCGCCCGACTGGGGTGAAATAACATCAACCGGCTGGCCGACGACCGCCTCGGACGAAAGACCGATGAGCTCAGCCGCAGCTCGATTAAAGGCGGTGACGCTGCCGCTCAAATCAAGGGCGATCAAGCCATTGGTCATATTCTCGATGATGTTTTCGTTGAAAGTCCGCAGGGATTCAACGCGCTCAAAGAGGTTGATGTTCTCGACAGCAATTGCAAGCTGTCCCCCCAGAATGGTCAGCACATCGAGCGCCAGGTAGCCGAAAGGCGGGGCGCTGACAGCCGTCTCGGCGGTCAGCAAACCCAGAATCCGGTTTTTCGTAACCAGGGGCAAACAGATGGCCACCGCCTGCCGGGCCACCGCTTCATCTTGCCGGAGCGCGCCATTCGCCGTGATCCAGGCCGGGCGGGCCGTTTTAAGGACCTGGCGCAGCACGGTCGAGGGCAATCGAGATCGATTATCAGGGATCGAAACTATCTCGATAAGTTGCTGGAAATTGCTGTCCGGGTCCGGCTTCAACATCAGGCGAATGCGGGCCGCGCCCGTCTCGGATTGGGCCACCTTTAGGGCCTGCCCCATCATCGCCACCGCGCCGTCGGCGGTTTGAATGGCCTTGCTGATCTCCAGCAAGGGTAGCAGCGTTTGCAAACGCACCCTATCGCGCAGCAACGAGCGCCGTTGCAGGCTTTCTTCGACGACCGCCACCAGCTCATCGGGGTCGAACGGTTTTAACACAAAACCCTGCGCGCCCAGGCGCATAGCCTTTATGGCATCATCCATCGTCCCATACCCGGTGAACAGCACCACCGATAGATGGGGGTCGATGGCCTTGGCATCGGTCAGCAACTTCAGGCCATCGATGCCGGGCATGCGGATGTCCGTCAGGAGCAGGTCAAACACCTCGCGTTGAAGATAATCCCGCGCTTGATAGCTGTCGGTCAGGCCCACCGTAGCGAAGCAACGCCGCTCCAGGGTGCGCACGCAGGCTTTGACCACGCCTTCTTCGTCATCCACCACCAGGATTCTTTCGTTAGCCACGAAGGACCACCTTATGCTTCCGAAACAACCGGCAGAATTACCGTAAATTTCGCCCCTTGCCCCGGTTCGCTTTCCACCTCAATACGCCCACCGTGCCGGTCGATAATGCCATAGCTCACAGACAAACCCAATCCCGTCCCCTGGCCTACTTCCTTAGTGGTAAAGAATGGGTCAAATATCTTGTCAATAATGGCCGGTTCAATGCCAACGCCGGTGTCTTCGACTTGAAAAACGACGGCCAGGCCATCCCCTGCTCCGGAGCCATCATTCCGAAGCCCGGTACTCAGCGTCAGCGTCCCCTCTTGTGGCATAGCATAGATGGCGTTGTTCAAAAGGTTGACAACGACCTGCTTGATCTGGTTGGTATCGAGCGGGATCAGAGGCAGATCTGCAAAACGCTTCTCAAGCCTGATTCGATGGCGCACGCTCTTAGTATACACCAACACAATTGCTTCTTCAACGAGTTGATTGAAGTTGGTTGAGGTGCGTTGCGGCTGGCTGACTCGCGCGAAATCCAACAGGCTGCGCACAATAACCCGGGCCCGGTCCGCTTCGCGGTCGATGGTGAAGACGTCATCGAAATGTGGATCGTCGTGGGGGGTATCCTCCAGCAGGATGCGGGCCAAGCCGATGATGCTGGTTAACGGATTGTTGATTTCGTGGGCGACACCGGCGGCCAACTCCCCCACGGCGGCCAGTTTGGCGCTTTGGATCAGTTGCGCCTGGGTTTCCTCCAGGCGGTGTATGCCTTCGCGCAGGTCTTCATAGAGCCGCGCATTTTCGATGGCGGTGGCCGCCGGCGCTGCCAGAGCGGTCAAACGCCGCAGATCCTCCTCGGCGAACGTGCCGTGGCGCTTGTTCATTACCTCGATAGCGCCGATCGTTCGCCCCTTGGTTTGCAGGGGCACGCACAGGATGGAACGCGTGGTGAAACCGCTTTCTTCATCAATATCCGGGAAAAAACGGTCGTCCTGGCGGACATCGGGCACGATCACCGGTTCGCCCTCGGCCGCCACCCAGCCGGCAATGCCCTGTCCCAGATTCATACGGACGCCCAGGACTTGCTCAGACCCCTCCCCGGAAGCGGCGGCAAACCACACTTCCCGGCGCTCGTCATCGCGCAGCACCACCGAGGTTGCGGCCACATCCAGCAATTGGGTGGACCGGGCGGTGATCAGGGTCAAAATCTCTTGAAGATTGAGCGAGGAGGTTAGGGCCTGCCCGATTTCATTCAGGGAGGTCAGCTCCTGGATGCGCATATTGATTTCATCATAGAGATTGGCGTTCTCCAGGGCGATGGCCAACTGATCGACCAGGATTTCCATCGCTTCGATGAGCGATGGGCTGAAGGCATCAAGCTCCGTACTTTGCAAATCGAGGACGCCCACCGTTTTTACGCCGAGGCGTATTGGCAGCGCCAGCTCCGATTTTACCTCGCTGCCTTCACCGGGCGGGCGGTAGTGCGGCTCCTGCCGCACATCGTTGGCTACCAGACGCTGGCCGTGCTTGGCCACCCAGCCGACCATCCCGTCCTCAAAACTCAACTCAAACCCGGCCCGGTGCGTACGCCGGTCGGCGCCGGTGTAAGCTTCCAGACGCAGGCTGTTGCTGGTTGGGGTCAGCTGGTAAATGGCCACCCCGTGAAAGCCAAAGCTGCGCTGAATGGCCTGGACGACGGTGACCAGCATCACGTCCAGGCTCAAGATCGAGGTGGCCACGCGACTGACCTCGTTGATCAGGGACAGTTGGGCCGAGCGCTCCGACTCATTCTTAAACAGGAGGGTGTTTTCGATGGCCAGGGCGATTTGGGTGGCGGCGGAGGTCAGCTTCGGCAGGTCCCCGGTTGAAAATCTGTCCTCCTCCAGGCTGCCCAGGACCAAAACGCCCTGGGCGCGGGCCCGCTTCATCGTGAACGGCAGGGCGGCGACGGCCCGCTCCTTTCCCAGCAGGTATGCGGCTCGAAACCAGCGCTCATCCCGGCGCACATCGCCGATCAATTCGGGATGGCCGTGGCGCATCACCCACCCTTCCAGGCCATCCGCCAGTAGCCGTTGCGCAAAGCGCCGCCCCGCCGGGCCCTTCAGGTCCTCCTGGCCGGGGATCGAGGACCAAAAATAGACGGTCTCCTCGTTTTCCACCACCAGAATCGAGGCAAAATCGGCCCCTAACCTGGGCGCCAGGCTCAAGATTCTTTCGAACAGGTGGTCCTCATCGGTGTAGCCGCTCAGCGCCTTGCTGATCTCGAAGAGCAGCGCCTGATTCCCGCCCGGATTGGGCGGGCCGGTCACGGCCTGAGGGGGGTTAGGGAGGGCGGTAAGAACCCGCGCCAGCAAGGTCTCTGGCGGCAATCGCTTACTAATGATCAGCAGCTCTTTTCCGGCCAGAGCGGGCGGGAGTTCCGCCAGTCCGTTTTGGGCGAGGATGGTCACAACCGGCGGTAGCGGGGGAACGAGGGCGCTTAATTGCGGCGGGGTGAGATCGTCTAAAACGAGAAGATCAGCGCCGGCGCATACGGCTTGCGCGGCCCGGTGGGGGGCAACCCGTTCAACTCGATGCCCCAGTTGGCTAAGGCCGGTTCGAAGGGCGGCAAGCCCGGCTGATTCCTCCCCGATTATGACAATGCTAGCCGATGTCTCTGAAGTTGCGACCCCGTCCACAGGCGATGATCTTTCACAGCAAATAAGGGTATGAAGCCAGTATAACATGCCCTGGCAGGCCAGACAACAGGCTCTTTTGGCTA
>JBHHXL010000054.1:0-16980 GCA_046757065.1 Anaerolineae bacterium
ATTGATTCGTTGGAAGTGCGTCGCACCTAAAATTTACGCAATCTTTGCGAATTATTTGCGTAATCTTTACTCACATCCCGGTGCTTTATAGGATAGAATATAGAGTGATTTGTGGTTAGGATAGAAGCTACACTTTAACAATGTACTTATGTTGGCAGGTCCTCTTCGTTTACTTATTGCGGAGTAACTACTCAGGCTGTCCTCGCAGAAACCCGGTTTTTCAGCTATGGCCCTATATTTCGGGCAATGAATCACGGTCTTGCAGGCAACATTGTCAGCGAACTCAACAAAAACCGGGTTTCTTAACGTTGGCTGAGTAGTTACATTGCAGATTTGCTTTAGGAGGTTTTATCGTGATCGTCAGAATTACTTCAATCGTATCGCCACTGGCTTTAGCCATAGCCCTTATCTTTAGTATGTTGACGTTGTTGCTGCTATTACCGACGCTGCCTGTGGCCGGAGCACCCGCGGCGACAGGCGTAATCACCGGCCGCGTCTACGACAGCGGCGGCGCGCCGCTGGCCGCGGCGAACGTTTGGGCGGAGCCGATGAACGGCGACCCGGGCAGCGGTGACGGCACCCAGGCCGACGCCAGCGGTTATTACACCATCACCGGCCTGGCAACCAACAACTACCGCGTCGGCGCGCAGAAGTTCGGTTACGCTACCGAGTACTACACTAACACCTTCGATTGGGCCGGGGCGACGTCGGTGCAGGTTACCGATGGCAACACCACCACCGGCATCGACTTTTTGCTTGATCCCGGCGGCGTCATCACCGGCACGGTGGTCGATGCCAGCAGCCTGACCCCCATCACCGGTGCCTTTGTCAACGCCGGTCCGGCCGGCGGCTCGCAGTGGGGCATTGGCACGGGCCAGATCGATAGCACCGGCGCTTACACCCTGTCCGGTCTACCGGTGGGTCAATACAAGGTTGACGCCAACGCACCCGGCTATGAGCAGGAGTTTTACCAGGACCAGACTGATTGGTTTTTGGCGGATGTGGTAACGGTGACGGCGGGGCAGGTCACCCCGAATATCAACTTTACGTTGCAGGCCGAAGTTGGCGCTGCCATTTACGGTCAGGTAGTTCTGCCCGACGGCAGCCCGGTGCCTTACGCCGGGATACAGGCCGAGTCTTTTGACTACCTCATCCATAAGGGTGAGGGGGCCGATTCGAATGGCAACTTTCGCGTCGGCGGGCTGGTCACCGGCACCTGGAGGCTGCGCGCCCACCCACCCGGCGGGCAAGGGTATGCCAACTACAGCGAGTCCGACGAAATTCTGGTGCCCGTCAATAATTTCAACGCCATCACCCTGACCGCGCCGATTACCCTCAACGGCGTCAACGTTGTGGGGCGAGCGGTCATGCCCGATGGCTCCGGCGTGGCCTGGACCGGCGTTGATGTTTACAAGACCGATTACTCCATTTTCAAAGGCACCGGCACCGACCAGGATGGCTACTTCGGCCTCGGCGGTTTGCCCGCCGGGGACTATAAGGCTGAGGTGCACGTTCCCTGGGGAACCTCCGGGATCGTTCCGCCGCCGCCCCGCAGTTTTACCATCGTCGATCCCGGTGTCATCGTGGACCTGGGCAATATCACCTTCACCCAGGCGGCCAAGCATATCACCGGTCGGGTGGTGCGGGACGGTTCGGGCGCAGGCGTGCCCAACGTTGATGTCAACGCCAGCCGGCGCGGGGCCGACGGTTGGGCCTGGACCCAGACCGATGGCTCCGGGAACTTTAGCCTGGATGTTTCGCCCGGCGATTGGGAGGTGATGATCAACCCCGGCCCGAACGGCACCGCCGACTGGATTTACCTGGGCCACCCGAAGATGGTCAGTTTCAGCAACGATGCCAGCCAGGAGACGGTCAATGTCGATTTTGAGGTGCAGTCGACCGACGCGACCGTCACCGGACGGGTCGAAGGGCCGAACGGGGAGCAGTTGACCCCCTGGTCGGCCTGGATCGACATCCGGGACAATGCCGGCCAGGGCAACGGCGTTCCCGTCGCCCCAGATGGGAGCTTCAACGTCCCGGTTGTGGCCGGTACTTACCAGGTGTGGATCGGCGTTGACGAACAGGCCTATCCCAACTGGTCCGGCCCGCCGACGTTGCTGTTCAACATTGCCTCCGGCGAAACCAAGAATCTGGGCACGATCCGCCTGGTCGAGAAGACCTCGGCCATCGAAGGCCGCGTGACCCGCGCCAGCGACGGGGCGGGGATGCCCGGCCTGATGATCCACGCCTGGCAGTTTGAAGGGGGCTGGGCCTCGACCACCACCGACAGCAACGGCAACTATCGCCTGCCGGTTCTGGCCGGGACCTGGGAGGTTGACGTCGAGCCGCCCTACACCTCGACCTACGTCACCGGCCAACCCCCGCAGCGAGTCGTCGTGGCCGACAACCAGACGGTCCCCGGCATCGACTTTGTCCTTCAGGAAGCGGCTGGCATCATCGAGGGCACGCTTTACGACCCGCAGGGCAACCTGTTGACGGACATCAACGGCGGCTGGGCCTACGCCCGCCAGGGCAATGCGCCCGAACCGATCGCCGGCGCGCCGGTTGATAACGGCCGCTTCACGCTCAACGTGCCCCCCGGTACCTATATGGTCGGGCTGTGGCTGCCGCCCAACGTCGGTTACACCGTTTCCGGCGAGCAACAGGTTGGCCCGCTGGCTGTGGGCGAGGTGGTGGCCAAGGCCCGGAACCGGGCCGAGGTGGCGGTGGCCAGTATGGTTAAGAATGAGCTGCAAGCCTCGGTTCAGAGTGGAACGCCGGTGCCGATTTCGTTCACCTTGCTGCCCAACGATGCCCGCATCCGGGGAGCGTTCTTCCTTGACGATGCCAAGACGGTCCCGGCCACGGGCCTGATGGGCGAAGTGTTCGCTATGAGCGGCCTGGGCGGGGCCTGGCAATCAGTGCCCATCAACCCGGTTGACGGCAGCTTTGAGCTGGACGTGGCCGCCGGCACCTGGAACCTGGGTTACTGGCTGCAATCGACCAACGTCGTGAACAGCCCGCCCCCGGATACAAGGGTCACGGTCGAGTCGGGGCAGGAGTTCGTCTTCAACTTCACCGTGGTCGCCGCTGATGCCACCATCGAAGGCGTGATTCAAAAACCTGATGGCAGCCCGCTCAGCCACGCCTGGGCCTGGGCGCACCGGCCCCGGTCTGCGACCAGCGCGGCTATCGACACCGGCGATGACAGCAAACCGCCCAACGGCTACTTCAGCATCAATGTCCCCTCTGGGGGGCAGTACGAAGTGGGGGCCTTCGCTCCTGAGGATTGGGGCTACATCCAGCCCGACATCCAGGTTGTGACCCCGACGACGAACTCGCCCGTGAACGTCACGCTACGCTTCAAAGACAGCGACGGGACCATCACCGGCACCGTCTACTATCACGATGAGGCGGGCAACCGGGTCTACGGCCCCTGGGCCTGGGTCTGGGCCTGGTCCGATGACGGCCAGCACGCCGGCGCGCCGACCGATCAGAACGGCCGCTATCAGCTAAACGTCATCACCGGCACCACCTGGCACGTGGGCGCGGTCTACCAGGCCGAGCAGGGGTCGCTCTTCTACGAAACAATCGTCCCGACCGACGTCGTGATGAACAGCGCCCAGGCGTCTGCCGACCTGGACCTCTACCTGGCCGCCACGGCCCTGCCGCCGGCGGCAGCGGCCACCTTCGACCCCAGCGTCGGTTGGACGCGCACCTTGAGCGACGGCACGCGGATCGAAATCCCGGCGGGGGCGATGCCAACCACCGATACGGTTCGCATCTCGATCACGCCGCTGGTTGAAGAGTTGCACAACACGCTCACAGCCCGGCCCTTTGGCTTCGGTTACGCCATCGCCGCTTACGAAAACACAACCGGCAACCTGATCGCCAGCAACTTCAACGCCAACGTGCTGATCACCTTCCACTACACCGAAGATGATCTGCGGAAGCACGGCGTCAGCGAAGACGACATATCACCCGCTTACTTCTCGACGACCACCAACTCCTGGACCAAGGTCGAGAGTTTCAACGTGGACAAAGTGGCCAACCGGGTCACCGTCCAGATCAACCACTTCTCGACCTGGGCCCTGACGTCCTCATCGTCGTCGGGTGGCGGGACTAATGCCCTCTATCTCCCGTTCATGGTGAAATAGGGGACACGGGAGCCTGCTCCAAAATCCCTGGGGTGCTAGGGGCGACAACGGCGTCGCCCCTATTTTTTTTGGGTGACAGCAAACACTCAAAAATCGTGGATGCTAACGAGCCCTTCCACGATGCGCTGGCCCGCCGATTTGAGCGCAAGGGAGGATGTGTGGTATCATACCCTCGCTTGCGCCTCAAAACACGGATCGGCTACGGCGTTTCAGATTTTGACGAACTGACGGTGGGGTAACGATGACCAGGAAAATTCGTTGGGGGATTCTCTCCACGGCTCGCATCAACCGGCGCTTGATACCCCCGCTGCGGCAATCGGAGCGCTCGGACGTTGTGGCGGTGGGCAGCCGTACTTTAGAGTCGGCCCGGGCCTTCGCCGCCAGGTGGGAAATCCCGCAGGCTTACGGAAGTTATGAGGAATTGCTGGCAGCGCCGGATGTCGATGCTATTTACATCCCCCTGCCAAATCACCTGCACTGTGCCTGGACGGTGAAAGCAGCCGATGCTGGGAAGCACGTGCTGTGTGAAAAGCCGCTGGCGCTGACCGTGGCCGAGGTCGATGACATGCGCCGGGCGGCGGAGCGCAATGGCGTTGTGTTGCTGGAGGCGTTCCAGTTTCGATTTCACCCGCAGACGGCGATGGTCCGCGAAATGATCGCTGCCGGGCAGTTGGGCGAGGTGCAGGTGGTTAAGGCCCACTTCACCTTTTTTGTAGACGATCCCAACAACATCCGCCTAAAAGCGGATATGGGCGGCGGTAGCCTGTGGGATGTGGGTTGCTATCCGGTCAGCTTTATGCAGGGGGTTCTGGGGCAGGAGCCGGTCGAGGTTAGCGCCTGGCAGAGAGTAGGCCCAACCGGGGTGGACCTCAGCTTCGTGGGGCAAATGCGTTACGCCTCGGGAACCTTCGGCCAGTTCCACAGCAGTTTCCAGGCTCCCTACAGCGTGGGCGCCGAGGTGGTTGGCTCGGATGCCATTCTGCATCTGCAAGAAGCCTGGCGGATTGCCATCACGGGCAACAGCGGCCTGATCCTCACCGACCGGCGCGGCAATGAGAAGCACATTTCCGTGCCCGACACCGATCCCTTTTTGTGCGAGGTGCAGGCGATGGAGGCTTGCGTCCTCGACGGAGCCGAACCGGTGATGACCCTGACCCACAGCCGCAACATTGTCGCCGCCATCAACGCCCTCTACGAATCGGCCAGGACGGGCAGGCCGGTCAGTCTGGCCTCGCCTGCCTGATGAGTTGTAGGGCAAGCTGTCAGCTTGCCCCAACCGAGATTGAATGTATCCTAATTATTGGGGGCTGAAGCGTAGTATTTGAGAAGCCACTCCTGGCTGTTGAAGCCGGCTTCTCCAGGGTTGGGTTTGACGCGCTGGTAGCTGCCATCGGCCAGCAGGCAGCGCGCCTTGACCGTGTCGGACAGGTAGGTCTCTAATACGTCGTCGCGCAGGTGGCGGATGAAGCGCGGCTCTTCGACGGGGAACAGGACCTCCACCCGGCGGTTGATGTTGCGCGGCATCAGATCGGCGCTGCCCAGGTAAACCTCTTCGTCGCCGCCGTTGTGGAAGTAGTAAATGCGGCTGTGTTCCAGAAAGCGCCCAACGATACTGATGACCCGGATGTTTTCACTCAGCCCTTCGAGCCCCGGCCGCAGGCAGCAAATGCTGCGCACCAGCAGATCGACCTTGACTCCGGCCTGGCTGGCCTGGTATAGCAATTGAATGATGGACTTGTCGACCAGCGAATTCATCTTGAAGATCAGATGCGCCGGCCTCCCCTGGCGTTGCTGTTCGATCTCCCGCTTGATCAAGGCTTCTATACGAGACCGTAAGTTAATGGGCGCTACCAGCAATTTGCGATAGTTCGTCTTGGCCGAGTAGCCGGTCAGGTAATTAAACACGTCTGTGGCGTCCGCGCCGATGTCCTCGTCGCAGGTGAACAGCCCCAGGTCTGTGTATAGGTGGGCCGTGACCGGGTTGTAGTTGCCGGTGGCCAGATGGATGTAACGCCGGATGCGCTCGCCCTCCTTGCGCACCACCAGGGCGATTTTGGAGTGCGTTTTCAGCCCCAGCAGGCCGTAGACAACGTGGACCCCTTCGCGCTCCAGCGCTCTGGCCCAACCGATGTTGCTCTCCTCATCGAATCGGGCTTTGAGCTCCACCAGCACGGCTACCTGTTTGGCATTCTCGCGCGCTTCCAAGAGGGCTTTCACCACCGGCGAGTTGCGGCCAACCCGATACAGCGTCTGCTTGATAGCCAGCACGTCGGGGTCGCTGGCCGCGGTTTTCAGAAACTCGACCACCGGGGCAAAGGAATCGTAGGGGTGGTGGAGCAAGATGTTTTCCCGCCGAATGGCCGCAAAAATTCCGCCGTCGGTGGGTTTGCTGTCGAGCGCCGGCGGGGTGGCTGACAAAAAGGGCGGCTCTTTCAAATCGTACCGCTCGATATTGTACAGGTTCATCAGGCTGCCCAGGCCCAGCGGGCCTTCCAGGGTGTAAATATCGTTAGGATGCACGCGCAGGTTCTTGATCAGGATGTCGCGGATGTGGCCGGGCATAGCGCTGTTAATCGTAACCCGCACCACCGAGCCAAAACGCCGCCGGCGCACGCTTTGCTCGATTGTCTCCAACAGATCGGAGGCTTCCAGTTCCTGAATGACCATATCCGCGTCGCGGGTGACCCGGAAGGGATGAGCCTCGACGATTTCCATACCGGGGAAGAGCGTGTCCAGGTTGGCCGAGATGAGCTGCTCCAGCCAGACAAAGTAGTGATGGCGGGGCACCGTGCCATCCCGGCGCACGCTACCGGAGGAGGGCTTGATAGGAACCAGACGCGGCAGGGTTCCGGGCACTTTCAGGCGGGCGAAGTGCTCCTGGCCGCTCTGGTCCCGGATAAAGACGGCCAGGTTCAGGCTCAGGTTGGAGATGTGCGGAAACGGCCGGCTGGGGTCAAAGGCCAGCGGGGTGAGCACGGGAAAGACCACTTGCTCAAAGTATTTTTGGGCTTTGGCTTTTTGCTTGCCGGTCAACGCCTTGTAGTCCAGCAGGTGGATGCCGGCCCGGTCGAGCTGCGGCAGCAGCTTTTGTTGCAGGTACTCTCGCGATAGCACCATCAATTCCTGCGCTACCTTGCGAATGGCGGCCAATTGCTCGGCTGGGGTCAGGCCGTCAGGGGGGATGTCCACCACCCCGGCGGCGATCTGTTGCTTCAGTCCGGCCACGCGCACCATATAGAACTCGTCCAGGTTGGAGGCGACGATGGCCAGAAACTTTACCCGTTCGAGGAGGGGACTGGTTTCATCCATCGCCTCTTCCAAAACGCGCCGTTGAAACTCCAACAGACTCAACTCACGGTTGATATAGAGGGCAGGATCGTCAAGGTCAGGCGGGGCAGGCGCTGGTTCTACGGCGGCAACGGCCTCCAGGACGGCGCTCTCCGCTCCATCTCCGGGCGAATTTGCGTCTGCTGTTATCTTTTCTCTACTCGCTTCCTCGGTTAGGGATTCTTGTTGAGCCGTTGCCATCGGCTGCTCCTTCCTGTTGCGGCCGGATCAAGAGGATCCAAGGCTGCGTATGGCCGCTAAGACTGCCTGCCTGACGTCTGCCAGGGAGCCTTCGCCGGGCACGGTGATCAGCAAACCGGCCTGCCGGTAGTGATCGATGAGTGGCGCGGTCTGGTCGTTGTAGGTTTTGAGCCGGGCGCGGACCGTATCCGGTTTGTCGTCGTCTCGCTGGTACAGATACTCGCCCTGGCATTTGTTGTAGGGGCAACTTACAAAGGGCTTGAAAACCTTGTGGAAAGGCAACTGGCACTCGCGGCAAATCAAGCGACCCGACAGGCGATTGACGATTTCTTCATCCGACACCTTGATGTATAACACGCCATCTATCTTGCGCCCCAACTCGGCCAGCATCTCGTCCAACGCCTCCGCTTGAGCCTGCGTGCGGGGGAACCCGTCGAAGATCACCCCCTGGGCCACGTCCGGGCGTTGCAATCGCTCCCGAAGCATTGCCACGGTGACTTCATCGGGAACGAGGTCGCCGCGATCCATATATTCTTTGGCCAGCAGACCAAATTCGGTCCGGTTGTTGAGATTCTCGCGGAAGAGGTCACCCGAAGCGACGTGGGTCAAACCCAATTCGTGGCGGAGTTGTTCGGCCTGGGTTCCTTTGCCTGAGCCCGGTGCGCCGAGTAGGATGATGTACATGTCGTCTCCTGAAATGCGAAGTTGTTTTGGGTGTGTGCAAAAAGAGGTGTCGCTGCAAATTGTAACATGGAATCCGGCACATTGGCAACCTCCGAACTCCGGCGGCGTATTTGTTTACCGGGTGACGGCCTGGATGGGGCGACGGAAGTCGTCCACCGGCGTGGACGGGCCAGGTTTTTGCCCGCGCCGGCGGACAACCGGCTGAAAGCCCTGTAGGGGCGGTTTCAACCGCGCCAAACGTGGCGGTAAACAAATACCCGGCGGCTCCGGTCCGACCTGTCAGCCGTGGCCGTGCCCCAGGGCCGGCGGGCCGCCGAGTTGGTGCAGCAGGCTGAGATGGTCGTAGTAGTGCCAGCCTTCCTGAACGATCTTGCCGCCGGCCAGGCGGGCCAACTCGACGCCGGTGGCTGTGACCTGCTTCCCCGTCGGCGGGATGCCCATAAACGGGCTCTGATGGGTGCCGCGAAAGGTGACTCGCACCACCACCTTGTCCCCTTCGGCAAGCATCTCCTCCACTGTTCCGCGAATGCAAAAATAAAAAGCAGGGCAGCCGCCGGCTACCCTGCTTTTGACCAAGCTCTGCTTTGTCAAACTGCCCGAGGATATTCTCAATGTGGGTTTCTCCCCCTTCACGCTCCGCGTCCCCCCATAGTCATCTCTCCAGTTGAGCCGGTTCCTCTAACAATTGCTTGATCGATTGCAAAAAAGCGGCGGCCGGCGCGCCATCTACCAGCCGGTGGTCAAAGGTCAGGCTCAACGTCATCATAGCCCGCTGGGCAATTTTGCCCCGGTGAACAACCACCTTCTCCATAATGCGACCTATCCCTAGAATAGCGGCCTCAGGAGGATTGATGATGGGCGTAAATCCGTCTATTTCGTAACGGCCCAAATTGGTGACGGTAAAGGTGCCTCCATTCATATCTTCAGCGGTCAACTGTTGGGCTCGGGCCCGCTCCACCAACTGGCGGCGGGTTTGGACCAGGCCGGGCAGGCTTTGTCGGTCGGCTTCATTGATGACCGGCACTACCAGCCCCCCGTCCAGGGCTACAGCCACACCTATGTTAATCTGGGGCAACAGGCGAATCGCCCCATTAGCCAGGGTGGCGTTGAGATGAGGGTGCCGGCGTAGAGCCAGGGCGCAGGCCCGCACAATCAGGTCGGTGTAAGTCAGGGGTAGTTGTTGTTTCAGCCGTTCATACAGGGCGACCAGTTCGGTGGCGTCCGCTTCGGTATGCAGCGTGAGTTGGGCCATCTCTTGCAAGCTTTGATGCATACGGCGGGCAATCGTTGCTCGCATCCCGGCCAGGGGAAGAGCCTGCGTTGCCTGCTCTTCTTTGGATGGCTGTGTGGGAGCGCGGGCCTCGATGAAGGCCAGGACATCCTTTTCCGTAAGACGACTGCCGCTACCGGCCGGCACCTGGCTGAGGTCGATGTCGTGTTCACGGGCCAGCCGTTTGGCTACGGGGGAGGCGCGCACCTCGCGGGCAGGGGTAGGTGGGGTAGCCTCTTTTGCTCGTTGCGCTTCAATGAAGGCCAGTACATCTTTTTCTGTGATGCGGCCACCGCTGCCACTGCCCGATACCCGGCTGAGGTCGATGTCGTGTTCGCGGGCCAGCCGTTTAGCTACGGGGGAGGCGCGCACCTCGCGGGCAGGTGGCGATGGGGTTGCCGGCGCTATAACGGGTTCAGGCGGGGCAGAGGGCTGGATCTCCGTGTCTGCCTCTATTTGAGCCACCACCTGTCCCCGTTTGACCACCTCGCCTTGTTGAGCCAGAATGGCTGCCACTCTACCCGAAGCCGGAGCGAGTACGTCGAAAGAAACTTTTTCCGCCTGGATGATGAAAAGGGTGTCGTCTTTGTTGATGGCATCCCCTTCTTTTTTGAGCCAGGTGACAATGATACATTCTTCAACGTCCCCAATCTCGTCCGGGATAACAATATCAAGAATCGGCATTGCGTTTCTTTCCCTAACCGGCTACCAATTGGCGGGCGGCTGC
Source organism: Anaerolineae bacterium (assembly GCA_046757065.1). Lineage (GTDB taxonomy): Bacteria > Chloroflexota > Anaerolineae > 4572-78 > JBHHXL01 > JBHHXL01. Next base: position 10,367 of record JBHHXL010000054.1, read on the forward strand.
GGTAATGCTGTCAACCGAGGGTTGGATGTACTGTTCCATAGGGCGGCTATAGGGAATAGGCACATCGGGGATGGCCAGCCGTTTGGGCGGGGCGTCCAGATAATCCAGGGCGTCTTCGGCTACAATGGCCGCCAGTTCGCCCGACATGCCGAAGCTCTTGTAATCTTCATCCACAATCAGCACCCGGTGGGTTGTCTTGACTGAGTTGACGATTGTCTCCCGGTCAAGCGGAACCAGGGTGCGCAGGTCTACCACTTCAGCGTTGACGCCCTCTTCGGCCAGCTTCTCCGCCGCATCAAGGCTGCGGTGCACCATCAGCGAAACGGTCAGGATGGTCAGGTCGCTCCCTTCTCGCTTAATGTCGGCCTGGCCAAAGGGGATGGTGTAGGGCTCTTCCGGCACGTGGCCGGTAGCGTGGGGATTGGGCGTCATCCAGCCCAGACCCTGTACCCCCTTATGGAAGAAATACATCACCGGGCTGTCGTCGCGGATAGCCTGGGTCATCAAGCCTTTGGCGTCGTAGGGGCTGGAGGGAACGACAATTTTGATGCCGGGCGTGTGGGCAAATAGTCCGTAAAGGCACTGCGAGTGCTGGGCTGCGTCGCTGTAGCTGCCGCCGATGGCGGTCATTAATACCATCGGCACTTTGGTGTTGCCGCCTGACATATAGTGGATTTTGGCCATATGGTTGTAAATTTGGTCCATACCGGCCCCAAAGAAATCCACAAACATCAACTCGACGATAGGACGCATACCCTCGGTGGCTGCGCCAACGGCTGTGCCGATGAAACCCATCTCCGAGATGGGCGTGTCCATCACCCGTTCCGGCCCGAATTTGTCTAGCAAGCCCTCAGTGGCTCCAAAGATGCCCCCGTAAGCGCCGATATCTTCACCCATGACGAATACGTTTTCGTCTCGTTCCATTTCCTGGGCAATAGCTTCGGCTATTGCCTTGGATGTGGTTAATAACCTCTCTGCCATTTTTTTGTTCCTTTCTCGCTAATTGGCGCAGACGCTATGCGAATACGTGTTCCAATGCTTCTTCGGGGGCGGGATAGGGGCTTTCACGGGCAAAAGATTCGGCGTCGCCCACCAGGGCCGTCATCTCAGCCTGAATGGTTTCGGCCTCGTCGTCGGTCAGCCAGCCCTGCTCTTTCAATTGATCGCCCAGGATGGTGATGGGGTCTTTCTTTTTCCAGGACTCCTTTTCGCCTTCCTTCAGGTAACCCTCGGCATCTCCTTCAAAGTGGCCCCGATAGCGATAGCAGAGAGCCTCGATGAGGCTGGGCCCTTCGCCGCGTCTGGCCCGGTCAATAGCTTCTTTCGCCGCCTCGTACACGGCCACCGCATCTTGCCCATCAATCTGCACCCCCGGAATGCCGTAAGCTGCGCCCCGCTCGGCATTGCTGCGAACCGAGGTCGAGGCAGTTTTGGGAACCGAGATGGCGTAGAGATTATCTTCAACCACAAAAACCACGGGCAGTTTCCAGAGAGCGGCCAGGTTTAACGACTCGTGAAACGCGCCGATGTTGGCCGCCCCGTCGCCAAAGAAGGAAACGGCGACTCTATCTTCGCCCCGTTTTTTGATGGCCAGGGCGGCGCCCACCGCGTGGGGGATACCGCCGCCGATGATGCCGCCGCAGCCAAAGTGCAAATCAGGGTCAAACAGGTGCATGTGCCCGCCTTTGCCCTGGCACAGACCGGTCTTTTTGCCAAAGATTTCGGCCATCATCTTCTTCAGGTCTACTCCCTTGGCGATAAGGTGGCCGTGCGGCCGGTGGGTGCTGGTAACGGGGTCATCGGGGCGCAAGTGAGCGCACACGCCGGCGGCCACGGCTTCCTGGCCGCTGTAGAGGTGCATCTCGCCGGGGATAGGGCCGGCGGCAATGTCGAAGGCAGGCAGTTTCTCTTCGTAATACATTTCGCCTACCCGCTCTTCGAAGGTGCGGATTTTTACCAGCATCCGGTATAAATCTAACAATGTTTCCTGACTCAATGCCATAGTAACGCCTCCTTTTTGGCAGAATCAACCATAACTTTGCGGTGATTACTCAGCCTGGGCAGTTTGCGCTGATGTGTGGCGGGAGATTGGGCCAAATCACCAACACCTCCCGGCTGAGTAGTAACCCTCGTTTTAAGCTAATTTCGGTTCGATATTCCCTCCTTTCCCATTGAGCGAAAATAGCCCGGCCTGGCTGGCTGCTTGTAACGCTGCTTTTACATTCACCACGTGCGGTCCATTTTGACTCAAGCGAATCTCAATCCGCTCGCCGGTCTTGATAAGAACTTCCCGTTCGCCATCCAGCGCCAGCACGGCCGGCGCGTGTGTGATGCTTCTTTGCCGGCCCACCGCCAACCAGTGAATGTTTTCTATGGGCACTGGAACCACGACGCCGGGCGCGATGGGAGCCAGCACCGGCTGCCCCTGCGGACCAATCTCCAGCCAAATCCCCCTCTTGGTAGAGGTTGACAGATCAGGCAAATAACCGGCGATGGCCGAAGCGCCAATCGTGCCCGGGGCAACCTGGGCGAGAATTACGGTCCGAATTTTATCGACATCCCAGATGGCCCGGCTGGCAATAAAGCGTTCATCGTATACCACCGCATCTACCAGGGCAAAATCAATAACTTCGCCATCACGCAAAATATCCAGCCGTCGGGCCAGGCGAATGGCCGTCTGGCGCACGCCTTTGACTCTGAGGGCCACGGCTGCCGCCGCCATTCCGGCCAGCGTGCCTTCTACCATTTCCGGGAAGACATTGTTGGTGCCAGTAGAGATCGGCACCAACGGAACGTAGCCGCACCCCTTGGCCACCACCCGGTTGGTCCCATCTCCTCCCAAGGTGACAATACACCCTACACCTGCGGCCGCCATCAATTGAGCTGCTTTGATTGAATCATAGGGGGTATTGGTGGGGGTCATTCCTAACCAGTCAACCCGCAACCCTACGCCCGCTTTTTCTTGAGCCTGGGCCACCAGGTTAAAGGCGTCGGGCATAGCCAATACCTGCCTGATACCCAAGGCATTTAGCGCCCGTAGAACACGCCGTACAATGTTGATTTTTTCATTGTTATCAAAAACCGAGCCGTGCGCCACCAGTCGCCGAATATCCTTACCTGAGGCCGGATTGGCAATGATTCCAACCGAAGCTGTCACTCCTCACCTCGCCTGGAGTGGGATGGGCCAACGTAGCCCAGGATACGCAGGCTACGTGTTGCGGACTGGCCGGCCTGGATTACCTGGTGGATCAGGCCGGGTTCGTTGGCGTTGTGGCGAGTAGCGGGGAGGGAAATGGCAATAGAAGCCGTAATTTGCCCCTGGGCATCAAAAATCGGGGCGCCAATGCAGTGGACATCAGGCAGGTACTCTTCCAGGTCCAGGGCATACCCCCGTTGCCGCACCTCCTGCAGGTGCCTGTTAAGCGCAGCCAGCTCGGTCAGTGTATTAGACGTGAAGGCCGGTAACTCGCGCTTCGTCAGGTAACGCCTTGTCTGCTCCTGATCCATATACGCCAGAATGGCCTTACCCAGGGCCATAGCGTGATTCCCCTCGCTGTAGCCAATAACCAACGTTTTCACTCGAACCGAGCGGGGGCTTTCGATGATGGAAGAGAGGACGATCTCCTCGCCATCCCACAACGAGAGGTAGGCTGTTTCGTGTGTCGTTCCTTGCAGGGCTTGCACGTGGGGGGTCAGATGTTGCACCAGTTGAGCGGGGGATGCGTGGCCCAAAATGGTGTAGCCTATTTTGCTGCTTAAACGGAAGAGTAGGGTGTCAGGGTCTTTAACGGTGTAGCCGGAAGCGATGAGGGTGTTGAGCAGGTGGTAACAGGTGCTCAGGTTTATGTTCGATTGCTGGCTGACCTGCTTGGCATTTAGACCGGCAGGGTGGTGGGCCAGCAACTCTAAAATACGTAGCGCGCGCTGCACCGAACTAATGAGGTCTTTTTTAGGTTGGTTTTGAAGAGAAGTGGATGCGATTTGTTGTAATGTCATAGCCCCCTTGCTACCTTCGTACACCTACGGGTAAGGTAACTACTCAGGCTACCATCGCGGAAACCCGATTTTTTAGCTATGGCCCTATATTTCGGGCAATGAATCCCTGTCGTGCGGGCAACATCGTCAGCGAAGTCAACAAAAACCGGGTTTCTTAACTCTGGCTGAGTAGTTACGTTACAACACTAATTAATTTGCTGGTTGTGGAGAACGGCCAATTTTCAAATAATGAAATAGGGTGGAAGATCATTTTAATTATACAAAGTCCGAAGAAATAAAGCAAGGGCTGAGTTTTCATATAGTGAAATAAAACAAGCCCACCAGTTGCCGCGTGCGTCGCACCTGCCGGCCAATGCTCAAGCTACCCCGAACGATGACCTCCGCACCAAGGGCCAGCATGACCCCCTGCCAGGTGGCTGGTTGTTGGCCCAGGGTCTGGAGACCGCTCTGGCGGGCGTGCCACAAGGTCTGTACCCAACCGGGACCATCCAGCGTCGGCCGGGAACAATTCGTCGAGCCTCGCCTCTAACTCACCTCTGGTCCAATGCCACGGAAAATCCTGAAGACCAATGGATCGGGCGGGTGGGAATTGGAACGCCTTACTTCACACCGGGTCAAAGTCGATTTATAATGGGTGTAGCAGCAGAGAAGGAGGCGCCGGCCATGTTGACCGGACTTGACCGCTATCTGCCTGACCTGATCGAGGCCCTTGAAGACGAAAACAGCAATACTCGCCGGCTGGCGGCGGAAACGCTGGACGAAATTGGGCGACAATTGGAAGAGCCGGGATTGCGAGCCGTAGCGGTTTCGGCCCTGATCGAGGCTTTGCAGGATGAGGACTGGCGCGTGCGTAAGACCGTTGTCGGAGCCCTGGGTCGAATGAAAGATGCAGCCGCTTTGCCCGGCCTCCTCAACGCGCTGAACGACCGGGAAAGCGTGGTCCGTAGCGTGGCTACGCTGGCCCTGGGGGAGATCGGCGACGCGGCGGCGGTGCCCGGCCTGCTTGAGGCCCTGCGCCACCGGGACAGCGTGGTCCGCAGCGCCGCCGCCTGGGCCCTGGGCCGGATCGGCCCGCCCGCCGCGCCGGGGCTGATCGAAGCCCTGAACGACAGCGAATGGCCGGTGCGCTGGGCCGCCGCCGGCGCGCTGGGGCGAATCGGAGCCAGGCTGGCCGCCGATGATCTGAGAAGCGCGATCGTCGCCGGCCTTCTCAACGTTCTGCGCGACCGGGAAGGCTACGTCCGTCAGGCGGCGGGGAGCGCCCTGAAGGAAATCGGCTGGCAGCCGCCGGACGCCGGGCATCAGGCCGCCTACAACGTTGCGCTCCAGCAATGGAAGCAGTGCATCAACCTGGGGGACGCTGCCGTTCCCATCTTGCTCGACGCTCTGCGAGATCAGGATGGCGACGTGCGCCGGGCCGTTGCCAGGACGTTAGGCCAGATCGGTCCCCCAGCCGTGCCCGGCCTGCTCGATGCTCTGCGGGACCCACGAGACGACGTGCGCCGGGCGGCAACCGAGGCCCTGGTCCACACCGAGGCCAATTTTGGCAACGCCACCTCGCGGGCCGATACGGTCCCGGCCCTGCTCGACGCCCTGCGCGATCCCGACAACGAGGTGCGCCAGGCCGCCGCCAGTGGGCTGGGGCAGATCGGCCCGCCCGCCGTGCCCGGCCTGCTCGATGTTTTGCGCGACCCGGACCCGGATATTTGCCAGGCGGCAGCGACCGCCCTGGCCCAAATCGGCCCGGCGGTGGCCCCAAGCCTGCTCGAGGCGCTGCGAGACCCGAAGCAGGCGGTACGTCAGGCATCGGCAGCAGTCCTGGGTCAAATTGGCGCGCCAGGGACAGACAGCGCCTTGCAGACCCGGATTGCCTCAACCTTGATTGAAGCCCTGCACGATGAGTCGTGGTACGTGCGTCAGGCCGCCGCCGAAGCCCTGGGGCAAATCGGCGCCGGGTTGGAGGACCCGGCCACCTGCGCCAGGGTCATTTCCGCCCTGCTGGATAGGCTGCGAGACGACTCCTGGTACGTGCGCCAGGCCGCCGCCGAGTCCCTGGGCCAGATCAGAGATACCGCCGCCGTGTCGGGTCTGCTCAAGGTTTTGCGCGACAGGGATAACGAGGTCCGCCGGGCTGCCGTCGAAGCCCTGGGAAAGATTAAAGATGTGCTGGCCGTGCCGGGCCTGATCGACCTGCTGCGGGACGAGGACTGGCGGGTGCGTCAGGCCGCGGCTGCCTCCCTGGGCCAGATCGAAGTGAACGCGGCGGTGCCGGGCCTGCTCGACGCTCTGCACGACAACGATTGGCGCGTGCGCCAGGCCGCCGTCGTCTCCCTGGGCCAGATTGGGGATAACGCCGCCGTGCCCGGCCTGCGCCAGGCGCTGCGCGACCCGGACTGGTACGTGCGCGAGGCCACGGCCAAGGCCCTGTGGCGCATCGGGGATGCGACGGCGGTCGATGACCTGCGCCGCGCCCTGCAAGACGAGGTCTGGTACGTGCGCGAAACGGCGGCCAAAGCCCTGGTACGGATCGGCACGCCGGAGGCGCTAACCGCCGTCAGGAACTGGTGGCGTCAACAACAAGAGGCGTAATCAACAGTACCTCGACAATGTTACAGAAC
>JBHHXL010000055.1:0-16928 GCA_046757065.1 Anaerolineae bacterium
CCTTCATCCTTTCCGGAGGTTACTATGCCAATCCGCGCCCGGTTAACCCTCTGGAATATGTTACTGCTGGGCATGGTGCTGGTCACCTTCAGCGCCCTGTTTTACTTTATGTTGAGTTTAACGCTGCGCAAAGAGGTTGACCGCACCCTGCGAGAGCGCGCCGATCAGGTCTACGCCGGCATCGGTTCCGGCATTGTCCGCCGCCTGCCGGAAATCGACGTCTTCAGCTCCCCCTCGATTTTCATCCAGGTCATCAGCCCGGAGGGCAGCCCCCTGGTCCGCAGCGAGAACCTGGGCCAGGATCAACAACTGCCGGTCAGCCCGGAGATAATCCAGGCTATGCAGCAAGGACAATCGACTTACAGCACCTTTAATCTGGCCAACGGCGCCGATCTGCGCGTTTACAGCCATCCAATCGTTATCAGAGGACAGACGAGCAAGGGCACCATAGAGCGCCAGGTTTTGGGCGCTATTATGGTCGGCCAGCCCCTGACCGACGTCGAGTTGATCTTAAACCGGGTGCTCTTTTTCCTCATCGGCGGCACGGTCACCGCGATGGCCTTGGCCTCATTGCTGGGGGCCGTTTCTGCCTGGGCCGCCCTGCGCCCCATCGATGCCATCAGCCGCACCGCCGAGCGCATTATCACCGCCCAGGACCTCAACCAGCGCCTGCCGAGGATGAAGACTGGCGATGAAGTGGCCCGGCTGACCAACACCATCAACGCTATGCTGGAGCGATTGAACAATTTCTTCCAGGCCCAGGTGCGCCTCAGCGCCGATGTCTCCCACGAACTACGCACCCCGTTGACGACCATCCGGGGCAATGTAGACCTGCTGCGCCGTGGCACAGCCATCGATCCGGCCGAACTCGAGGAGTCGCTTACCATCATCGACGGCGAGTTGGACCGTATGGAGCGTATCGTCAACGACCTGCTGCTGCTCTCGCAGGCCGATGCCGGCATGAGCCTGCGCATGCGCACGGTGGAGTTGGATACGCTGGTCCTCGATGTCTACCGCCAGGCCCGCAGCATCGCCGACGGGGTCAACCTGCAACTCGGCCACGAAGATCAGGCCATCATCCAGGGGGACCCTGACCGCCTGAAACAACTGTTGCTCAACCTGGTTCACAACGCCCTCAAGCACACGCCGGCCGGCGGCTGCGTAACCCTCTCCCTGTACCGGGATCACGACTGGGTGCGCGTCTCTGTGGCCGACACCGGCTCCGGCATCGCCCCCGAAGACCTGCCCCACATCTTCGACCGCTTTTACCGCGCCCGCGGCCAACATCACAAGGGTACGGGCCTGGGGCTGGCCATTGCCCAATGGATCGCCGAGGAACACGGCGGCCAGATCACCGTTGAAAGCAAAGTCGACGAAGGCAGCACCTTTACCGCCTGGCTCCCGCTTGACCAGGACCCGAATCGAACCCGGCCGGTCGCTTCGCGGGGATAGTGGGTTGATTGGATACTGGTTAACCAATCGACCAGTTAACCGATCAACCAATTGACCAGTTAACCGATCAACCAACCCTATGAAACTGTCAACCCTCCTTGCCGCATTACCACGCCACAGGCTGGCCGGTTCAGCCGACGTCGAGATCACGGAGATCGTCTTTGATTCGCGCCAGGTGACTCCGGGCGCGCTCTTCGTGGCTTACCAGGGCGTCAGCGTAGACGGCCACGCCTTTATGCCCCAGGCGCTGGAACGTGGGGCTGTGGCGGTCGTTCGCGAAGCCCATAGCCTTGCTCATCTGCCGGGCTCCGGCTTTCCGGTCATCACCGTGCCCGACGGCCGTCAGGCCCTGGCCTGTCTCAGCGCCGCCTGGCACGACTTTCCGTCGCGCAAGCTGACCCTGGTCGGGGTGACGGGTACAGATGGCAAAACCACAACCAGCCACCTGCTCTTCAGCATTCTCAAGGCGGCGGGGATAAAGGCGGGCCTGATCAGCACCGTCAGCGCCGTCATCGGCGAGGAGCGGTATGATATTGGCCCGCACACCACCACCCCGGACGCGCCGGATGTGCAACGCTACCTGGCCCAAATGGTCGAGGCGGGGGCGGAGGTTTGCGTCCTGGAAGTGACTTCGCACGGCCTGGCCCAGCAGCGTGTGGCGGCCTGCGCCTTCGACATCGCCGTGATCACCAACATCACCCACGAGCATCTGGACCTGCACGGCTCCCTGGATGGCTACTGGGCGGCCAAGGCCAAACTCTTCGAGGGCCTGGATGGAACGCGCCCAAAAACGATCCCGCCGCTGGCCGTCCTCAACGCGGACGACGGATCGTATGATTATTTGCGCGCGCGCCTGAAAGTAAGGCACTGCACTTATGGCCTGGGGCCAGCGGCGGATGTGGTTGCTCGCGATGTTCGCCACGAGCCGGGCGCAACCCGCTTCCAGATTGCAGGCCCTGGCTACACGAAAGGTGTCGCCTCGAAACTGGTGGGGGCTTACAATGTCAGCAATATGCTGGCCGCCTTTACGGCGGCGGTCGAAGGGCTGGGCGTAGACCCGGCGGCGGGGGTGGCCGGGCTGGCAGCGCTCGACGGCATTGCCGGGCGTATGGAACGGATCGACGCCGGGCAGGATTTTCTGGCGATCGTCGATTTCGCCCACACCCCCAACGCCCTGCGCCGCTCGCTGGAAACGGCCCGAACAATGATTCCTCCCGGCCGGCGGCTGATCGCCGTCTTCGGCAGCGCCGGGTTGCGGGACAGGGAGAAGCGAACGCTGATGGGCCAGATCGCCGCCGACCTGGCCGACCTGACCCTCATCACCGCCGAAGACCCTCGCACGGAGGACCTGGACTCGATCATCGAGGAAACGGCGCAGGCTATGCTGGCCAGGGGTTGCCTGGAGGGTCGCGATTTTGAGCGCGTCCCAGACCGGGGGCGGGCCATTTTCCGGGCGACGCAACTGGCCCAACCCGGTGACCTGGTCATCGCTCTGGGCAAAGGCCACGAGCAAAGTATGTGCTTCGGAACCACGGAGTATCCCTGGGATGACCGGCAGGCGCTGCGGGCCGCGCTGTCCGGCAAGCCGTTATTGACGTTGCCGACAGGCCGGTGATCACCGGCCAGCGATAACCGATTACCGATAACCATCCCGCAATTTCCCCATTTTGGACGAGATATGCTATAATGCGCTACTGTGCTAATATTAACCTGAAACTGAGGTGAGTATTCGAAATGAATCCCAAACTGAAATACTACCCGCTCTGCGAATACCTGAAGAACCAACCCAAGAACTCCCTACACACGTTAGCTTTTGACAAAATTGAGGAAATACTGGGCGCACCATTACCGGCCAGCGCTAAAGTCACGCGAGCCTGGTGGTCGAATAGCGACTCGCCCCAGGGAAAATCGTGGCGGGAAGCAGGCTGGGTCGTCGATGATGTAGATTTCAGGGCGCAACAGGTTGCCTTTCGTTCGGCGGATATTATCTATCGCATCACGCCGCGACGTAAGTACCAGGGCTGGACGAGCGAGCAAATTAAGGCCCTGCGCGAATTCGCCGGCTGGTCGCAGCAGCAATTGGCCGACAAGATGGGCACGCGCCAGCAAACCATCAGCGAGTGGGAAACCGGGATGTACACTCCCCGCCGCTCGACCACCAGACACCTGCAATTGATTGCCCGCGAGATTGGCTTTCCTTATAAACCCGAAGAGGATTCCAACTCATAAATAAAAAATGAAAATTGACCCTTGACAAACACACGATGGCGTGTTATAATTCTGTTTGATAAAAGCAAGTTATTGATTAAGCTTGCTTTTATTTTTCTTAAGCTGACACGCTACCGCAATTACTCGTCAGTCGTAATTTTAGCGCCAGGGAGGATGAACCAATGGCACACTACGAAATCCGGGAAGTCATTCGTCGCTGGGGGCAAAGCAGGCTCACCCCAGAACAGGCCATCGGTCAGATTTTGCTCATCTTGCTCAGCCTGCACAAGCGATTGCTAAAGCTGGAGAGCACCCGCCGCCAGTCCGACCGGTAGGACGCCAGGGCACAGTGCGCCGCACCCTGGCCAGATACCGGCCGGGCCGGGCTTTTAGGGGTAGGTTTTTTGGGCCGCCGTACCGGGCGATCTGGAGGCGTTGGACCGCCCCAATTTGAAAAACTTATCCTTGTCAGGGCCGGAGCTGTAGGGTTGGCCTAACTGCGCAACTTCGCCCCCAGCTCTCGCTCCAGGCGCTGCACGATCCTTTGCTGTTGTTTGGCCACGACCTTGTCGGTCAGGGTGCGATCCTCGGCCTGGAAGGTGAGGCTATAAGCCAGGCTTTTCTTGCCGGGCCCGATCTGCTGGCCGCGATAAACATCGAACAGACGCGCCCCGGCCAGCAGCGGCTGGCCAGATCGCTCGATGAGGGCCTGCACGCGCGCCGCCGGGACGCCTTCATCCACAACCACAGCGATGTCTTGCTGCACGGCGGGGAAGCGGGGCACGCTGGCCACGCGGTAGGTATCCGGCACGTGGGTCAACAACGCATCCAAATCCAGGTCGGCGGCCAGGACCGGCTGCCCTTCAGGAAGATCGTAGGTCCTGGCCACCAGCGGATGCAGCTCGCCAAAGAGGCCGGCCCCTTGCCCCTCGAGCACCAGGCGGGCCAGGCGGCCGGGGTGGTAGCTAGGGTGCTCGTCCGCCTCGTAGCTGGCATCGGCGATGTGCAGCCCGTCAATCAGGGCCTCGATGATCCCCTTGAGGTCGAAGAAATCCATCGGTTGCGCCTCGTCCCCCTGCCAGAAGGGAACATCGCGCGGGCCGGTCAAGACCAGGGCCAGCCGCCGGTTTTCCAGGGGCAGGGTTTCATCCTCGTCGGGCAGGTAGATGTGGCCGACCTCGAACAGGCGAACCCGCTCGTGATGGCGACTGTTGCCGGCGGCGATCTCCAGGACGCTGTTGAGCAAGCTGTGGCGCATTGCCACCCGGTCGGCGCTGATGTAATTGGCCAGGGTCACATAAGGCCGGTCATCCGGCGGAACCTCGGCCAGCCCCGCCCGGCGAATTGGAGCCAGCAGGCGATCTTCGGCCTCCGGCGTGGTCAGCCGGTAGGTAATCACTTCCTGTAAGCCGGCCTGCACCAGCAGATCGCGCGTTCGCTCCTCCCAATCCAGGGAGTCATTGTTGCGCTGCGGCGGCAGCTCGTCCGCCATCTCGCTGACGGGGATGCGGTCGTAGCCGTAAATTCGGGCCACCTCTTCGATCAAATCGGCCCGGCCGATCACGCCCTCACCGATGTCGGTCCGGTGGTCCGGGACGGTCACCCGCAGCCCGGCCTGGCCGTCGATGGCCAGGACTTCACATTCAAACTCAAGCGACTCCAGAATCGACTTGACCTGCTCCAGGCTCAGTTCGATGCCCAGCAGCCGGGAAACCTCCGACAGCGGCAGGTCAACGACAACGGTCCGGGGCGGGTTGGGATAATAATCGAAAAGCCCCTGGGCAATCGTTCCGCCGGCCACCTGCTGGATCAACTGCGTTGCGCGCAGCGCGCCCAGTTCGGCCTGCGAGGGATGCACGCCCCGGCTGAAGCGATAACCGGCCTCGGAGGAGATATTGAGGTGGCGCATCGTGCGGCGAATGTTGATGAAGTTCCAGGCCGCCGCCTCCAGCAGGATGCTGGTGCTCTTTTCGTGGACCTCACTTCTGGCGCCGCCCATCACCCCGCCGATGCTCAGCGCCTCCTGCGGGTCGGTGACCAGGATGGTGAAATCGGGCAGCCGGTGGGTCAGCCCGTCGAGGGTTTCCAGCGTTTCGCCGGGCCGGGCCAGGCGGGTGATGATGCGCACCGGCACGCCGGGCCCGGCGTGCCGGCGGAGGATGTCCCAGTCGAAGGCGTGGTTCGGCTGGCCCAGTTCCAGCATCACATAGTTGCTGACATCGACCACGTTGCTGATGGGCCGCATCCCGGCCAGGCGCAGCCGGTACTGCATCCAGTAGGGCGAGGGTTTGATTTCCACCCCTTCGATGAGCATCGCGCAGAAACGCGGGTTCAGGTCGGGGTTTTCGGTTTCGATGATGAGCCGGCCGGCCAGGGGCGGGCCAGAGTCGTCGATGGCGGCGTAATCGGGATAGCACACCCGAACCGGCGGCTCCAGCAAAGCAGCCACCTCCCGCGCCACGCCGATGATCGAGTGCAGCCGGGCCAGGTTAGGCGTCAGGTCCAGGTCCAGTACCACGTCGCCCAGGACATCGACCAGCGGCGTGCCGGGGGCGAACTCGCTTTCCATCAGGATGATGCCTTCGTGCTCGTCGCTGATGCCCAGCTCTTTTTCTGAGCAGAGCATATGCCGGTTCATAATGCCCCGAATCTTGCGTCCCTTGAGCGTCATTAACTGCGTGCCATCCCCATAACCATCGTACAGGGTCGCGCCCTCCAAAGCGAAGGGAGATTTCAGCCCCAGATGGCCGATGTCGCCCTGGCCGAGGTAGGGGAAGAGGTTGGGCGCGCCGGTGACGACCGTTTCCGGCTGGCCCGCCCCGATGTCCACCGTAGCCAGCACCAGCCGGTCAGCATTGGGGTGCGGCTCCACTTTCAGGAGCTGGCCCAAGACCAGTTTTTCGCGGTCCCAAACCAGATGATCGCTTTGCGCGCCCGCTCCGGCGGGTACGCCCACATATCTGATGCCCGCCACCTCCAGCCCGGCCAGCGTCAGCCGCTCGGCCAGGACCTCAACCGGGATGGAAATGTCTACGAAATCTTCGAGCCAGGATAGAGGTACTTTCATAATTGCAGCTTATCCTCCGATATTTGAAAAAATTTGGCAACTATTGAGGTGCCTGGCACTTATCTGCGGCAAATCTACGGCCATTTGTTATCATTTGGCACGATTAAATAACCCAAAGTGCCAGGCACCTGAAACGTGAGATTATCCTCCAAGGTTTGCCAGAAATTCGTTGAGAGAGACGGCATTGTTTTTGGATTGCCCCTGAGTAACCGGCAGGCGTTCGCCCGTTTCCAGGTTGTACAGGCCGACGGCCAGATAACAGGGTACCTGCAAACAGGCCGCATCGGCCAGGAGTTGGTGCTCGGTGTGCATGACGTCGCCGGACCGCCACTGGCTGGTCGGAAAGTCGCCGTCCAGCGGTTGCCGGTCGTCCTGGCTGTAGCGGTCCCCCTGGGCATTGACCAGATGGACGAAGATCGTATAATCTTTGGCCGGTTGGGCCAGGGTACGCCAATAGAGGGCCACCTGCACCTGGCCGCTTTGCAAATCAACGCTCGAATTGTAACCGGCCAGCTCGATCACATCCCCAAAAACATCATCACGTTTGTATTGCAACGAGTCTACAACCTGGGGTGGATCCCCCAGGTACTCGTAAGCCGGCGCGATCACCCCTTGTGGCGCCCAGCTCGCCAGGGCCAACAGGCCAAGCAGTGTGGCCCCAATCGGCACCGCTCGCCAACGGCCTGACAACAAAGAGCAGAGACCCAAACTGATGAGAATAGCCTGGGCCGAAATCATTTGGAATAGATAGCGCCCCTGCACACCGAATGCGCCGAAGGTCAGGGCGTAACGTATGGTAAAAGTCCAAACGGCAGCGATTCCCGTCAATAAAAGTACTATGGCAAACAACCTGTCATTTCGTCGGGCCGGAGATGCTCTTCCTCGCCAGAGCCACACAGCAAGCCCCACCAAAGCTAAAGGGTATAACAACCACAAGACGTTGTAAACCGCATTGGGGAGCGGGAGTGTGACCCAGCCAAAATATCCCCAAAATGAGGCGTGCATTCGCCGGAAGAAAGCCAGCCACATCTCGCCGGTAACCTCACTCAGCCGGAGCGGGGTTACGGGCGGGTGAAGCGCCTTGTGAAGCCGGTAAACAAATGGGTCGCCATAAAGCCAGATATTACGCGCGTACATCGGACCGGCCACGATAGCCAGCGACAGCGCCGTCCAGCCACTCCAGCGAAGCAACATCGACCACTGTTTAGACCTCCAGGCCGCCCACAAAATAACCATAGCGGCCAGGCCAATGAGGATAATTCCACTCTGTTTGAGAATGATGGCCAATCCTACCAGCCCACCCAACCCCAGGAACTGCCGGCGGCGGCGGTCGCCCTCGATGATTCGCAAAGCGGGCCACAACGCCAGGGCAAAACCCATTGATAGCGGCACATCATTATGAACGACGGCGCTCATAAAGATGAATTGCGGGTTGAAGGCTACCAGGCCGGCTGCGCCAATCGCGATCCAAACCTGATCGGGGAACAAGCGCCGGGCCAGCAAGTAGGTCACGGCAACCGTCACAGTTCCGAAGATCATCGTCACCCCCCGGGCCAGGTGAACGCCCAAGGCAATTTCCCGGTATGGTGACAGTTCCCGGATCGAGTGAAAGGCGATGTTGGGTTCATTAGCAGGGCTGATGGTGGCAGCGTTGGGGTTGTAGCGCGTCCAGGTTGCCGGGTCTGGCATATCGACTCCACTCACGACCACGGCGGCGATGATGTAATATAGGGGTGAGTGGTGCGCAGTACCAAAGGCAACATATTTGGGCAGTTGCTTATATTTAACAATATGCCATACATTGCCAAAATGCCCCGGCTCGTCGGGCGCTTCCCAGATGGGGGTGGTGACGCTGTAGTAACCGCCCAGGGCGATGAAGATGGTGACGATGACGGCCAGAGGTAACCAGGCCCGTAATTGGGTACGGGTTGATTGGTTATTGGTTAAGCGGTTAACTGGTAACATCGTCTTCAAAGTAAGGAGGCTCCACAATGTATTCGACCGGCATCTCGTGGATGACGATATTGCTGCCGGGTTCATTTTTTCCTAAAACTGCTCCAGGAAGCGCAAATCATTGGCCCAGAAGTAGCGGATGTCTTCGATGCCGTGCTTCAGCATCGTGATCCGGTCCGGTCCCATACCGAAGGCGAAGCCGGAGTAGACTTCGGGATCGTAGCCACCGTTGCGCAGGACGGTGGGGTGGACCATACCGCAGCCCAAAATCTCCAGCCAGCCGGAGTATCTGCAAACCCGGCAGCCCGCGCCGTTGCAGAGGATGCACTCGACGTCCATCTCCGCGCTGGGCTCGGTGAAGGGGAAATGGCTGGCCCGGAATCGGGTGGCCCGCCCCTGGCCGAACATGCGGTGGGCGAAGTTGATCAGCGTGCCCTTCAAATCGGTGAAGCGGATGCCCTGGCCGACGGCCAGGCCCTCAACCTGGTAGAACTGAATCTCGGAGCGGGGCGTGATCTGTTCGTAGCGATAGCACATCCCCGGCAGGATGACCCGGATCGGCTCCGGGCAATACTCGCGCATGGCCCGAATCTGGCCGGGCGAGGTGTGCGTCCGCAGCAAGACGCCCTCTTTGGTCGTGTAGAACGTGTCCTGCATATCTCGGGCCGGGTGGTGCGGCGGGATGTTAAGCAGTTGGAAGTTCATCTCGTCCGTCTCCACATCGCGGGCGCGGTAGACCTGGAAGCCCATCTCGGCCCAAATCTGGTAGATGCGGCGCAGCGTCTGCGTGCTGGGATGCAGCCGTCCGCGGGAAACGGGCCGCCCCGGCAGCGTCACGTCGATGGCCCCCTCGCTGACGGCCTGGGCCAGCTCCTGCGTCTTGATGTCCGCTTCCGCTCGCTCGTGCAGGGCCTCCAGCTCCCGCTTGATCTCGTTGGCCCGCCGGCCAAACTCGGCCCGCTCCTCCCTGGGCAACTCGCCGATGCGCCGCAGCATGCCGGTCAGGCCGCCCCTCCGCCCCAGGTAGCGACCGTACCAGCTTTCCAGGGCCTGGCTATCTTCGATGGCCTGCAACTCAGACAGGGCCTGTTGACCCAATTGTTCCAGTTCTTTCAGCATCAAATTCCTCCGAACTCCTTGGAAATACCCCTCCCCTAGCCCCTCCCCGCTAGCGGGGAGGGGTTGGGGTGGGGTGAAATTTTCACGCCTCGCATCGGGGGCAAGCGTCACACGCTCGTGGCAACTCCCTTGAAAATAGAATTCGCGAGGAGTGAGGCACGCCCACGTGCCGGCTGCGAAGCGCGTCGCCGCACGTAGGCGTGCTGGCTCCTCTATTTTCATCGTTGGTGTCGTCCCGCAGGGACTGTCCGACTCCCGAATAAAACGAGGGCAAGTATAGCACAATTTGCGATTCCTGGCGCATTCCAGCCGGCCTGCGAAACAAAAAGAGCGCGGTTTCGCGACCCGCGCTCGTGGTCTCTGGACCAGGTTCCGTCAGCCAGCCGTTAACCTCACCAACCCGACAGCGCGTGCCTCAAAAGACTTGCGCCAAAAAAGAAAAAGGCGCTCGCCAAAGCAAAGGCGAACACCCAAAACAACACCTTTTCCATCTGGTTGGAGAGGCCAAGCGGCAAAGCAATGACTTTTGGATTCTGCCGTAAATAGCGTTTGCGTCTTGACATTGCCAAAGCTCCTGTAAGATGAATCTATCATATCACAAGGATGGCCGGCTGTCAAGCAACGTCTCGAAATTAAGAAAATAAATCAATGGCTAAGTATTTTTAAGTACGCCATTGACATTTTTAGTTTTATATGTTATTATTTTCAATATTTTACAAGTTGATCTGAATACGCCTGGAGTTTTCGATGTATCCTGCCATTCACGAATGCCCGGTTTGCCAGGAAATGCTGGAAGTCACCAGACTCCATTGTCGTCGCTGCGATACCAGCATCGACGGCCATTTTGTGCTGGGACGCTTCCATCACCTCTCGCCGGAGCAAACCCACTTTGCCGAGACATTCATCCGCTGCGAAGGGAAAATCAAGCGGGTTGAGAACGAACTCAACATCTCGTATCCTACGGTTCGGGCGCGGTTACACGACTTGATCCGGGCGATGGGCTTTGAGATCAACGAGGAAGAACCGCCGCCGGCAAAACTCATTGACTGAAAAGCTGTTCTGAAGGAATTAGCCGGCGAGGCGATCACGACTGAGGAAACGGCTCGAAAGCTGGCAGGCAAATAACCGGTGCGCAACGAAGACGGCGAGCGGGTAGAAATCTTTGTTGAGTGACGGGGTTAGAGCAAAACCACGTGGATTTCCCCCGGCCCGTGGACGCCGATGGACAGGGTCATCTCAATATCGGCGGTGCGGCTTGGCCCGGCGATGAAAACCAGATTGCTGCCGGCGGTGGCCGCCTCCGGCTGGGCCTGCAAAAAGGCCGCGAGGGTTGGATAAATCCGGTCGCGTGACAGCAAGGCAACGTGCACCGGCGGCAACAAGGAGGCCAACCGGCTCCGGCCGGGGCCGCTGACCAGGGCCAGGCTGCCGTTGCTGGCGATGCCCGCCGCGGCCCCCGTCAGGCCCAGCGGCGCTTGAGCCAAAGCCGCCAGCACGCTTTTGCGCCCCCCGCCCAGGCGGGGTAGATCGACGGGCCGCCGTGCGATCCCGGCCGCATCCAGCGCGCTCGTCAGGCCGGGCAGAGGCAAATACGCCTCGTCCCAGGCGATGATCTCCTGCGCCCGGTGAGCCTGCACAATCCCCAGCACCACCTCAATGGCGGCCTCTGCGGTGGCGGGCTGGTGAACGTGGCCGGTCAACGCCGCCAATTCCTGGCCGAAGCGATCCACCAGCATCGCCGGGTCTTGCGTTGCCTCCGGGGGGAGCGGCAGCGGCGCGGGCGCAGCCTCCCCCGGAGGCAGCACAGCCCGGGGCAGAGCCGCGCGGATGGCGCTCAATATACCCTGTCGATGGCTCGTCACACGTATCTCCTCAACCTGCCGGTTGACCGGCCACTGGTTGACTGGTTAACTGGTAACTAATCAACCAGCAACCAATCAACCGGTTAACTACTCCCCAACCGCCGCTGCCGTTCTTTCCATTGCCGGGTGAAAGACCTGGCCGGAAAGGCCGGAAAATCGCGGTGGTCCGTCCAGCCGGACAGGGGCGGGGGCAAACGTCGCAGCCAGCCTCGCCGGGCCAGGCGACGGGTCAGCCAGCCGCTCAGCCGCCCGGCCAGCCGGAACAGACGCGGGTGCAGGGCCGCCAGGCGATAGAGCTTGATCCCGGCCCGCATCCCGGCGTCTGAGCGGGCGGCGGCCGGGGTCGAAGCGCGCCTGCTTTGATGGCGCAATTTGAGCAACAGGCCGGGGATGTCGATGCGAACCGGGCAAATCTCGCGGCAGGCCCCGCACAACGAGCTGGCCTGGGGCAGCTCCGGCCACAGATCGAGGCCGTGCAAAGCCGGGGTCAGCACGGCCCCAATCGGGCCGGAGTAGACGCTGCCGTAGGCGTGCCCCCCGATCTCGCGATAGACGGGGCAGGCGTTGAGGCAGGCTCCGCAGCGAATGCAATACAAAATCTCGGCCAACTCCGAGCCCAGGACCCTGCTCCGGCCGTTGTCTAAGATCACAACGTGTAGCTCGTCGGGGCCATCCGGCTCACCGGCCCGGCGCGGGCCGGTGAGGATATTGGTGTAAACCGAGATTTTCTGGCCGGTCGCGCTGCGGGCCAGCACCTCCAGCATCACGCTCAAATCGCCCATCGAGGGGACCAGGCGCTCCATCCCCATCAGCGCCACGTGGATAGGCGGGGCGGTCGTCGTCAGCCGGCCGTTGCCCTCGTTGGTGACGATGCACAGGCTGCCGCTCTCGGCCACCCCGAAATTGACGCCGCTAATGCCCATCTCCGCCGTCAAAAAGATGCGGCGCAGCGTCCGGCGGGCAGCCTGGTTCAAACGATTCGGATCGTGGGTCAGCGGGATGTCAAGCCGCTCGTGGAAGAGTTCCCCCACCTGCTCCTTGGTTTTGTGGATGGCCGGGCCGATGATGTGCGACGGCGTCTCGCCGGCCAGTTGGATGATGTACTCCCCCAGGTCGGTTTCGACCACCTCCAGCCCGCCCTCCTCCAGGACGGGGCTGAGGCCCATCTCTTCGCTGACCATCGATTTGGATTTGACCACGCGCCGCGCGCCCCGCCGGTGCGCCAGGTCGAGGATGTAGCGATTGGCGGCCCCGGCATCCGGGGCCCAAAAGACGCGCCCCCCCACCGCTTCGACGTTGGCCGCAAATTGGGCCAGATACTCGTCCAGACGGCTCAGGGTATGCGCCCGAATCCGGCGGGCCTGGTCGCGCCTGGCCTCGAAGGGCGGATAGGCGTCTCCGGCTGCCGCCCAGGCCGCCGTCAAGCGCCGCGTGACCCGGTCCACCGCCCGGCGAAGCTGGGGATCGGCCAGGGCTTTCTCAACCCGTTCCTCGAAGGTAACGTTTGGAATCTGCATCCTTGCTTGTTCCCCTCTGCTACTTGCTACCTGTTACCTGTTACCTGTTACCGGCCAGCACTTCGGCCAGATGCCTGACCCGGACCTGGCTCCCCCGCCGGCGCAGACCCCCAGCCAGGTGCATCAGACAACTGATGTCGCAACCGACCAGCGTATCGGCCCCGGAGGCGGCCAGGTTATCCAGCTTGCGGTCGAGCATCGCCGCCGAAATATCGCTCATTTTGACGGCAAACAGCCCGCCGAAGCCGCAGCAATCCTCTGCATAGGGCAGGTCCACCACGTCCAGTCCCTCCACCTCGGCCAGCAGGCGCAAGGGCGGTTCGACCACGTGCAGCTCGCGCAGCAGGTGGCAGGAGGGGTGGTAGGCGGCCTTCGCCTGGCACGAAGCGGAGACGCGGGTCAGGCCCAGGACATCCACCAGGAACTGGCTGAATTCGTAAGTTCGGGCGGCCAGGGCCCCGGCCTCCTGGGCGTAGGCCGCATCATCGGCCAGCAGCCTGGGGAAATGATGGACGATCATCGCCGCGCAAGAGCCGGAGGGAACGACTACGGGCGCAGCCTCACTCGCTACGCGAAGGGCATCGATGGTGTGCCGGGCCATAGCCCGCGCGTCGTCCCAGAACCCGGCGTTAAAGGCGGGCTGGCCGCAACAGGTCTGCCCGGGGGGAACCTCAACCACGCAGCCACCCCCCTCCAACACCTCGACCACGGCCATCCCCACCTCGGGGTAGAGCTGGTCGACCAGGCAGGTGACGAAGAGTTGAATTTCGACATTTTTGTTGGGCGCGTGGTTCATCGGTCATCTCATTGCTGGAGGTTGGTCCACTGGTCAACTGATTGCTGGTTAACTGGTTAACCGGTTAACCGGTAACCAATCTTCTGTCTTCTGGTCAGAGAAATGATTATAAACGAAAGAACTTCCATAGGGAAACTCGATGCTTACCCCCCCGATTACCGTTGCCGTCCAATACCGGTTGTGCTATACTGACCCCAGCGAGGAAAACGGCGATGAAAACACGCTCTATCTCTCAGGTTGAAGCCCATCAACTGGCCGAACGCTGCGCCGAGCTGTTGCGCCAACGATTTGGCGTCCGGCGCGTTGTTCTTTTCGGCTCGGCTGCGGGGGAAGGGCCCTGGCACAGCCAATCCGATCTAGACCTGGCCGTCGAAGGCTTACGCTCCGAAGATCACTTACGCGCTTTGAATGCTTGCTACGAGCTATTGCCTCCCGGCCTGGCAATTGACCTGATCCCGTTGGAAGATGCCTGGCCCGAACTACGCGCCCGCCTTGAAGGAGAGACCGCAATGCCAAAGGACCCGGTAGCGGCCTTGAGCCTTGAGATCAAAACCGAACTGCATCATCTGGAGCGAGTTACGGAGCGATTAACCAGATTTCTGGAGCGCGCCCCCAGCCAACCAGACGAAATGCAAATCCAGGGCGCGGGAAAACACCTGCATGACTTTTACAACGGCGTTGAGCGCATCTTCGAACGGATTGCCGTGCGCATCGATGAAGATTTGCCCGCAGGACCCGGCTGGCATACGCTCCTGTTACAACCTATGAGCCAGTCGTTTGGCTCAAACCGGCCGGCGGTCATCGACCGTTCGCTCGAAGCGGAGCTATCGGAATATCTGCGCTTTCGCCACCTGTTTCGGCATACCTACGGCTACGACCTGCAATGGAAACGGGTCCGGGAACTCAGCGAGGTGCTGCCGGCGCTACTGGAATCGCTGCGGAGCCAATTGGAGATTTTTCTGGCGGCAGTGGCCGATGCTGGAGAAGGCGGTTAGCCAAACGGGGCAAACTGTCAGTTTGCCCTATTCTTGATCCCACACTTCACCGTAAATCGATTTGGGTGTGTTCAAAATCAGTTGTAGGACCAATACTTTTCAACTGAACGGAGGATCATCAGCGAATGGCCTTCGGCCTAGCGGATTAGCGGATGCTTTGTTTCGCGGAGACTATCCGTTAATCCGCTCCCTATCCGCTGAGCATCCTTACCCAAACAAATAGACGATACAAACTAACTCACCTGACGTGTTTCACATTTCCCAACTGAAATTGAACGCACCCAATCGATTTTACAGACCGGCCTTGTTCAATTCATCTTGCAGGGCCCGTAAGCGCCGGTGCTCTTCGCGCAGGGAGGCCACATACTGCTCCCAGGCGGCCGTATCCTTTTGACGGCGGTAGATGCCCCGCACACGGGCCAGCAGGCCGGCCGCCGCCCGGTAGTTCTCGCGCCCCCTGCGGTCGATCAGGCGCTCGGCCTGGGAACGATAAATATCGAGGGCGGCCTGGGGATAACCGGCCTCGGCGGCCTGAGCGACCCGCAGCTCGAAGTTGCCGCCGTACCAGCCCCGCAGCCGGGGCAGAAGCTCAAGGGCGCGAGGAATATCTTCCTCATCCAGGGCAACTTCGATCAGGATGGCCCAGGACCCCTTCGCCTCCAATTCTGCCAACAGTTCTGCCCGCGTGTGGTCCCACTGACCCAGTTGCTGGGCCAACTGGCGCAGCGTCTGGTAGGTTTGAAAGCTGGGCGCCTGCTGGATGCTCTGCCGCCACCAATCGACGGCCACAGCCGGTTCGCCCTTCTGTTCGGCGCGTTGGGCCAGCCAGGCCAGGTAGGTTGAACCGCCCCGGGTATCCAGCAGGCCGGCGATGTACGCCTCGGCCTGGGCGCCGGCTCCGGCCTCGACCAGGGCATCGGCAAACTGAATGACCAGGCCGGGCAACTCGGAGAAATGCTCCTGGGCGATACCGACGGCCTCCTCAAAACGCCCCCGCCGCACCAGCAGAAACGCCTGCTGCTCGACAGAACCCATCGCAAAAACAAGGTCGTCGATCTGACCCTCCTGGCCGGTCGCTGCCAGCCGCGCCGCCAGGAAGCTGACCAGGGATTCGCGCGGCCAATTAGAATAGCGGCCGGTTTGGGCGGCAATTGCTTCCTGCACTCGCGCCTCGATCCAGGTCCATTCCTCATCGGTCGCCTGCTCAATGACAACCTCGCCGGCGGGCGGGGCCAGATCGATGCCGCCCATATCGATGTCTTTAAGATGGGCCTCCAGGAGGGCCTCCAGCCACAGGCGGCGCGTTTCGGCCGCGGGCGTGCCCTCAGAGAAACAACCGCCCAACCCCTCGGCGCAGTCCTGCAAGACGATAGATATGTCGCCATCCTCGTCGTACAACTCGTCATATTGGGGGACCACCTCGTTCAGGATCAGGTGGAACAGGGCTCCGGCGTTGGCCCAATCTCCGGCCTCCCGAAAGCGGCGGGCGGTATCCACAATGGCCGACAGTTCGGTGGCCACTTCACGGGAGCGGGGGTAACCGTAGTCATCATACGAGCGGCGCAGGGCATAGCCAATCTGGCGGCGAAAGGCGTCCAGGTCCAGCGGCGCGCCCCGCGGGCGGTCCGGCTGCACCGGCAACTCCAGCAAGCGGACCAGGTCCGGCTGGCGCTTGAGCATCTCTTTGATGAGGGCGATCAATTCTTCCTGGCTGCGGCCGGCCAGCAGTTCATCCAGGGGCGGGATGGCGTGGAACGACTCCGGCTCGTGGACCCAGGCCAGCAGCAGGGCCACGATGTGTTTGCAGATGCCGCCCCAATCGTAGGGGCAGGTACAATCCGCAGCTTCAACCCCCGCCGGGCCCAGGGTGGTCGAGACCCGGTACGGCTCGTAGCCGGAGCCCTCGCAGTAGCCGCGCAGTTCATTGCCCTGGCGCACCGGCTCAAAGAGCGCGCCACG
>JBHHXL010000056.1:0-16915 GCA_046757065.1 Anaerolineae bacterium
ATTAACCAGCTAACCAATTACTTGGTTATCTCATATTTTACCCGGGGATCGACGAAGCTATAGAGAATATCGACCATCAGCAATCCCAGGATGCCCAAAAACGAGCCGATGACAAACAGGGCCATCATCACCGGGAAGTCGCGAGCGTTGATGGCGGTGATGAACAGGCGGCCCATCCCCGGCCAGGAGAAGACGGTTTCAAACAGAACTGAGCCGGACAGGATCAGGAGAAAAATTCCGCTCAGGCCGGTGACGAAGGGCATAATGGCATTGCGTAGCACGTGGCGGTAGAGGACCATTCGCTCCGGTAAGCCTTTGGCCCGGGCCGTCCGGACGTAGTCCAGGTTGAGCACTTCCAGCATCTCAAAGCGCAAAATCCGCGAGAAGCCGATCCAGCCCCCGATGGCGCTGACGGTGGCCGGCAGGATGAGGTGGTGCAAGCGGTCCAGGAGAGAGCCGTCGCCGACGGTTTGCATCCCGCTCAGAGGGACCAGGCCCAGGTAACCGCCCAGGAAAATGAGCAGCAACAGCCCCAGCCACCAGTGGGGCACGGTGTTGACCAGGACGGTGGAGATGCGAACCACGTGGTCCGGCAGCTTGCCCCGGTTGAGCGCCGCGTAAACCCCCAGGGGTACGCCGCCGAGAACGCTGAGAACCAGGCTGGATGCGGCTAAAATGAACGTGGCCGGGACGCGCTCGGCGATGACGTCTATCGCCGGTCGCCCCTTAAAGAAAAAGGAGCGGCCAAAATCGAGGCGAATGATCCCGCGCCCGCACTTGCCGGCGTTGCTCAGGCAGCGTCCGCTGCGCCAGGCCGGATCGTCGGGCAGCCAGTCCTCGCCGGTTAGCCAGGCCAGGTACTGGACCGGGATGGGGCGGTCCAGGCCATAAGATCGGAGCAGCCGGTTGGCATCGGCGCTGGTCGAGGTCGGGTCGTCATCGAGGAATTGGATAGGGCCGCCGGGCGCTGCCTGGTAAACGGTAAAGCCGATCAGCGTCGCCAGCCACATTAAAAGGAACGATTGTATACCGCGCCGGATGATATATCGTGTCATTGCTTCAGCTCGCCAGGTGAAACATCATAACCTGTCTATATGACGCATTTCGTAGCCAATCCATTACATGCGGGAGATTGGAGATTGGTTATTGGTTAGACGGACCTAGCGTAACTATTCAGGTGCGACGCACTTCCTTTGTCCCATAACCGTCGGTTGCTTACCGCATCAGGCTGCAAAAGAGGACGATTCCGGGCACGAAGTGCGTCGCACCTTTTTTTTCAATCACTGTGTTCAAATTCAGTTGGTAATGAGGGCTTCAGCCCTTATCAGCCTCAAAGGGCTGAAGCCCTCAATACGTGTAGCTCAATATCAGTCCGTGGCCGTCTCCTCGATAAACCAGTCCTCGAAGTTCCAGCCGATCCCCAGGGGCCTGGGGTCGATGCCTTTAATGCGGTTGTTCTGGCCGCTCCAGGTTTTGTTGTAGAAGAGGAAGATGTAAGGCGCTTCTTCAGAAATGATTTGCTGAGCTTCCTGGTACTTCTGCTTGCGAAATTCGTTGTCGTAGGTGGCGCCTGCCTCGGCGAAGATGGCTTCAACCTCTTTGTTGATGTAGGCCACCGAGTTCAGGCGGGGGATGCTTTCTTCGGCCCAGATGGTGTACATAATGTGCGGCTCGATGGTGGCCCGCCAGCCGCCGATGAACATATCCCAGTCAGGCTCGGCGGCGTCGGTCGCTTCCAGGAAGCTGGCCCACTCCAGGGCCTGGACTTCGACCTCGATGCCGATGTCGCTCAGGTAATCTTGAACCGTCACGGCGATCAATTCGCGGGTCTGGCTGGTGTTCGGGCCGTAGATCAACTTGAGTTTCAGTTGCTCGCCGTTCTCGTCCAGCATCTTGCCATCCTGGAAGGTGTAGCCGGCCTCGGCAAATTCTGCGATGGCCTGGTCGGGGTCGTATTCGTAGCAGGGGACGTTGGGGTTATAGACCCACGAGGTTTCCGGGTAAACTGAGCAGAGGCGTTTACCCTGGCCTAGCATCACTTCATCGGTCAGCAGTTGTTTGTCGATGGCGTAGCTGAGACCGTGGCGGACGTTGATGTCGTGGGTGGGGAAGCCCTCGCGCATATTCAGGCCGATGTAACTCCAGCGGGCCGCCGCCGGCCACCACTCGTAAACGGTGATGTTGTCGAGCTGGCGGGCCTCTTCCAGATTTTCAGGGGTGATGGGGCCGGTGTCGCTTTCGCCGCTTTTCATCTTTTGGTAGGCAATATCCTGGTCGGGCACGATTTCAAGGATCTGGCGTTCGATGTTGGGCGCGCCGTGATACCAGTAATTCTCGTTCGCTTCAAAAATGGCGAATTCGTCGCGCTTCCACTCGACGAGCTTGTACGGGCCGGAGACGACGCTGGGGCTGTTGATCTCCGGGTTAAGCTCCGGATCGCTCCAGTCGAGATTCTCCCAGACGTGTTTGGGCAGGGGGGTGATCAAACCCGACATCTGGCCCAGGGCGGGGGCGTAAATCTCGTCGATCTTGATTTCCAGGGTGTAATCATCCAGAGCTTCGTAGGAAGTGATGAAGCTGAGCTGCGAGAGGTAGGGGAATTCGTTGTCGGGGTTGGTGACTTGATCGTAAGTCCACTTGTAATCATGGGCCGTAATCGGCTGGCCGTCGCTCCATTTCATATCCTGGCGCAGGTGAAAGGTGAAGGTCAGGCCATCCTCAGAAATGGTGTAGCTTTCGGCCATATTGGGGATGTATTCCAGCGTGTTTTCGTCCAGCCGGAGCAAAGCGCCGGCGTAAACCATACCCTGGTAACCGCCGGAGGCGCTGTCGGTGGTCAGATAGGGGTGGAAGCTGACCGCGTCGGAGGTGGATACATCGCGGTACTCGCCGCCAAGTTTTGTGCGCGGGGCGCTAACATCGGGTTCATCGGTGAAAACCGTCACGCCGCCTTCAAGCTCGGTGGCCTGGGCCGCCTGCGATTCTTCGACAATCTCGGCGACAACTTCCTGGGAGTCTTCGGCGGCTGATTCTTCTTCAGCAGGCTGCGCTTCTTGGGGGACCGGGGTGTCGGTCGGGGCCGGTTCTGCGGTCGGCGTAGGTTCTGCGGTCGGAGCCGCGCCGCCGCATTGGGCAGCGACCAGGGCCACCGTCAAGAGCAGGAGCAATACCAACCAGGGTCGTCGAAAAGCATTTCTGTTCATGTTCTTCTCCTCACATGGAATTTTGCTGGCCTCAAATGATCAAGTTGGTATACCCTCCTGACCGGTCCCTCCTGAATTCACCCAATCTCCTGATCTCCTACCCCCCCCCGTTACTGCCCCCATCACCATTATCGTTGCTGCCGTTGCCTCCATTCTCGCCGGAATCATCGGTTTCGCCCCCTTCTTCGCCCTCCGCGTCCTCGTCGCCATCGCCGGCGGCAGGACCGGGGGGGCTGTAAGGCTCGTAGTCGCTGCTCTGGGGAGGCTCGAGGATTTTTTCGGTAAACCAATCGACGGTGTTGTTGATCAAGAGCGCCCCTTCCTGTGCTGGCAACAGGTAAATCGGGAAGGCGAAGTAGGCGATTTTGGTCCGCTTATCTTCATAGGCGATGATGGCGGCGGCCCCCTCGTGCTCGCTCTGGGCGCCACGCTGGAAGACAACGCGGGCGTCCTTGGTATGGCGGACCACGTCCGGCTCGACCGTGTTGGAGGCGGTGGTGGTCTCGGTGAAGGTGATGACCGCGCCCTCGGTGAAGTCCTCAGCAATGGGGTGGTCAGGCAGAACCAGCTCGAGGTCTTGCTGTTCGCCGAAATCCAGGTAGTCGGCGTGGGCGATGTCGGTCAGAAACTGGGTGTGGTCCCAATCGAAGGCAATGGAGGCCCCGGACAGGACCAGGTTCCCGCCGGCCAGGACATATTCGGTCAGCAGCAGCGTGTCTTCCTCACCGATGCTATCATCCCAATAGTTGCCGGTACTCCAGATAACGGCGTCAGACGATTGCAGCTTGTCCAGGTCGGGCGAGCCGTCGTCGGAGGTGCTCCAAATGTCAACCTTGTAAGTGGCGCTCAAGGCGTCGCTATAGGCCAGCGCGCCGGTTTGAGCGCCCTTGCGGGCGCGCCCGTCGTCGTCGGAGACGATCAGGATTTTGTCGATGCGGTTGCTGCGCAGGCTCGGTGGCAACCGTTCCTCCGGCCGTTCGGTCTGGCAGACGGCTGTGGAGGCGCTAACCAGGCACTCGGGTAGTTTGTGCTCCAGCAGAAGCTCAAACGCATCTTTGTTGGTATCGGGGTTATCGGACAGGATGATCAGCACGTTGCGGTTGTCGTCCTGGTTGAGGTGGAAGAGGGTGGAGCCGCCGCGTTCCAGGTCGCCGATCCCCTCCATTCTGATGCGGCCGTCGATGAAGCGTTCCTCGTCCTCGTCGGGCGCGTCGCTCACCAGGGCCACCGCTGCCTTATTCGCTTCCGTCTCGTCTTCGGCGGCAACTTCTTCCACTTCGGTTTCCTCATCCGGGTCCAGGATCGTGATTCTGGCCGCGTCCAGGTAATTCTGGACGATTTTCGCGTCTTCGTAGCGACCGATGAAGATCACATCGTTTGTGCCGTCGATTCCATCGGCGAAGGTCACGCTGTGCCCGTCTTCTTCCAGGAACTCTTTCAACAGGACGGCGTTTTCGAACTGGCTGTTGAACACCAACGTGTTATCAAAAACAATATCGATGCTGGGGTTGAAGAAGAAGGGGAAATCTTCCAGGTTGAAATCGCGCTTGCCGCCGGTGATGAAGTCGGCGATGTTGTTAATAAAGATGCCGTTGGCTTCGGCGGCGCTGTAGGGCTCGCTGAAGAAGGTCAGGTCGCCCAGGGCCAGCACTTGGTTGTTGGTGGTCAGCACGGCGGCGGCCAGGGTCCGGCCCCCTTCGCTGATGGACGAGAAGATGTTGCCATCGCCCAAAATAATTTCGTGGTTGGGGGCGTTGACGGACCCGCCACCGTAGAAAATAACGCTTCCGCTTTCGGCCAGGCCCCGGGTCAGCGGGCTTTCCTTAAAGTCTTTGAAGACGACATTGCGATAGTTGTTGTCCTTGCGATCCGGGTCCAGGGCGTAAAGGTAATCGTTGGCAAAAATGATGCCAAACGAACCGGCAACGCTGTTGAGGGCTTCCACATCCACGGTGCGGGTCGGGTCGCCGATCAAGAACACCCGGCCGCCCTTCTCCACGAAGCGCTCAATAGCGGTGATCTCCTCGGCCGTGTAGTCAGCCCGAGGCAGGGGCAGGATGAGGGCGTTGGCGTATTGCAGCTTGGTGGTCAGCTCCTCGCCCTCGACGTCATTGAGGGCCAGCTCGTAGCTGTAGCCCCGGGCCACAATGCGGGCCAGGAGCGTGTTCAGCTCCTCAAGGAAAAGGGCGTTTCGATGCGAGAAGTCGATGGCAACCACCCCTTGCGCCGGCGACGGGGTATCGGCTGCATCCAGGCGGCTGGCCTTCGCGTAGTCTTCTACCTTCGTCACCGGCAATTCCCGAACCGGCGAAACATACCCATCCCCAAAACCAAAATAGTACAACCGGCCGCCCGCGAAAGCCAGCACGGTGATGAGGGCGATAATGGAAACTACGATTAATTTGCGCATAGTTTATTCCAGCGGGATATAGATTTGGTAGAAGGTGGGCCAGTCGAGTTCTTGGGCGGCCAGATCAAACTCAGCTTGCGCCTCGGCCTCATAAAGGGTTAACGCGGTCTGAAGTTGATCCTGGGCCAGAGAAGCCAGGAATTCGTCGCGCACGTCAACGACTTCATAGTTCTTGAGGTTGGCCAGACGGGCGACGGCCTCGATGGCATCCAGCCTGGAGCCGAGTTCGTCGATCAGGCCAAATTGCTTGGCTTCGATGCCCATCCAGATTTCGCCGGTGGCCAGTTCATCGGAGGTGAGGGTAATAGGGTTCGGGGCCGCCGTGCGTTCGGCGATGACGCTATCCCTGAAATCGGCGTGCAACAGCTCCAGCTTTTGAACCACGTCGGTTGCGCTAGCGCCCGTGCTTTTGAAGGGGCCGGTGGTAATGATGGTCTCGCTCAACGTTTGACGGCCGGGCGAGCGGAAGATGGCTCCCACGTTGCCGATGAACGAGGCCGGCTTGGCATAAATCTCGTTGCCGGCGACGCTGATCTGGTAGGCGGCGCTGGCCGCCAACGAATCGATGCTGACCACCACCGGCTTCGCCTCTCTCAGGCGGCGCACCTGGAAGTAAATATCATACCCGGCTGAGGCGATCCCGCCGGGGCTGTTGATCTCCAGAACCACGCCCTTGATGTCACGGGAATTCAGGACAAAGTCGATCTCGCGCGACATCCTCAGCGCCGTTGAACTTCCTACCGGGGACTTTAGCTCGATAATCCCAATTTTGGGGGTGGGGATGAGGGCAATCGCCAGGTAGTAACCGCCCATCAGGATAACAGCCACCACAACCAGGTAGATTACCCCTTGTATAAAACCTGATTCACGAATTCGGTTCATATCGTCCCCCTCTGGGTTAAATAACGTTCAGTTTCAGTGAAGCAGGTGTGATCTTTGTTCCGAAGTTTTGGGCCGTTTGTGGGAGTATACTTAGGCGGTAGGGGGTTGTCAAGTGTCGAATTTTTTGCCTTGACTCCTCCCGGTTGTAGTGCTATAATGCGCTCCCTCCTCACGATGCACACGTCTGAACCGAAAAATGCCCGCGTCTGTGACCGCTCTATCGCCGCCGGCAGGGCAACCCGAGGTGTCCCCTTGAACGAACCGATCATCAGTATCCAGAACCTCCACTTCTCCTACAATGCCGACTCTGACGACCCTATCAAAGCCCTGGATGACATCAACCTCGAGGTTATGCCGGGGGAGTACCTGGTCATCGTCGGGCACAACGGTTCCGGCAAATCGACCCTGGCCAAACACCTGAACGCGCTGCTGCTGCCCGGCCAGGGCGAGGTGGTTGTGGCCGGGATGAATACCAAAGACCTGGACCACACCCTCGACATTCGCAGCACGGTCGGCATGGTCTTCCAAATCCCCGATAACCAGATTGTAGCCACGGTCGTCGAGCAGGATGTGGCCTTCGGGCCGGAGAACCTGGGCGTGCCCGTAGGCGAGCTGCGGCAGCGGGTCGATTGGGCGCTGGAGGTGGTGCAGATGGAGGCGTTTCGAGACCGCGCCCCGCACCTGCTCTCGGCGGGCCAGAAGCAGCGGGTGGCCATCGCCGGGGTGATGGCTATGAAGCCCCGGGTCCTGGTTCTGGACGAATCAACGGCGATGCTCGATCCGTCCGGCCGGGAGGGCGTTCTGGCCGCTGTCGACGCTCTGCACGAAGGGGGCACAACCATCATCGCCATCACCCACTTTATGTGGGAAGCGGTCAAGGCCGACCGGGTGGTGGTGATGGAGGCCGGCAAGATCATGATGGAGGGCAGCCCGCGCCAGGTTTTCAGCCGCGTGGAGGAGTTGCGCGCCTTGCAACTGGACGTGCCCCAGGTGACCGAACTGACCTACCTGCTCAACCGGCGCGATCCCACCATCCCGCCCGACCTGGTGACGGTGGACGAGGTGGTGGACCTGATCGCCCAACGCAACGGCCAGGTGGTAGCGGTTGATCGGGAGGCCAGAACACGGTGAACAACTCGCATCAGGCCATCATTCAGATTAAGGATTTGCACCATACCTATATGCGCGACACGCCTTTGCAGGTGCAGGCCCTCAAGGGCGTCGATATGGAGATTTTCGCCGGGGAGGCGGTCGGCATCATCGGGCGCACCGGCTCAGGCAAATCGACGGTGGTCCAGCATTTCAACGGCCTGATCCGGCCCCGCTCCCCCGGCGTGGTCGTCATCGACGGCCAGGATATGAGCAGCCCCAACGTCGATGTCAAGGCCCTGCGGCGGAAGATCGGCCTGGTTTTCCAGTACCCGGAGCAACAGCTTTTCGAGCGGCTGGTGGGGGACGACATCGCCTACGGCCTGCGCCAGATGGGGATGGAGCGGGCCAAACGTCGTGGGCGGATTCAATGGGCGATGGACACGGTTGGCCTGCCCTTCGAGAAATTCAAAGACCGCTTCACCTTCTCCCTGAGCGGGGGCGAGATGCGCAAGGCGGCCCTGGCCGGGGTCCTGGTCTTGCAGCCCAAGGTGCTCATTTTGGACGAATCGACTTCGGGCGTCGACCCGCGCGGGCGCAAGGACATCCTCTCGCGCCTGCTGAACCTGCACCGGGAGGAAGGGGTGACCCTGATTTTCGTCTCGCCGAATATGGAGGATGTGGCCGAGCTGGTCGATCGCATCTACGTTCTGGATGACGGCCGGACGGTGATGAGCGGCACCACCCGCGAGATTTTCTCGCAGCCGGAGGTCCTGACCCAATACGGCCTGGGCGTGCCCCAGATCACCGAGGTCGGCCACCGTTTGCAGGCCCAAAATTTCCCCCTGGCCCGGTTGCCGTTGACCGTGGCCGAAGCGGAAGAGGATATATGGAAGATTTTGAATTCCTGAGGAATGTCACCATCGGGCAGTACCTGCCGGGCAACTCGCTGGTGCACCGCCTGGACCCCCGCTCCAAGCTGACGATTATGCTTCTGCTGGTGGCGGCCATCACCTTCAATTACACCTACCTGGCCAACATCGTCCTATTGCTGGCGACCTTTGCCGTGGTGCTTGTATCCGGGATTTCGCTGAAATATATTTTGATGGGCGTCAAACCGGCCCTGCCTCTGATCATCATCCTGGCCACGATGCAACTGCTCTTTTACGGCGACACCTTCGTCCTGCCCAATGTCGTCATCAAATCTTACTTCCAGTGGGGCATTATTAACATCACCAACAGCAGCGTGCAATTGGTCCTCGTCTCGGTGATGCGTTTTTTGGAGCTGATCTTCCTGACCAGCCTGTTGACCAACACCACCACCACCACCGAGCTGACGCACGGTCTGGAAAATATGTTACGGCCCTTCGCCCGCCTGAGGGTGCCGGCCCACGAAATCTCCCTGATCTTCACCATCGCCCTGCGCTTCGTACCGCTCTTCGCCGAGCAACTGGAGATCATTATGAAAGCGCAAGCCTCGCGGGGGGCGGACCTGGGGGGCGGGGGCAAGTTTCAGTTCATCCAGACCACGCGCCATATGCTGGCCCTGATCGTGCCGCTGTTCATTGACGCCTTCCGCCGCTCCGAAGACCTGATCCTGGCGATGGAGTCTCGCTGTTACGTGGGCGGAGTGGGGCGCACCCACCTGCTGAACCTGCGCTTCCAACAGATGGACTACGGGGTGATGGGGCTGGTGCTGGCCTTCGCCGCGGCGATGCTGGTGTTTAGGAATACGTTTCCGTTCTAAAATCTGGAGATCAGAGATTAGAGATTGGAGATTGGGGGATTCGCCATAGTTCTCTCCCCCCCTCTAGCTCCCCCCGCTGGGGGGAGGATTGGCTGGCTTCCCCCCCAGCGGGGGGGACGCGAAGCGAGGGGGGGAGAGAACCATCGCATCAAATCTCGCCCCCAAAATGAATCGCACCCAGTAGTCATCTCAATCGACCGACAAGCGTGAACAGAAATGCTAACCAACCTCGAGCAACGAGTCCTGGACCAGATCGATCCTGACCGGGTCATCGCCTGGACCCAGGAACTGGTCCGGATTCCCAGCGTCTATCGCCCCCAACTCAACCAGGGTGAGGAGCAGGCGGCGGCCTGGGTCCGGGATCGCTTTGAAGAGATGGGGCTAGAAACCCACTGGCAGGTCGTCGCCCCGGCGCGGCCCAACGTGATCGGCATCCTGCCTGGAACCGAAGGGCAGCGGACCTTGATGTTCGAGGGCCACACCGACGTCGTCACCGAAGGCGACCCCGCCGCCTGGACCTACGGCGGCCCCTTTTCCGCCGAGATCGTGGACGGCAAGATGTACGGTCGCGGGGCGAACGATATGAAGGGCGGGCTGGTGGCCGCCATTTGCGCGGCGAAGGCCATCCTCGACAGCGGCCTGAAGCTGCGCGGCGATATTCTTATCGGAGCCCTGGTCGATGAGGAGGGCCGCATGATCGGCGTCAAGGATTTCGTCGAGCGCGGCTGGGCCGGGCGGGTCGATGCGGCCATCATCTGCGAGCCGGAGGAAAATCACCTTTGCATCTGCCAGAAGGGGGTCATGTGGGCCAGGATCACCTGCCACGGCGTCATGTCGCACGGGGCTATGCCCCTGACGGGCGTCAACCCCACCTATCCGATGGCGGCCCTGCTACTCAAGCTGCGCGAGCTGGAGGCAGCCCAAATCGCCGAACACGGCCTCCACGAACACCTGGGCCAGCCCAGCATCACCCCCACGATTATCGCCTCGCCGGTCAAGGGCGAGCCGCAGAACAATGTCATGCCCGGTCAAAGCCAGCTCGTCATCGACTGCCGCCTGATCCCCGGCCAGACCAGCCAGGACCTGACGGCCCGGATCAAAGCCTGCATCGCCGAAGTGGAGGCGGCGGAAGGCAACCGGGTCACTTTCGAGTACGAGTGCATCGAGGCCCGCGAACCCACTTTCACCCCGCCCGAGGCCGAGATCGTTGAGGTGCTCGACCGATCTTACCGCGACGTCAGCGGCAAAGAGCCGGTTTACGGCGGCGTGCCCGGCACTACCGACGGCACCATCCTTTCCAGCCGGGCAGGCGTGCCCATCGTCACCGTCGGCCCCGGCGACATTCACATCCCGCACCATATCGACGAGTGGTTGGGCCTGGACGAACTGATCGAGGCGACCCGATTGTATGCCGTGGCTGCAATACGCTTTCTGGGCGTGGCGGAGGAATAGAAGGTACGTGATGCGCCTGGTGTTTTACGCCTTAAGACACCAGATCGCGCAAGGCGCAACACGGATCACGAAGGTAGTTGCCGCAGGCAGACCATCCCAACGAGAGCCGGGGTTTGCGATGAACGCTACCTTAACCGACGTGGAAGGCATCGAGGTCGGCCACTGGACCGACGCCGAAGCGGCGACCGGCTGCACCGTGGTCCTCTGCCGGGAGGGGGCGGTCGGCGGGGTGGACGTGCGCGGCTCCGCGCCGGGTACGCGGGAAACCGATTTGCTGCGACCGGGCAACCTGGTGCAGCAGGCCCACGCCGTGCTCCTGACCGGCGGCAGCGCCTACGGCCTCGACGCGGCGGCGGGGGTGATGCGCTGGCTGGAGGAGCGCGGCCTGGGCTTCGACGTGGGCCTGGGGGTGGTGCCCATCGTTCCGGCGGCGGTTCTGTTCGATCTGGCCGTAGGCAAGCCCGAGGCGCGGCCCGGGCCGGAGGCCGGTTACGCCGCCTGCCAGGCCGCCAGCCGCCAGCCCGTGGCCGAGGGCAGCCTCGGCGCAGGAACCGGGGCCACCATCGGCAAGTTGCTGGGGCCGGTCTTCGCCACCAAGAGCGGGATCGGGACGGCAGCCCGGCGCATCGGCGGCGAGCGGAAGATCACCGTCGGGGCGCTGGTGGCGGTCAATGCCTTTGGCGACGTCTTCGATCCGGACAGCGGCCGGCAAATCGCCGGCCCTCGAAACCCGCAAGGCCCCGGCTTCATCAACACCGTCGAGCGCATGCACGGCGACCTGGGCCAGACCGCTTTCGCCATCGCCGCCAACACCACCCTGGCCGTCGTTGCCACCGATGCCGTTCTGTCCAAGGAGGGGGCCAACAAGATGGCTCAAATGGCCCACGACGGCCTGGCCCAGGCCATCCGGCCCGTGCACACCATGTTCGACGGGGACACGGTCTTCGCCCTGGCCACGGGGCGTAAAACAGAGTCCAAGGTCGATGTCAGTGTGATCGGGACGGTGGCCGCCGCAGCTCTGGCCGAAGCCGTGGTCAGAGCCGTGCGCCGGGCAACGGGCCTGGCGGATGTACCGGCCCACCGGGAGCTGGGAGCGTAGGGGAGGAAAGGAGGAGGAGCCTGGAAAACAACCTTGTAATTTATCTCTGTTGAAACCGGGTCGTGACAGACCCGCTCAAAACATCCCAAGGAGGGAGTCCAATGGCTAGTACGACTGGCGCTTCGAGCACGACCTTAAACACGCGACGTATTGTTGTTTCGGGTGTGCTGGCAGCTATCGCTATTTTGTTAGCAGTTACCCGAATTGGCTTTATCCCCGTACCGAACCTGTCCGGCAATGCGACCATTTTGCACGTGCCGGCCATCATCGGCGGCGTTATGGAAGGTTGGCTGGTGGGCGGCATCATCGGCACTATCTTCGGCATCTTTAGCTTCTTGCAAGCAACCGTTCCTCTCTTCAAGGACCCGCTGGTGGCTGTGTTCCCCCGCATCTTCATCGGCATCACGGCCTATTTCGCCTATGCCGGCCTGAAACGCTGGAACGAATACGGGGCCCTGGCTGTAGCCGCCGCCGTCGGCACGTTGACCAACACCATCCTGGTGCTGGGTATGGCAGTCATCCGGGGCTATCTGCCGTTTGAGGCCACCATCCCCATTGTTCTGACCAACGGTGTGGCCGAAGTCATCATCGCCATCATCATCGTCCTGGCGGTCGTCGTGGCCTGGAAACGCATCGAAGGCGGGCGCGGCGAAGCCAAACTGTAGTTCGTTAGCGTAGCTACTCAATCACAGTGCGGCGAGATCGGGCCCTCGGTCTCGCCGCGCTTGCTGTCCGCGCCGGCGCGCAGAAAGGAGGCCATTGCAAATGATACATGACAGTCGTCGCCCTCGGGTGCTGATTTGCGACCCTATCGCCCAGGCCGGGGTGGAGATGTTGCAAGAGCACGCCGAGGTTGATCTTAAACCCGGCCTGAGTCCGGGTGAGTTGTTGAAGATCATCGGCGAGTATGAGGCGGTCATCGTCCGCAGCGCCACCCGGATCACCGCCGAGGTTATCGAGCACGGGCTGCGCCTGAAGGTCATCGGGCGGGCCGGGGCCGGCCTGGACAACATCGACGTGGTGGCCGCCCAAAACCGCGAGATCGCCGTGGTCAACGCGCCCGACGCCAACACCGTGGCCGTGGCCGAACACACGATGGCCCTGATGCTGGCCCTGGCCCGCCGCCTGCCCCGCGCCGATTTGAGCCTGAAGGAAGGCCGTTGGGAGAAGAGTAGCCTAATGGGAACGGGCCTGGCCAACAAAACCGTGGGCATCATCGGCTTTGGACGGATCGGGCGCGAGGTGGCCTGCCGCGCCCACGCTTTCGGCATGAAGGTCCTGGTCAACCAATACCGCCCCACGCCGGAACTGAACCTCGAAGACGGGGTGGCGGCGGTGGACCTGCTCGACCTGTTGCGCGAGGCCGATTTCGTGACGCTGCACGTGCCCGCCAGACCGGAAACCGAAAACCTGATCGGGGCCGAGCAACTGGCGCTGATGAAACCGACCGCCTACCTGATCAACACCGCTCGCGGCATGGTGATTGACGAAGCGGCCTTGCTGGCTGCCCTGGACCGGGGGCAGATCGCCGGGGCGGCCCTCGATGTCTTTGTCGAGGAGCCGGCCACCGACAGCCGCCTGGCCCAGCACGACCGGGTCATCGCCACCCCCCACATTGCGGCCAGCACCGAGGACGCCCAACTGGCCGCCGCCACGACCGTGGCCGAGCGGGTCATCAAGCTCATCGAGCAGGTGCAGCGGGGCAGCCTGCTTTCGCTTCAGTTCGTGCCGCTGGACAAGGTCTACCCCCACGAGCACGTCGATCCCCGTCGCGTGGACCGCCTGAAGAACCGGCTGGAGGTGGACGGCATCCTGGCCAATCCGCCCGTCGTGGCCGAGGCCGGCGATCGCTACGTGGTCCTGGATGGGGCGACCCGCACCACCGCCCTGAAGGCGCTCAGCTATCCCCACTGCGTCGTCCAGGTGATCTCCGACAAGAACAATCTCAATTTGCAGACCTGGTATCACGCTGTTCGCGGGGCTGACCCCGAGGAGCTGGTCCGGCAACTGGATGCTCTGCCTGAAATCTCAATGGTAGAAACCGGCCCGGACAAGGTCCTGGAGGAAATGCTGGAGTATGGCGGCCTATGCTATCTGCATACCAGAACCGGCAAGATTTACCTGATCAAACCCGCGCCGCAGGTCAATCGTTTGGACGCTCTGAACAAAGTCACGGAAGCGTACATCGCCGCCTATCACGTGACCCGCACCCTGGAACGCGATCTGGTGCAGCTGCAAAATGAATACCCCGACCTGGGAGCCCTGGTCGTATTTCCGAACTATACGGTTGAACAGGTTCTGCAAATTGCGCAATCGGGGCGGGCGATGCCGGCGGGCATTACTCGCTTCGTCATCCCCGGCCGGGTGCTGCGAGTGAACGCCCAATTGCGACACCTGAAATCAGGCAAGACCCTTCGCGAGAAAAACGAGTGGCTCCACCATTTGTTGCTGGAC
The DNA here is from genome assembly GCA_046757065.1 of Anaerolineae bacterium. Taxonomy (GTDB): domain Bacteria; phylum Chloroflexota; class Anaerolineae; order 4572-78; family JBHHXL01; genus JBHHXL01. The sequence goes on from JBHHXL010000056.1 coordinate 14,337, forward strand.
AAATTTGCCTCCGGCCAGGTCAGGTATTACGAGGAGCCGGTTTACCTGCTGGATGAGTAGTACACTGTAGCTGTAACTACTCAGCCAGAGGTCCCAAGCCGGTAATTGGGTATCAGGTATTGATTATTCGCGATGATTACCAGTAACCAATACCTAATATCCTGGAATGAGATACTGGACGCAGGTTCGCCTCAGCGCGATATGCCCGGCCTTATTTGATGACGGGCTTGTCGTTAGGGCGGAATCTGTTATAATGGCCGGGATACCGAGTTTGGGATTCGTCTGGATTCGGGGATTAGAGATGGGGAGATTGGAGATTGAAATGCCCAAATCTCCAATCTCCATTAGAAGGCTGGAGCGTTCGTGGGGTTTGCGCCTGTTCTCACTCCCGATGATTTTCGTATTTTGGGGCAGTGCCCGCTACATTACCATTTTCGACAGCAACAGCCCGTGGCCGGGGTCAGCCAGGAAGACCGGGAGATCGATCATCTGCTGCGAGTGACCTTACGCGCCTTGCACGCCCAGGGCGGACCGGGGCGCATGAAATTGCCGGCGGCCCTGGACCTTCTGGCGGCTCAGGCGCGTAGCGCAGGGGGCCTGGCCGAGTCGGTCCTGATGGTTGCTCGCCAGGCGCTGGCCGCCTACCATCGCCGCCTGCGCCGGGAGTGGCCGGATATGATCGCCAGCAACGAGACGCTGCAACTGCCCCTGACGCTGGGCCGCAAGACCGTCCGCCTGAGCGCGGAGGTCGACCGCCTGGATCGCGCCGCCGATGGCGGGGTCGTCGTCACCGAGCTCAAAACCGGGCCGGGGCCGCTTCCCGATCCCGAGACTTTGACCACCGATCTGGGCCTGACCGCCCTGCACGCCCTGACGGCCGCTTCTTATCCTGCCAAACGCCCGGTGCGGGTGCGCCAGTTGTGGTTGAGAACCGATGATGTGCTTGAGGTAGAGCTATCCGAAGCCCAATACCGGCGCAATATCAGCGCCCTTCGCAAGTCGATTGAAACCCTATTGGCCGGACAATTCCTGGCCCGGCCCGGAGCCTACTGCGATAATTGCTATTTCAAGTTCAAAGGGTGTCCGGTTTACGCCCACGAGACACCCCCACCTGCCCCCGAACCCTCCTCGAAACCGAAACTCTCCACTCGAATCTGGGATTTTATCGATGACGAACCGGATGAAATCGAATAGCCTGGACCGGCGTCGTTTTTTACAGGGCGCCGGTCTATTGGGCCTGCTGGCATTTTTGGATGCCTGCCAGTTGCTTCCCCGTCCGGATGGGCCGCAGGCCGCCCGGCACATTTCCACCTCCGTCCCAACGCGCACGCCCCTGGCCGGAAGCACCCGCGCTCCTACCGCAACACCCACCGCCACCGGCACGCGCCCGCCGCCGGCCCCGACCGATACCCCCAGCGCAACCTCGACCCCGGAGCCGACCGGCGGCGAGTCGCCGTTGCCAACGCCGGAGGAGGCGACGGCCACCTCCTCCTCCGCTCCGACCGATACGCCGGAGCCGACCCCCACCCCAACGCCGACGCCCTATCCACCGGGGCCGCCCAGCAAATTGGGGCTGTTCATCACCCGCAACCTGGCGGAGGTGCTGCGGCTGATCGAAGTTGGCAGGCCGCCTCTGGTCAAAACCCTGGAGCTGGATCCAAACTTTGCCAAAGGCATCAAAGAGTTGGCCCCCAAGGCGCTCTTGATTGGCCGCTTTGAACTGGATCAGCTTAATCTGGATGCGGACCCGCTGCCCCTGGCGCGGGCGTTTGTGGAGCGGTTGCTGCCGATTGCGACGGAACCGACCCGAATGGAGCATTTCGATGCCTGGGAAGGCTTCAATGAGCCGGTGGCCGATACCCCCGACAAGATGAAACGCCTGGCCGATTTTGAGGCGGAGCGGACGCGGTTGCTGGCCGAACAGGGGGTCAAATCGGTGGTTGGCAATTTTGCCACCGGGCATCCACCGCTGGAGCTATGGCCCGACTTCGCGCCGGCCCTGGCCGCGATCCGGCAGTACGGCGGCTACCTCGGCCTGCACGAATACTCGGCCCCAATCATGCAGTTTGGCACGGGGGCCTTGCAACTGAACAACGGCCCCGACCAGGGCGATGAAGGCTGGTTCACCCTGCGCTATCGCAAAGCTTACCGCCAGCATCTAATCCCGATGGGCTATGGCGATATTCCCCTGTTGATGACCGAATGTGGCATCGATGGCCTGATCCATCCCCGGCCCGGCCCCCCCGAAGCCCAGGGCTGGCAGGATTTCGTCAGCACCTGGATCGCCAACGGCCTGCGTGACGACGGCCCCGGCGTCTATATGGACCAGTTGATCTGGTACGATGAAGAGCTGCGCCAGGATGATTACGTCAAGGGCGCGGCCATCTTTATCGCCGGAGGGTCCAGCCAGTGGCAATCGTACGACATTCTGGGCCGCACAGCGGAACTATTGCAGCAATATCTGGCCGTTCACCCGCAATTTTGAAGCTGAAATTTCATCCTTCATCCATCCTTACAAAAGAAAAAGGCTCATGTACAGAACTAGTGCAGACGCTTGCCTCGCCGCCCGGCGATCAACA